>NZ_JBPPGJ010000010.1:0-264273 GCF_051594765.1 Oryzibacillus soli
CCGCTCGTTCGCGCCTACGGCCAAGCGCCAGGACAGCCAGCGGCAATTCTGCCGCCGATTGCCCTCCTCGCGCCCGCCCACTCGGCCTCGCCGTCCACCAGCGGCATATTTGCCGCTCTTTCGTGCCTACGGCTGGGCGCCGGGACAGCCAGCGGCAATTCTGCCGCCGATGGCCCTCCTCACGCCCGCCCACTCAGCCTCGCCGTCCACCAGCGGCATATTTGCCGCTCGTTCGCGCCTACGGCCAAGCGCCAGGACAGCCAGCGGCAATTCTGCCGCCGATTGCCCTCCTCGCGCCCGCCCACTCGGCCTCGCCGTCCACCAGCGGCATATTTGCCGCTCGTTCGCGCCTACGGCTGGGCGCCGGGACAGCCAGCGGCAATTCTGCCGCCGATTGCCCCCACGCGCGCCCGCCTACTCGGCCTTCCCTCCACCAGCGGCATATTTGCCGCTCGTTCGCCTCTCCGGCTGGCCACCGGGACAGCCAGCGGCAATTCTGCCGCCGATTGCCCTCCTCGTGCCCGCCCACTTGCCCTCCACCCAGCTGCTTGCCCGCCACGCACCAAGGGGAGCCCGCTTCACACGGACTCCCCAGCGGGCGCTTACTTGCTCGCTTTATATTGCTCGTTCAGCTCCTCGATGATCTTGTCGCCGCCGCCCTTGCGCCACTTGTCGACCTCCTTGTTGAAGCCGTCCTCATTGATGGTGCCGAGGATGAATTTGTACGTGGCGTCGGTGATGATCTTCTGCAGCTCCGTCCCCTTCTCCGCTTGAGTCGGAGACAGGAGAGAGGCGGCCGGGTTCATGACTGCGATGCTCTTGTTGTCGGCGATGGCGTCCAGCACCTCGGCCCACACCGGATCAGTCTGCTTCTGCTTCAGGAAGTTGAAGTTTGCGAAGTGCAGCACGTTGGACAGCGGATTGACCTCGTTGGTCTTCAGATCTGTCGCCTCCGGCAGGAACTCCATGGTGGCGTCATCCACCTTCTTGTAGTGGCGTCCCTCGATGCCCAAGCCCAGCAGGTTGTATGTCTCCGGCACCAGCAGCTTGTCGAAGAAGCCCAGAATCTGCTTCAGCTCCGCCTCGGTCTTCACGCTGGTCTTCGGGAACAGGTACAGGCTCGCCAGCCCTGTGCCGCCCCAGTTGCGGTAGCCCTTAGGCCCTTCGATGCGGTTGAAGATGCCGATCTTGCCGTTCGGGTTGATCTTCGTCAGCTTCTCCTGCCGTGCGAAGATATTCCCGAGCATCATGCCTCCCTTGCCGTTCAGGAATTTCTCCTCCTGTTGGGCCGGACTGGTAACGGTGAAGTCCTGGTTGATCAGCTTCTCGTCATACAGCTTCTTCATGTACTTCAAGGCATCCATATACTCCTTGTACATGAAGTCCGGCTTCAGCTTGCCGCTCTCGTCGATGCCCCACTCATGAGGCGTCCCGTGCCACATGGCGATTTCCTTGAAGGCGCTGTATGGCAGCTCGTTCCGGTCCACCGCCCCGTAGGTGTCGGCCACTCCATTGCCGTCCGGGTCGTTATAGGTGAACGCCTTCAGCACCTCGTACAGCTCGTTCAGGTTGGTCGGCTCCTTCAGCCCCAGCTTGTCGAGCCAGTCCTTCCGGTATTGGGTGCCCTGGCGGGAGATGTCGATCTCGTAGAAGAGGCTGTACAGCTTGCCGTAATACTTGGTGGACTCCAGAATCTTAGGGTCCATATATTTTGTCAGGTTGGGGTAGTCCTTCAGATAGGGACCGACCTCCCAGAACATGCCGGAGCGGATGGCGTTGACGACGGCGGTGTTTTTCATCTCGGTGTTGGGGACCTGGACGATCTTCGGCAGCGTGTTGGCCGCGATGGCCGTGGTCAGCTTATCCGTATAGACGTTGGCCGGCACCCAGGTAAAATCGATCTTGCTGTTCGTCTTCTCCTCCACCAGCTTTAGCACCGTATCCGTCGGCGGGTTGGCGCCGTAGAGCAGGGCCAGCATGGAGAGCTCCAGCTTCTTGCCGCTGTCGGCAGCCGCTGTGGCTGCGCCTTGGCTGGCTTGGGGCTGCGCGGAGGCGCCCCCTGCCGAAGAGTCCGTTCCGCCGCCGCAGCCGGCGAGGGTTCCTGCCACCAGGGTGGTGATGGTTACTGCCAGCATCTTTTTACGGTTGGGTATAAGAAATGTCATCTGGATATCCCCCTAATAGAAATGATTATACCATATTGTGATCTAGCCTTTGATGGACCCGAGCAGCGCTCCCTTGGCAAAATGCTTCTGCAGGAACGGATACACCGCCAGCACCGGAACCGTCGCTACGACGATGACTGCCATCTTGATAGTCTGCTCCGGAGGCGGGACATAATCCTGCGTCATCATCTCCGGATTGGAGGACAGGCCTGCCGCCATGATGACGATCTGGCGCAGCAGCACCTGGATGGGCCACTTCGCATAATCGTCCACGAACAGCACCGCCTGCATGAAGGTGTTCCAATAGCCCACCGCGTAGAACAGTCCTACGGAGGCCAGCACCGCCTTGGATAGCGGCAGCACGATGCGGACCAGGATGCCGATGTCGTTGCAGCCGTCGATCTTGGCGGATTCCTCGAGGCCGTCGGGCAGCCCCATGAAGAAGTTGCGCATGATGATCAGATTGAATGCGCTCACCGTACTCGGGATGATCATGGCGGCATAGGAGTCGATGAGCCCCAGCTGCTTCACGATCAGGAAGGACGGGATCATGCCGCCGTTGAACAGGATGGTGAAGACCACCAGGAACATGAGCACCCGCCGTCCTCCCAGGTCTTTGCGGGCCAGCCCGTAGGCCATACAGGAAGTGACGAGCATGCTGACCAGTGTGCCGACTACGGTAATGCCTACGGTGACCCACAGGCTCCGGAACACGGTGTTGGTGCTGAAGATGAAGCGGTACGCCTCCAGGCTGAAGGCGGTGGGGAAGAGCATGAAGGTCTTGCGGACGTATTCCTCGGGAGTGGCGAACGACACGGCGATCACGTGGATGAACGGAATGACGGTCACCAGCCCGATGACGGACAGCAAGAGCAGATTGACGGCTTCAAAGAGCCGTCCGGACAGTGTGCGGTGCTCCACAACGGGTTCCTCCTTCCATCAATAGATGCCTTCCTCGCCGAACCACTTGGCCAGCCGGTTGGCGATCAGCACCATCACGAAGCCGACAACGGACTTGAAGAGCCCGATGGCCGTGCTGTAGCTGAATTGCCCCTGCTTCAGGCCGGTGGTGTAGACATAGGTGTCGAAGATCTCGGCCACCTCCCGGTTCATGGAGTTCAGCATCAGGAAGATGTGGTCGAAGCCCAGCTCCAGCACCGAGCCCACCTTCAGAATCAGGAGCATCACGATGACACCCCGGATGCCGGGCAGAGTCACGTGCCACAGTTGGCGGAACCGTCCGGCCCCGTCCATGCGGGCGGCCTCGTAGAGCTGGGTGTCGATGCCCGCCATGGCGGCCAGATACAGGATGGTGCCCCAGCCGGCTTCTTTCCAGATGATCTGGATGATGTAGATGGGACGGAACCAGATGTCGCTGGCCAAGAAGTTGACGGGCGTCCCGCCGAAGGATTGGATGATGCTGTTGACCAGCCCGCCCTCCGGGGTCAGGAGAATGAAGCTCAGCGCGACGACGATGACCCAGGACAGGAAGTACGGGACGTACACCATGGTCTGGATGGTCCGCTTGAAGACGGCTTGGCGCACCTCGTTCAGCATCAGGGCCAGCACGATGGGGATCGGGAAGACGAAGATCAGGTTCAGGCCGAAGAGAATCAGAGTGTTCTTGAACAGCATCCAAAAGGTCGGCTCCGAGAAGAACCTCTCGAAGTGCTTCCATCCCACCCACGGGCTGCCCGAGATCCCTCGGAAGGGCAGGTAATCCTGGAAGGAGATGATGAGCCCCCAGATAGGCACGTACTTGAACAGTAGGAAATATAAGAGGCCGGGCGAGATCAACAGGTACAAGTACCGGTTGCGGATGGCGGCCTTCAGCCAGCCGGGCAGGCTGCTCCGCTTGACGGAGACCCCGCTACCGGTTGGCGCGGTGAGCTTGCTGACAGACAAATTCGGTTCCTCCTCCCCAATCGGGGTGACGTGCGAAGGGGATGCGCATCCCTTACGACATCAAGGTAACCTGCCCCGGGCCTTCCCGGCTACAATCACTTTGCCAGCGGGCGGTGCGCCGCCCCGGATTATCGCGCAAATCCAGGCGCCGCAAGGGCCCGCGGGGATGATAATCACATTCGCGGATCATGGGACGATGGGAATGACACCTGATGGCAACGCCAAAAAGCCGCCTTCCACGGAGTGGAGGAGCTTTTAAACGGGCTTCAGTCAGATGCCCTTCATCCTACATTGCATTCGAAATAACATTGTCCAATTCCCGATATAAGGTGGTAGAATAAAGAAAAAAATAATAATATTTGCAACTCGAGAATGTGGGAGGTCATCTAAGTGCTCTTCATGAAGAAATTGTCATCTTTTCTACTTGTATTTCTACTCTCTATCAGCTTGAGCAGCCAGGCTATGGCGGAGCCTCCGCAAGTGACTCCTAACGGATGGTTCGCCATAGGATCAGACGGAATTGCCGTCAAATCCGATGGAACCGTATGGGCATGGGGAGGCAACCAATCCGGACAATTAGGAAATGGCGAAGGGGGAAAGGATGCGGCACCATCGTGGGTACCCACTCAAGTTAAGGGTCTATCTGAAGTTAGCGCCGTTGCCTCAGGCCAAGGGTTTTCCCTTGCCTTGAAGAAGGATGGTACGGTGTGGGCTTGGGGAAGCAACAGCAGCGGCATCATCGGGGACGGGACTCAGACGGAGTATAGTGCGGGTAAACACGAAGTGATCCATAACGAAGACCGCTATCTCCCGGTGCAAGTGAAGGGAGTAACGGATGTTGCCGCAATCGCCGCAGATTGGACCAAGTGTTACGCTGTCAAGAAGGACGGAACCCTCTGGGCATGGGGTGGCCTCTATTACAAAAAAAGCGACGGCACCTATGGAAACTACAGGACCCCTATCCAACTGAAGGGGTTTGACGGGATAATCTCCGTCTCTCTCGGCTGGGGGAATATGATTGCCCTGAAGAAGGACGGCACCGTGTGGACCCTATCCTCCGGCAAGGCAACCCCCATCGACGGCATCACGGACATGACCCAGATCGCTGCGGGCGGAGCCTACTCCTACGGTCTAAAGCAGGACGGCACCGTGTGGCAATGGGGCTCGAATGGTATTGGCAAGGTGGATGGTCAAGATACCTCCGACCATTCAGCACTCCGACAGCTTGAAGGGATCTCCGATGTCGCATCCCTGAAGGCAAGCGCCGGCGGCCCCTTGATGCTCAAACGCGACGGAACGGTATGGGCAAGTGGAAGAAACAACGGTGGCCAGCTTGGGATCGGTTCTTATGAGAATAGCGATATTCCAGTACAAGTCAAGGGGCTGATCCGGGTGAAAGAAATCAACGCATCGGGAATTTCTTTTACCTCCATGGCCATTAAGGACGATCACACGTTATGGTCTTGGGGCCATGGCCCTGTCGGTGATGGAACCGAATGGTACCGAACGGTTCCGACGTGGATTAAGAGCTATGAATCCGAGGTTCTGCAAGAGGACCAGATCCGGGTCAACCTTGACGGCCGTGTCTTAAAGTTCGATCAACCGCCTGTGATTGTGGATGACACCACTATGATACCACTCCGCAAAATATTTGAAGAGATGGGTGCCAGCATCGAATGGAATTCCGATACTTCCACCGTATCCGCAACACGAGGTGAGACCATCATCAGGCTCACAGAGGGAAGCAAGGAAGCGTACCTTAATGGGGCAAGCATTTCCTTACGTACTGCCCCTGTGATCGTGAATGGAAGCACCCTGGTCCCGGCCCGGTTTATCGCGGAGTCTCTCGGCGCCATAGTAAGCTGGGAAGAAGCCTCGCTGACGGTGTTTATTAAGACAGGCGATTCACACCGCCGTTAACTCTAAGTTTCTTAGCATATAAACAAGAAATGGGGGAACCTTGGAATGTCGGTTCCCCCATCAATTGAAGATCCTTCTACAAGCTGGTTCTCTATCCCCCGTACCTGCTGCCTTCCAATATTTCTCTAGGATGCACCGCTATCAGTTCCGCAAGCGTGACTTCAGGATGCAGCTCCAAATAACGGTTCACCACGAGATGCCCGAAGATATAGCCTACACACCATGGAAGTCCCCGCATTTCATCTCCGAACATATAGGCGTTGAAATCCTTCCGGTCCGTGCTGTGCAGGATCGGCTTCATTTTCTCCCATAACTCCGTTTCTTCGCTCCCGGTTAACGTCCTAAGCCATGGCGGCTCTAAATGAGGAAACAGACTCTTTGCAAAGGCATCCGCTTGTCCCTCATTGATCATATATTCCAGAAAGCTCCCCTCTAATCCTCCATTCAACACATACCAATGGTGCCCCCAAACGCTGTGGTGGTACTCATGGGCGAATACGTACGGAATCCAATGCTCCCAATTCTCTGCCAGCGGATTGACTTGGAGCAGGATATTTCCAAATACGCATGCACCCACCACTCCATTTTGGCGCTCCCTCACCTTCGCATCCGTATTGGGGTATATCGCCACGGTGATGGGGTCGTCATCGTCCTTCGGCAGCTCACGGCTTATTCTTTCGAACTCGCTCTTCAGATCCTCCACATGAATTTGCGCCAGCAGCGGAAGCTGCTGCTCCAGTTGACCGATATCCTCAACCCTGACAGGCTTCATGAAGCTCTGGTCAAATGGCGCCCATTGGGAAATGCGGTCCCAATAGGGTTGAATCATATAGCTGTCCCATAACCATTGGGAATCCCGATTCATCCCAGCCTTCATCTCTTTCACATACTTCAACGCATTGTCATACGGACAGATGATTTCAATGTCCATACTACGCCTCCCCAGTTCCATCTATAGCCAGTATCCAACAAGTACTCCGGGATAAACAGATAAAAAACCGCTTTAGCCGATTTCCCGCCAAAATAAAAAGCCGCCGTCTCTAACACGGCAGCCTTACTATGACCTCTAACCCCATTGCTCCTAACGTCTAAGGATGCTCAGTCCGTATTCCCGCCCGAAGACCGGAGCAAAAATCCTCCACAAGGTCCCATTGGCCGTCTCCAACGCGGTCATTTCATCGGGGCCGCCTACGTCGATGGGATCCAGCCCCAGCTCGGTGATCAACCGGGCCACCGTCTCTACTGCTGCGGAATCATCCCCATACAAGAAGGCCGCCGCTGTGCCCCCTTCATAATGCGGGTTCGCCAGCACTTCCCAAGGCATGGTGTGGAAGGCGCGGACGATCCGGGCATTCTTGGCTAGACGCCGGACCTCCGCATCCGCGGATTGGCCGTCGTACCGGTTGGTGCAGTTGATCAGGATCCTGCCACCCAGATCCCCAGCCTCGGCCAGTGCGTGCTCCACCCCGTCAGGCGGAACAGCCAGCAGGATGACGTCTCCGAAGGCTGCGGCCTCCCGGATGGTTCCGGCCTGTGCGTCATGGCCCGCATCCTGCAGCAAGTCCTTCATCTTCCGGCTATGTGGATCCCGGGATCCGAACATGACGCTGTGTCCAAGTGCGGCCCATCTTTTCCCCAAGGTCCCCCCTATATTGCCCGAACCCATCGAAGCGATCTTCATGTTGGCGCTGCCTCCTTTTCCAAGATCCTGTTATAGAAATCCAGCTTTTCCTTCGTCTCGCCGATAATGCCCGCCAGCGCTGCGTATTGCGCCTCCATTCGGTTCAGATGCCCGGTAAGAATGTGTACCCGTTCCGCGATCCCCCTTCGGTCCTCGCCGCTAAGCGGGGAAGGGGCATTCGCGAAGCATTTACCCTCCTGCAGAAACACCTTCATCTCCTCCAGCGACAGCCCCGTCTTCTTCAGACAGTGCAGGGAAGACAGCATTCGAACGTCATCCTCACTATAGGACCTTATCCCCCCCCGGCCCTCTCGCA
This sequence comes from Oryzibacillus soli, assembly GCF_051594765.1. Taxonomy (NCBI): domain Bacteria; kingdom Bacillati; phylum Bacillota; class Bacilli; order Caryophanales; family Paenibacillaceae; genus Oryzibacillus; species Oryzibacillus soli. Next base: position 7,988 of record NZ_JBPPGJ010000010.1, read on the forward strand.
ATCGATTTCATCAAACCGATCTTCTCGTAATACCGCACGGTATCGATGCTGAAGCCCGCCAGCTTCGCCGCTTGCCCGATGGAATACATCCCTTCTCGCCTCCTTTATGGTTATTCTAGGGGGATGGAGCCGACTCCAGGTCAACACCTTTTTTGCAAAAAAAAAGGAAGCATCTGCCGTGGCAGTCTGCTCCCTGATTCATTCAACTCCCGTTATTCCGTATGGGTACGGCTCATTATTTCTCCCACAGCTCGACCAGCCGGCCGTCCGGATCCCGAATCCAGATGAACTTCCCGTATTCACTGCTCTCTTGTTCCTTCGCCAGGGGGACCCCCATCCGTTCCAGATGCTGCATCGTCTCCTCCAGACTATGCACCTGGAAGTTTAACATGACTTGCTGCTCAGCGGGAAAATATCGGTCATTCTCGGCAAACAACGAGAAGATTGTCTCATGCTCAGCCGGGGACTGGATGACCGTTCCGTTCCAATCCCCGATATCCAATTGCAACACGTCGCGGTACCACTTCTTGGTCCCTTCAAGATCCTTCGTTCTCCAGAATACGCCACCGAAGCCTTTGATCATCGTTTCCAACTCCTTCTGCGAATCCATTTATGGTTCTGATTGCAGTACCTATTCGAGATCAACCCGATCATTCCTGCATATTGAAAATCGTTTATCCCTACGAATTCGGTTTATTATGTTATAATATCTAACACAAAATCCTGTTATCCCCCCATCCGAAAATGGTTTATTGTGCGATTGAATCAATCCACGTAATAATAACTCACATGAGACGCCGACGAAGATGTCCAATGTCTCCCGGCACCATAACTCTAACTACGGAAAGGCTAAGGTGATGTGAGTATGAGACAAAGACAGTCAAAAGGATGGGCCGCTCCGGCAATAGCAGCTACGCTGGCCTCCGCCTTCCTATTATCCGCCTGCTCCTCCACAACCGAAACGTCTTCAGGTTCCACCCCGGGCTCCTCGGCGGCTTCGGCGCCCTCTAACCTGAAGGTCGAAATCTTCGACCGGGGCAACTCCCCTGCGGGCTACACCATCACGGACAGCTACCTGACCCGGTTGGTTAAGGAACGCTTCGGCAAGCCGAACAATATAGACGTCCAATTCGTCCCCGTCCCCCGCTCTGAAGAAGTACAGAAGCTAAACGTGCTGATGGCCAGCCAGAGCGAGGTGCCGGACATTGTCTTCACGTATGACTCAGGAACCTTCAACCGGTACGCGGAGCAGGGCGGGCTGACGGACCTGACCGGTCTGGTGGACAAATATGCGCCGAATCTGAAGAAGTTCCTCGGAGAGGAGACTCTGGCTTACGGCCAGTATAAAGGAAAGCAGTTCGCCATTCCGGGCAAGCGGCTGGTGCTGGGTAAATACGCGGGCTATGTCCGCCAGGATTGGCTGGATAAGCTGGGCCTGCCGGTTCCGCAAACCACCGACGATCTCTATAAGACCTTGAAGGCCTTCAAGGAAAAGGATCCGGGCGGCACAGGGGGCAAGCTGATCCCCTTCGGCATGAGCTTGGCCGCGGCCCAGTATGATCCGGTTATATGGTCCTTCATCAAGCCGGTCACGGAAGAGCAGCGGTACACGCTGACCCAGAAGCTGGGCTCCAGCGATTACCCGACCCTGCTCCCGGGCTTCAAGGATTCGCTGAAGTTCCTGAACAAGCTGTACAACGAGGGCTTGGTGAGCAAGGACTTCGGCCTCGACAAGGATAAGAAGCAGCTGTGGCAGAGCATGCAGAACGGCTTGGTCGGCTTCTACACCGAGGACGCCGGTGAGCTGTACTTCACCGCCAACGGCGGCTATGAGAATCTTCAGGCCAACGTGCCGGGCGCCGTCATGACGCCGGTGGATGCCTTCACCAACTCGGAGGGCAAGCATGCCAAGCCGGAATACGCCCCCAACGCCATGTACGTGATGATCCCCAAGTCCAGCAAAAACGTGGAGAACGCGTTGAAATATCTGGATTGGATGGCCTCCGGCAGCAATCTGTTCGATATTCAATACGGCATCCAGAACGAGAACTACACCTTGGAGGACGGCGTGCCGGTCGTGAAGGCCGATGCCACCAAGGAAGCCAAGGACCGCATCTATAACTTCGGCGATATCGCCATCATCGTCAACGGCAAGTTCGTCGGGGACGCAGCCAAAAATGAAGCGGCCTATATTGCACAGACGCCGAAGAAGTATCAGGCGGATATGAAGAAATCCGTCGTCATCTCCAACACCGACACCATCAAGCCGGTGCGCTTCGACCGTCCGATCGCCGCCGAAGCCAAGTACGGCACGGCTCTGACCGACAAGTACCAAGAGATGATCGTCAAGCTGTCCATGGTGAAGCCGGAGCAGTTCGACAGCACCTTCGACACCATGATGAAGGACTATATGGCCAGCGGCGGCCAAGCCATTCAAGAGGAGCGGACCGCAGCCTATAAGGAAATGACCGGCAAGAAGTAATAAACCGCTGCATTCCGGCACGGGCGGCCGGCGGGTGCCTGGCGCATCCCGCCGTTCGCTGCAGGCGGATCCGTATAAGGAGTGTGAAGACCGTGAGCAACCTCGTTTATCTGCGCAGACACTGGCAGCTGTATCTCTTCTTGATCGTGCCGCTTCTCTATTTCATCGTCTTCCGGTATGGCCCCATGTACGGGGTGCAGATCGCCTTCAAGGACTTCAACTTCTTCCAAGGCATCTCCGGAAGCCAATGGGTGGGTATGGACATCTTCCGGGAGGTATTCCGGAACCACAACTTTTTCCAAGCCCTACGCAATACGCTGATGCTGAACGCCCTGGATCTGATCGTCTCCTTCCCGGCCCCGCTGCTGTTGGCCATTATGCTTCATGAGCTGCGGGTGCTCTGGTTCAAGAAGGTGGCGCAGACCATTCTTTATATCCCCCACTTCATCTCCTGGGTCATCATCGGCGGCATCGTACTCCAGGTATTCGGCACCCAGTCCGGATTCATCAACAACCTGCTGACCTCCCTGGGCATGGAGCCCATTCCCTTCTTGACCCAAAAGGGGGATTGGCTCCTGACCTACCTGTCTGTGGGCGTGTGGCAGAGCGCAGGCTGGGGCACCATTCTGTACCTGGCAGCCCTGACCGGCATCAACAAGGAGCTGTACGAGGCCGCCGATGTGGATGGGGCCGGGCGGTTCCGCAAGATCTGGCACATCTCCCTGCCGGGCATCCGGAGCACCATCGTCACTCTGCTCGTCATCAACCTGGGCAATATGATCACCATCGGCTTCGACCGCCCCTTCATCATCGGGAACGTGGCCGTCCGGGAATACTCCGAGGTGCTCAGCACCTTCGTCTACCGGGTCGGCATCCAATCCGGCCAGATCTCCCTGGCCACGGCCGTCGGCCTCTTCCAGGCCGTTGTGGGCCTGGTATTCCTCCTGGGCGCCAACTATACGTCCAAGCGGTTGACCGACGAGAGCATTCTCTAACAGGATCCATTCCATCCCACGATCATTCATCGTGACCGACGCAAGGGGGAAACTTAAAATGAAGGAGCGCACCTCCGCACGATTGTTCGACACCGTCAATATCCTTCTGATCGCGGGCGTCGTCATCCTTTGTCTGGCGCCGTTCATCCATATCGCAGCCATCTCGCTCAGCTCCAGCCGCCCCATCGCCGCCGGGCTGGTGACCTTCCTGCCGAAGGAGCTGACCTTCGAGGCTTACGGGCAGGTCTTCACGGATTCCTCCATGGTCCGGTCCCTGGGCTTCACCGTCACGCTGACACTGCTGGCTACAGCGCTCTGTATGCTTATGACCATCGGTATCGCATATGCCTTGTCCAAGAAGCATCTTCGCGGACGCAAAGGCTTCATGTTCATCATCATCGTCACCATGTTCTTCAGCGGGGGCATGATTCCCGAGTACATTCTGATCAAGAACCTTCACCTGCTGGATTCCATCTGGGCGCTGGTGCTGCCCATCCTGATCAGCCCCTTCTACATGATCATTCTGATCTCGTTCTTCCAGAACATTCCCGACAGCCTGGAGGAGGCGGCGGAGATGGACGGCAGCAGCCACCTGGGCACCCTGGTGCGCATCGTCCTGCCGCTCTCCCTGCCGGTCCTGGCCACCCTGAGCCTGTTCTACGCCGTGGGCCGCTGGAACGGCTTCCAGGACGCCCTCATGTACATTAACAAACCGGCGCTGTATCCGCTACAATTGAAGCTGTATCAGATGATCCAGAACAATCAGGTCAGCGAGCTGATGCAGCAGGAGGGCGTCGGCATGAACAAGCTGATGCCCGAGAGCCTGAAGGCCGCCAGTGTCATGTTCTCCACCCTCCCGATCCTGGTGGTCTATCCCTTCCTCCAGCGCTACTTCATCAGCGGCATCATGGTAGGCGCAGTCAAGGGGTAAAGAATCAAGCGCAACCTAGAAGGAGTTGAACGCAGCATGATCACAATCAACCGGCTGTCCGACCGGCAGCGGTACCTGATTGAACAATCCATGGGCATGATGGATGCCCTGTACGACGATACCATAGGCCTTCTCCGCGACGAAGAGCGGGAAGGCCGACACAATACCCGCAGCAGCGCCCATTATGCCCTGGGCCTCCTGATCCGGGGCGGGCCCGGGGATCTGGAACGGGCTGACCGGGTGCTGCACCGGGTCATGGATATGCAATACCTCTGCCCGGAGGAGATCTACCACGGCACGTTCCGCGTCGCCCCTCAGGTTCCGGACCCGCCGGCGGGCAGCTTCCCCTGGAAGTCCTTCGCTCCCGGCTTCGCCTACTTCTGGAACGATACTCTGGAGAAGATCGCCAAGGAGCTGCACCCGGGACTGAACCGGCTGGTGGAACCGGCCGGCCTGAGCATGGAGGAGGTACGCGAGACTTTCCTTCAATCCGCTTATGCGGTCATTCCCCAGGTGTGGAGAGGCTTCGACCCCAACTGGCGGGAATTCATCGCCTGCACCTTCGCGGTCATCCTCGACGAATTCGAGGGGAAGCTGCGGCCGGAGACCCTCCGGCGGATGGAGAGCTCCATGACGGAGGCGGTCGGCGCCTCCATCGACCGGCGCCTCTCCGATGCCATCCCCATGAACTCCAACATCGAGCTCATGCATCTGTTCATCGTTCATTATTACGGGCACCGGCTCGGCAACCAGGAATGGCTGCAGCACTTGGACCGGACGCTGGACGCCTTCCTGGAGGAGTTCCGGGAATTCGGCTCCTTGGCCGAGTTCAACACGACCACCTATTACGGGGTGGACCTGACCGTTCTGGGCCTGTGGAGGGTCTACGGCCGGACGGAGGCGTTCCGGGAGGCCGGCAGTCTGGTCGAGCGGGGGCTGTGGACGGCCATCGCCGATTTTTACAACCCCCGTATGGAGAATCTGTCCGGTCCCTTCGCCCGCGCTTACGAGATGGAGATGACGGGGCACAGCTCCATCGGCGTCTTCCTCTACCTCTTGTTCGGGGACTCCCACAAGCACCTGGCGGGCATCAACTGCGAGACGAGCCATGACCCGCTAATCGCGCTGGCCGGCGTGCAGGTCCCACCCGAGCTGCTGTCCCGGCTCCGGGAGCACCAAGGGGACCGCCGGGTTGAATGGCGGTTCCGGGAGCTCTGCGAGCGGGATCACCGGCTGTCCAACCGCAACCTGTGCACCGCTGCGGCGTGGATCGGCGGCACCCGCATGATCGGTGCCATGTCCGGCAGCCGCAACACCAACGGCCAGATGCATCCGGCCACGATTCACTGGCTGGATGAGGCCGGCCGCAAGCATGAGCTGCGGCTGGTGCGCAGGGAGAAGGGCAAGAGCTGGAACAGCCACCTCCGGGGCATCCGCTTCGAGGCATCCGTGGAGCAGGACCGGCTGGACGTGGAGGTGCATCTGGACACGGAGACGGAGCTCGAAGTGTACTTCGACATCTCCGGTCCCGGATCGTCCGGCGCCGCCGTCACCCCGTCGGCCTGGTTCCTTCCCGGTCTCGCCTGCCAAGTGGAAGCCGATGCGCCGGAGCCGGTCATTCACCGGGCCGAGCCGGAGGACCGGCTGGAGATCATCTACCCGTACCACCCGGACGAGGGGAGCCGGGTGATGCATTTTACCCTTCGGATGGATCCGGAACGGGAGCGGAACGGCCATGCAGAGTGAGACGGCCGTGAAGCCTGCGGCAGCGGCGATTCCCTCGGCAGCGCGGATGGAGCTCTTCAAGCTCCGGCTCTTGTATTTGTTCACCGGCACGGCAGGCGGCCTGTTCAATCCCTATCTGACGACCCTCTTCGTTCACCAGGGCATTCCGGCCAACCTGGCCGGGGTTTACATGTCCATCGGCACCTTCCTGTCCATCATCGTCCAGCCGGTCTGGGGGATGCTGGTGGACCGGTACCGGAAGACCAAGACCGTGCTGCTCCTGGGTGTGGCGGTCCCCGGTTTTTTGTCGTTCTTCTATCATGTGGAGGCGGCCGCCGTCATTCTCATGGTCTACATGCTGTACATTGTCTTCCATGTCATCCAATCGCCGATCGCCGATTCCTATGCGGTCTCTGCCGCCAGCCGCGCGGGAACCTCCTACGGAACCATCCGGATGATGGGCAGTGTGGGCACGGCGCTGGGCGGGTATCTGGGCGGGCTCTATCTGTCCCGGTTCGGCATTCTGGAGCTGTGGCTGCCCTTCCTGATCCTGAGCCTGGCCGGCGCCTGCACCGTCCTGCTCCTGTCGGGAGAGACGGAGCGGAAGGCCTCCCCCATCACCCTGTCCGAGGGGCTGAAGGAGCTCTTAGGCAACCGGGTGTTCGTCGTCTTCCTGATCGCCTGCCTGTTCGTCAACCAGACCTTAACAGCCTATAATTCCTTCTTCGTGCTGGCCTTCAAAAGCGCCGGAGGCAGCTACTCCCTGGTCGGCACCGCCCTCCTGCTGGCGTCCATGACCAACCTTCCCACCATGCTGCTGGCGTCCAGAGTCGTCAACCGGCTGGGCCACGAGCGCACCCTGCTGCTGGCCGCCGTCTTCTACGCCTTGAGGTGGGCCATCCAATGGCTCTTCCCCGTTCCGGCCGTCATGATGGGCATCCAAATCCTGCACGGGCTCTCCTTCGGCCTGTTCTACGTGGCGGCGGTGGAATACGTGGCGGCGGTCTCCGGCAAGCGGATGCAGGCCACCGGCCAAAGCGTGTTCTACATGGTGTTCTCGGGAATGGGAGGCATCGTAGGCAACTTGCTGAACGGCTATTTGTACAACGCCGGAGGGGCGGCTGCCATGTATATGACCTGCACTTTCAGTGCGTTCATCGGGGCGGCTATGTTATATTGGATCCATAAAATGGGGCGGCCGGCCAAGCGCGGTCTTGCGGATTAGGGCAAGACAAGGCTTCGACCGGTTACAGAAAGGGGGAGGCGCTTGTGAAGCGGAATTGGAAATGGTCCGGAAGCATGATGTTCTCCTACCTTCCGGTCTTCATTCTGACCTTGTCCGTCGTCATCTTCCTCTCCTTCCTCGTCGTCGGTGAGCTCTCCCGGAGCCAGACCAAGAAGGCCAACCGGGTCTCCACCGGCTACGTGGTGGAAGCCGTGGAGAATGCGCTTCGGGATGTGGAGCTGTCTGTGCTGCAGGAGATGGAGACGAACCCGGACTACGACGATTATCTTAGCGGGGCCAGCGATGAAGGGGATCGGAGCAAGCTGTACCATACGGCCAACGAGATGAAGGGCATTCTGTACCGCAACCAGCTGGTGGAATCGGTCTATCTCTACCGCAAGCTGGACGGGCGGGTGCTCACCTTGAACGGCCTGGTTGCCTTGGATGTGTTCCCGGACCAATTGTGGGTCCGTTCGGCGCTGGCGGGAGCGCAGCCTCCCGGCTGGGGTCCGGCCCGGAGCCTGGTCGTGAACGCCTCCGACCCGCCGGTCAAGGCCATCAGCATGGCCAAGCCCCTGCCGCTGCCCTTCGGCTCCGAGGGGCTTCTGGCGCTGAACGTCAGCATGTATAAGCTCCAACGGCTGATCGACGGCATGACCGACAGCAAGGTTTCCTTCATGCGGGTGGTAAACGGCGGCGGCGACGTCCTCTATGCGGATCTCGAGGCCGGCGACACCCCCTCGGGAAAGGTGCTGACCCGGATTCGCTCCGAATCCACCGGATGGACCTTCGAGAGCGGAATCCGGGCCGGAGAGCTGTTCGCCTGGATGTCCGTCATCTCTTACGTGTGGATCCTGCTCGGCATCCTGGCTGTTGGCGCCGGTATCTTCTACATGACCTACGTCACCCGCCGCAATTACCGCCCGATCCGGGTCATGATGAACCGGATTCAAGCCCTGCAGCTGCGGGAGGACAGCCTGGACCGGGAGGCCCGGAACGAATTGCAGCTCATCGACCGGGCGCTGGAGACCCTGATCCGGCAGACCATGGAATACCAGGAGGAGCACGACGAGAATCTGCTGGTGCAGCGGCGCCGGCTATTCATGGACCTGATGGAGGGAGAGAGTCTCTCCCTGCTGCAGAGCCGGCTGGAGCGCCTTCGGCCATTCGGCGACGGAACGACGCATTATGTGTTTTTGGCCGTGGAGCTGAACCGGTACGAGGGCTTCCGGAGCAAGTACCCGGACCAGGAGCAGAATATGCTCAAGCTCACTCTCGTGAATCTGCTGCAGGAGCTGGCTGCGGAGGAAGGGCTGCAGGGCTGGGCCGAATGGATCAGCGGCAGCCGGATCGGCTTGATGGTCAGCTCCGAAGCGGATCTGCAGGAGCAGAAGGCAGGACTCCACCGGCTGGCGGGACGCTTCATGGCTTGGGTCGGCGATCATCTGGGCGTCTCCCTAACCATCGGCATCGGGCCTTGTGTCCGGGGGCTGGAGGCCCTTCCGGAGTCGGTCGGCGGGGCGGATGAAGCGCTGAAGCACAAGCTTTCTTCGGGGAGAGGGATGGTGGTGTCCAGTGATGACCTGCCCGCCCATGATTCGTTCCAATCCTACGCCTATCTGCAGCTGCTGGGTGAGATCGTGCGAAGGTTCCGCGTGGCGGATGACGGCTGGCGGCAGCTCTTGGAGGAGCTGTTCGTCCGGTTCACGGAGGAGCAGGTGAAGGATGAGGACATCCACATGATGCTCAGCATGCTGATCCAGATGCTGGACCGTGAGCTGGGACAGCTGTCGGAGGGCTTGAAGCGGGTTTTCGGCCTTCTCAGCCTGGAGGGCTATTACGGGGAGATCAAGACCGGCACCACTCTGGACGAGGTCCGCGAGGTGATGCTGAAGTGGCTGGCGGAGATCTACCGCATCTACGTATCCGTCAACGAATCGAAGAGCTATCGCGCCATGATCAGTGAGATGAGAGTCTACATCGAGGAGAACTTCGACAATCCGGACCTGTCCCTGAAGCACCTGAGCGACCGGTTCCAGATTTCCGACAAGTATGCCAGCTACCTGTTCAAGGAGGAATTCGACATGCGGTTCGTGGACTTCCTGGCCCAGCTGCGGATGCGGAGGGCGGAGCAGCTTCTCACCACCACCGAGGACAGCCTCCAGGATATTGCGGAGCAGGTGGGCTATGCCAACTCCATTAGCTTCGGACGGGTGTTCAAGCGGGTCGTCGGCATGACGCCGGGCGACTACCGCAAGCTGCGCGCTCTCCGCCAGGAGGCATGATCAGAGTCCGGAGCCTTCGGCCGTCAGGGCACCCCGACGTATGAACCCCTCCCCGCTAGGAAATAACTAGGGGGTAACGCGGACCGGCCCGAGCCGGCCGGCCGACACAGCCGTACAAGGGGGCGTTACCGTGAAAGGGACTCCGGACCAGCGGGTCACGCTGCATGGCTTCAATAACCTGACCAAAACCTTAAGCTATAATATGTACGATATCTGCTTCACCCGCTCGAAGGAGGAGCGCGAGGCTTATATCGCCTACATCGACGAGCAGTACAACGCCGACCGGCTCACCGCCATCCTGAAGCAGGTGGCCGATATGATCGGCGCCCATGTCCTGAATATCTCCAAGCAGGACTATGTGCCCCAAGGGGCCAGCGTCACCATGCTCGTATCCGAGGGGCCGGTGGTGGAGGTGCCGACGGAGTCCTACGAGGAATCTCCGGGGCCTTTGCCGGAGGCTGTGGTGCTGGCGCTGGACAAGAGCCACATCACTGTCCACACCTACCCGGAATTTCACCCCGACGAGGGGATCAGCACCTTCCGGGCGGATATCGACGTCTCCACCTGCGGAGAGATCTCCCCGCTCAAGACGCTGAACTTCCTGATCCACTCCTTCGATACGGACATCATGACCATCGACTACCGGGTCCGGGGCTTCACGCGAGATATCAGCGGGCATAAGCTCTTCATCGATCATGAGATCAGCTCGATCCAGAACTACATTCCCGACGAGATCAAGTCCCTGTACGACATGATCGACGTCAACGTGTACCAGGAGAACATCTTCCACACCAAGTGCAAGCTGAAGAAGTTCGACCTGAACAACTACCTCTTCGGCTACACGAAGGAGCGGCTCGCTCCCCCCGAGGCCGAGGAGATCACCGAGCGGGTCCGGATGGAGATGGACGAGATCTACTACGGCAAGAATATGTACGATTGATGCCAGGAGGCCCCCCATGGATATGTGGGGCCTTCCAGGTGTTAGAGTTGGGGGAGCGCGCCGCCGGACGCGGCTCCCCGCGCGGGGCTCAAGGCCACGGATGGCCTTCGTTCCATAGCAAGAAGCCCCGGGGCTTAATAGCTCCGGGGCTTCCCCATTTTCTCCGCATAACTAGCGGGTGACCCACTGGCCGGAATTCCAGCCCTGCGCCTTCCACTTCAGCACGTTCGGATTGGCCAGATGGATGATCTCCTTGAAGAACTCCAGCTGCTCCAGCTCGGTCATCGGCTTGAAGGCACGGGCAGCCGCCAGATTTTGCTCCAGCTGCTCCATGGACTCCATGCCGACGATGGCGGTGGAGATGGGCAGCGAGAAGGTATACTGCAGCGCCTTCTCATACCACGGGGCCAGAGCGCCCAGGGCCAGCAGCTTCATGCCCACGACGGCGACTCCCTTGGCGTTGGCCGCCGGCAGGAACTCATGGGCGAAGCTGTAGATCAGATGATCCATGGCCGATACCGCCACAAGGGCGCTGTCGAAGGGATAGCGCTCGATCGCCTCCAGCTGGACCCTCGGATCCGTATGGCCGCTGATGCTCAGGTGCTTGACGAGCCCCTGCTCCTTCGCCTCCAGCAGCGCCTCCATGGCTCCGCCCTTGGCGAAGATCTGGTCCACCTCGTCCATCGTCGTCACGTGATGCAGGCGCCACTCCTCCACATGATCCGTCTGCAGCCGCTTCAAGCTGCCCTCCAATAGACGCAGGGAGCCGTCGCGGGTGCGGTCATGAGTCTTGGTGGCAATCCACACCTGGTCGCGCCGCTTCCCGAAGGACTTGCCCAGCCGCTCCTCCGACTGGCCGTTGGAGTACTTCGGGGCCGTATCGAAGTATGTGATGCCTTCATCGATGGCACGATTCACGATGGCCATAGCTTCGTCCTCGGTGCATTGGTGCTCGTCCACAATACGCTGGGCGCCGAAGCTCAGAATAGGGAATTCGGCACCGGTTCGGCCGAATGGGCGTTTTTCCATAGTTGGTTCACCTCTCAGGGATATGTACAGCCTCATTAGTCATGTCCAACTCGACGGGAAGCGAAACGGGAAGGCCGCCTTGCGCCTCCCCGCCTCATCTGTTCTATCTTTTACCCCGCCGTTCCTTTTCCGTCCCCCATCCGTTTCGCCAAGGCCTGCAGATCCAGCCCCTTCAGCGCACCCTCCACCAGCTCGGGAAGCCTGTCGGGCGAGCAGCCGAAGCAGGGGATGCCGAAGGAGGCCAGCTTCTTGGCCACCGCGTCGTCATAGGAGGGAATACCCTGGTCGGACAGAGCCAGGAGGCAGAGCACCTTCACGCCGGCCTGTGCCATCTCTTCCATGCGCCGGAGCAGCTCCGACCGGTTCCCTCCCTCGTACAGGTCCGAGACCAGGATGAACAGGGTCTTCTTCGGATCCGTGATGAACGATCCGCAGTATGCCACCGACTTGTTGATGTCCGTTCCGCCTCCAAGCTGGATGCCGAACAGCATATCGACAGGATCGTCCGCACACTGCTCGCTCAGATCCGCCACCTCCGTGTCGAAGGCCACCACCCGGGTGTCCAGCGCCGGCATACTGGCGAAGATGGAGCCGACGATGGAGGCGTAGATGACGGAGCCGGCCATGGAGCCGCTCTGGTCGATATCGAGGATCACGGTCCATTCCTTGCTCCTCCGGGCCCGATCATAGAAGTAGACCTTCTCCGGAACCAGAAGCTTCCGCTCCAGGTCATAATGCTTCAGATTCTTGCGGATGGTGGTGCCCCAATCGAGCCCGGTTACGGAAGGAATCGGCGAATGCCTCCTCCGATTCAGAGCCCCCGTCACCGCGCGCCGCAGGTCCTCGGCCATCCGCTTCACGATCTCGTCCACCACCGACTTGACCAGCTGGCGTGCCGTGTCCTTGGTCTTCTCCGGAATACGGCCCTTCAAGGCCATCAAGGTGGCCACCATCTGAATATCCGGCTTCACCTGGGAGAGAAGCTCCGGCTCGAATAAGAGCTGTGTCAGCCCCTTGCGCTCGATGGCATCGGACTGGATCACCGACACCACATCTTGAGGGAAGAAGGTCCGGATATCCCCCAGCCATTTGGCCAGCTTGGGCGAGGATGAGCCCAGCCCTGCCGAACGCGAGCTTCCTGCACCGGCTGGTCCCCGACCGCCGCCTCCGCCAGCCGCTGAAGAGGTCTCATCGTAGATGGCTGCCAACGCTTCGTCCATCAGCCTCGTTTCCTCATCCAGAAGCCCTTCGGCCCCCGCTCCGGAAAGGGCTTGAAGCTTCTCCTCCGAGGCCTGCCCGAGGATCAGCCGCCACCGTCTGATCTGCTCTGCATGGTCCCCTGTCATCGGCTACAAATCCCCGAAATCAAAGTCATTAAGCTCATCCAATGTCTCCTTCTCCTTTTCGCTAAGAGGCTGCTGAAGCACTTCCCCGGCAGCCTGGCCGCCAAGGCCCCACAGTTCTCCCATCAGCTCCGCAAGGTCCGCTTTCTCCCTCGGCTCGAAGGCCCCGAAGGCTCTCCGCAGGAAGACGAGAGACCGGCGGAACGCTTCTCCCTCCAGCGAGGCAATGTAGGCATCCAGCTGCTTCCACAGGAAGGCCCGCGACAGAAGCGCGTATCGGTTCCGCATGGCCAGACCCTCGAACCAGCCGGCTCCGAGATCCGCAGGAATGCCGGGCGACAGCCGCCGCGACACCTCGGTCCCGCAAGATGCCTCGGAGACCTCCCCCCGTTCCATCAGGATGCCAAAAGCCAGCCCGGACAGCTTCGCGTTCCGGTCGTCCCGGGAAGCCAGCTCCCGAAGCTTCGTGAGCCACAGCCCCTCATCCACGACGGCATAATGCTCCTGGGCCACCGTATGCAGGAGCTGCATGGCTTGGGCTATGCCCTTAGCCGCCTCGTCATTGCAGGCCGCCGCATCCTGCAGGAGCAGCGCCCCCCGAAGAAAGAGCTGCTGCAAGAGCGGCACCAGCGAGTCCGTATCCGTCCGTCGGATGGTGCCGTATCCGATGATGACGGACAAATCATAGGCCGTGGCCGCGATCTGTCCGTAGTCTCCCGCATCCACCGCCAGGCGCTGCAGCACGCTCCGGGCCTGCTCCATCAGACTGGGCAGCCCGCAGTCGCAAGCGCTCCGGATGATCCGGGCGGCCTCCGCAATGTCGGCGCACTCCTGCAGCCTCTCGTGAAGCACAAAAGCCGCAGCCAGCTCCACCGTCTCCCCCTTCAGGGTGGATTCCACCGTCTCGATCTCCGCCTCCGGCGTCCAGCGCAGGGTCCATTGCTCCGCCCAGGTGGCGGAGTCCTGGCTCAGCCTCGCCTTCTTGGCGAAGCTGATGCCGAGCAGCTCCAGCCGGTGGAGCAGCACGGACCGGTTCAGGTCCAGATAAGCCGCTTCCTCCGACTTCACCCTGCGGTTCTCCCGAAGATCCAGCTCCAGGCTGGCGGCAACGGCAGACCTGTATTTGTCCAGCTTCAGGCGCTTCAGCTCCCGCTTCAAATCATCCTGAATCGGCGTCTGGCTGACTCCCTCCGGCAGGCTGCCGATGGCCGTCCCCACATCCGCCCGGGCCAGCGCCTCTGCAATGACGGACAGCTCTCCGTAGCCGAATACGACGGCAGCCGCATCGCGAAGATCCCGCCAGGTGGGCCGGCTGCCTCCGTGCAGAGAGGCCAGCGCCTCCGCCAGCCGGACCCCTTCGATGACGGAGGCCGTGGAACGGTGAGTGCCGCTCCCCCTCAGGTAGCCGGCTATTCGAGACAGGTATACCGCCGGAAGCCGGCCGGGATCCCCTTGCTGCAGGCACTGCCAGAACAGCTCGTAATAAGCCGGCGCCTGGTTTCCCGCCCCGTAGCCTGAATGGGTCGACAGCTTGTAGTAGGAGTAGGGCATGAGCGTCAGCTTGGTTCCGGCGCGCGGAAGCCGCTTCACCTGCTCATCCGTAAGAGCGGGCAGGTCCGGGCGAAGTGCTGACGCATGATGCGCCCCCGTCACGATCACCAGCTTCTCCGGGGCATGCCCGGCCCGTAAGACCTCTTGAATCCGGCGCCGCATATAAGCCTCACGAAGCTCATTGTATGCCGCTTCACCCGGAGCCAGCTCCCGCTCCTCGTCCTCGGTCAACTGCCGAAGCTGGAGGGAGAACGCCCGGATGGCCTCCCGGTAAGCCCCGACCTTGGAGGTGTGCTCGTAATGCCGTTCCCAGTAGGCTTCGTAATCCGGCTCTCCGGACAGCTCCGCAATGGCCGCGTACAGATCGTGCTGGCTTCGGATCATCCGACGGCGGTTCTCCCGTTGCTCATCCGGGTCCTCCTGCTCCGTCACCAGCTCCCCCGTCTCCACGCCGTCAGGCGCCCCGCCTTCTACTGGCTCCCTCCTCTTCCCATAGAGCGCCAGGGAAACATCCGACGGCAGATCCATGAATGCCACCTCAGCCCCGTTCCGGTTCCCCCAGCGGAAGGCTTCATACTCCGGCGAATAATCGGCAAACGGATACAGCAGCGTCCGGACCGGCAGCTTCTCCGTGTAGGCCAGCAGGGCGACAGGCGGAACCACGCCCCGTTGAGTCAGCTGCCGGATGTACCCGTTGGCGTCGCTGGGCCCCTCCACGAGGATGGCCGTAGGCCGAATCTCCTCCAGGAACCGGCGCAGGTGGAACGCTCCCGCCGGAGACAGATGCCGGATGCCGAATACATGGAAGGGTACCCCGTCCGAATCACAGACCGCATCCCTCTCCTCCGCAGCCACGCTTCCTCCACAGCCGGAGTACGCGCCTTCCGCAGCGTGATCCCCGCCCGTGCTCAACCGTTGATCTCCGAGCATGCGTTGTACAGGCTCCGCCATGACGACCCCCGCTTCTTCATCACATTCTCCAGGTACTCCTTCCAGACCAAGCGGTCCTTCTCGTCATCCTTCACGATGGCTCCCTGCAGACCCGCTGCGAGATCCTCCTCGGTGACGCTCCCGTTGCCGAAGCTGGCGGCCAGCGCCATGCTGCCGGTCAAGAGGGAGATGGCCTCCGCCGTGGAGATGACCCCGCTCGTCGGCTTCACCTTCTCTTTGCCGTCCAGGGTCATCCCGCTGCGCAGCTCCCGGAACACCGTCACCACCTTGCGGACCGCTTCGTCCTCCGGCAGCTCCGCCTGGAGCTCGTAGCTGGCCGAGATTTCCCCGACCCGCTTGCGGACGATGTCCACCTCCGTCTCCAGATCCGACGGGGACGGCAGGACGAGAATATTGAAGCGGCGCTTCAAGGCTGCCGACATGTCGTTGACCCCCCGGTCCCGCGTATTGGCGGTGGCGATGACGGAGAAGCCCCGGACAGCCGGGATCTCCCGTCCCAGCTCCGGGACCGAGATCGTCTTCTCCGACAGGATGGAGATGAGCGCATCCTGCACCTCCGAGGCGCAGCGGGAGATCTCCTCGAACCGGGCGAGGGTCCCGGATTCCATGGCCCGGCAGATGGGGCTCTTGATGAGAGCCGCATCCGAAGGGCCTTGGGCCAAGAGCATGGCGTAGTTCCACGAGTAGCGGATATGCTCCTCGCCGGTGCCTGCCGTGCCCTGTACGACCTTGGAGGAGTCGCCGTGAATGGCGGCGGCCAGATTTTCCGACAGCCAGGACTTGGCCGTGCCCGGCTCCCCGATCAACAGCAAGGCCCGGTCGGTCAGCAGGGTGGCGATGGCCATCTCCACCAGCCGTTTGTTCCCGATGTACTTGGGTGTGATGGAGACGCCGCCGGCCTTCCCTCCGGTCAAGAAGGTCAGCACGCCCTTCGGCGAGAGCTGCCAGCCTGTGGGCCGGGCATCCCGGTCCGCGCTCTTGATGGCCTCCAGCTCCTTCGCATACAGACGCTCCGCCGGAAGTCTTAAGACATTTTGTTCTTCAGCCATGCCCATATCCCCGTCCCTTCCTCCGATTCATTCTCCACTGCAGGCTGCTTCTCCGGGAGCGATTCCGCGATCTCCAGCACCTGCATCTTCAAGCTGGGATATGCCAGCGTCTCGCCATATGCCCGCAGCCGGTCTGCATAGACCGCCGGCAGCATGCCGAGCAGCGCCAGCCTCATCCGGTCCATGTAATAGTAGGGACGCCCGCCTTTGTGCTCCAATGTGTCCATCAAGAGCTCCGGCGCCTCCTTGGCGCCAAGCCGGAACAAGGCCAGCAGGCTCTCCACCGTACCCCACTTCTGAAAATCCTTGCTCTCCCGCACCTTGCGGATCAAGTAGTCCACAGCCTTCCGGTCCGGCCGCCGCACGAGCCGGGCCACCAAATCCTCATCGTCGATGTCGATCAACAGCGGCACCCAGCGGGAATCCCACTCGAGGATCCATTCCCCTTCTTCCTCGGAGGCCTCCAGCTGACTGTCGATATCCGGAATCCGCTCCTTCATGACCCGAAGCAGCTCCTTCGTCTTGGCGGACCGCTTGGTCTTGAACTCCGGAGCGAACCGGTCGTAGACCTGCTCCGCCGGCAGAATCCGGACAGCCGCCTCCAGGCTGGCCCCGATAAAACGTCCCTGATGCAACTGCTGCAGCTCCAGGGCGAAGAGGCCGGCCTCCGGCGCCTCCATGGCCAGCAGCAGCCGGATGGCTTCCTCTTGGAGCCGTTCCGTATCCGGAGCGAGGAATTCAGGAGCGGCAATGACCCTACGCAGCAGCTCCAGCAGCCCTGGGGTATCCCAGCCCTGAAGGCAGACCAGGTCAATATGCAGCGAGGCGACGGCTTCCTCCCGCTGCACTCCGCTAAGCAGCTGCTCCCAAGCGGCCTCCGCATGGCGAAGCACCCCCCGCTTCACCTCCTCCGACCGCATCCGGCGAAGCGGCTCCACGGCCAGCTCCCGGTCCTTGCCGTCCAGCGCCCGCAAGAGCCGCTCCCTCGCGCGTGTGGTGTCCAAGCGTGCCAAAGCGTCAAATGCCGCCCGGCGCAAGTCCTTCCGCTTCTCCTCCGCCAGCTCCAGCACGAAGCTCTCCTGCTCCGGGTAGTGGCCCAGCAGCTCGATGGCGGCAGCCCGTACCTCCGGCGAGCCCTCCCGCGCCGCCTCCAGGTACAGCTCCAGCCCTTCGGAGCCTATCAGACCAAGCATCAGCTCCAGCCTGCGGGCATCTCCACGACCCCCGTTAAGGTTCAGCTGCGCCCGGAGTACAGGGAGGGCATCGCTGCCGTAGACGGGCAGCACCGCCTGCTGGACGAACTCCGCCACGTCGGGATAGCTGTCCCCCAAAGCGGCGACTGCGGCAGGAAGGACGCGCAGATCCTTCAGGCAGCCCGCCTCATGAGCCTGCCGCAGCGTCTCCAGCCTGCCTTGGCCCTTGGTGGTCAATGCCTCCAAGGCCGGAGCCAGCTTCCGGTAAGGAACGGCGGTGGACGCTTGAATGTCCGTTCCTGGCAGAGGAGCCAGCTCCCCCGCCGCTTCAGTCCTGCCCTGGGTATACAGCACCGAGTTCAGCAGCGTCCCCAGCTCCAGCAGCTTGGCGGCCCCTTCGTCCCGGCCCGCTTCCAGCAGCTCCTGCACCACCTGAGCCAGCCGCTTGAAGACGGGCGAGGCTTCCCCCAGCTTAATCAGGGGCGGCAGCTGCCTCCGAAGATTCATATCTCCGGCTGCCACTGCACTGCCGGCAATCATGAGACGGCGAACGTCCCGGTCTAATTCGTACAAGATCTCCATGCTCATCGGCTTCTCCTCCTCCGGTTCAGTACAGCAGCCGGACGATGCCGGTACCGGTTATGATGCTGAGCGGCTGTGCGGTCAGACGGTTCGTCTCCCGGTCCTGACCGAACCGGAGCAGAACCGCAGACTCCCGCAGCTGGTCCTGCTTCAAGAGCGGCAGCAGCGGGGTGGTGGGCCTGCCGGTTGAGGGCAGATCGGACAGCAGGATGGTTTTCCCTTGTGGATCCACGAGAACCGGGACGCCGCTGCTGTCCTGCAGGATTCCGGAAGAAGCGACCAGCAGAACCGGATGCTTCTCGGACAGCGGGTTCTTAATCTGGTTCTTCACCTGCTTCACCGCCTCCGCCAACCCGGAAACGGCTTGGGAACGGACCGCCTCCAGATCCTCTGGGGCAACGGGGCGTGGAACAGACTCCTCCCAACGCACCCGCGGATTCAGCTCACCCGGGTACAGATACAGCTCCTTCACCTTCATAACCTCATAGCAGGAATCCTCTTCCTTGATATATTGGGCCGCCCGGAAGGGACGGTAGGTCCGGGTGACGACTACGCCTCCGGGAGAGGATGGGCTCACATCCGCCCAATAGCCCTCATCCACATACTCCCCGCGCGCCATGTCGCTATAACAGCGGAACGCCAGCTGCACCAGCTCCGGACCGGATCTGGTTCGGCCCAGCTCTCTCAGCTCCGCCAGCTGCCACGCGCGTCCGATCCACTCCTCGATGGTGGAGTCGGTATCGGGGGGAAGCTCGGGGTCGGCGGCCCGATTTTGCAAATAATCACGGCTCTTCTTCACCAGGGTGTGAAGGAGGCACAGCTGCTCTGCCGCTTGGGTATAGACCCGCTCCTTGTCCTCGTCGGATCTCAGGAGGGCCGTCAGCTCCCGCAGGGCGGTCTGAAGCCCCGGCACATAGGCGTTGCCCAGCTGCTTCGCCTGGTCGTCGAGCGTCTGCAGCATCTTCTTGTCCAGACTGCCCAGCCCGGCTTGGGCCGTCTGCAGGACCAGCTTCTCCAGGAGGGCGATGCCGTCCAGCTGGGCGGCAAGCTTCTTCACCTGCGCCGACTTGTTCGGCTTGCGCTTGGGCGCTTCGGCGGGGTTGGCGGCGGCCTCGGCCTTTTTCTCCTCGCGCTTCTCCGCCTTCTCCCGCTTCTCCAGGATATCAGGAGGAATCGGTGCCGTTTCGAAGGGCTTGCTGCCGGCATAGGCATACATCAGCCCCAGCAGGTGCTTGCAGGGAAACTGCCGGCTCGGGCAGGAGCACCGGAACACGGGCTGCCCCTCCTTCGCCAGATCCACCGAGCAGCGGTACGGTTCGCTGCCGCTGCCCTTGCACTCTCCGAACAGGAGGGTATCGTCCTCCGAGCGGCATAGCTTCGGGAAGCTGTTCTTCTTGACCAGGTCCTTCCCGTTCTTGATCGCGCTTGCATTCATCGCCAGACTGTCCACATAAGCTTCCGTTATTAGATTCATCTCGTACCTCGCTGCAGGAATAGTACCTTACCATTTCCACATGATTCCTGGATTTCCTCTTTATCATATTCAGCCGGGGACAAGAGCTTGCCTACGAAAAAAGAGCCGTCCCCCAAGCCTGGGGGAACGCCTCTGCTCTAGCCGGATACCCGCTTTATTACGCTTCTATCGCTATATGCGAGTTTGATTCGAAATCAAACAAGCCTTTATCGGTCAGCTTCAAATGCGGAATAACGGGAAGTGTCAGGAAGGACAAGGTCAGCAACGGATTAAAAGCCTGCGAGGCTCCGATTTCAGACATCGCTTTCACCAGCTTCATCAACCCCTCGTATACCTCCCCATAGGACCGGTCGGACAATAATCCGGCAATCGGGAGCGGCAGGGAAGCGAGAACCTCGCTGCCCGCTACGACTGCGGCACCGCCGCCGGTGCGCGTGACTTCTTCGATTGCGGACAATATCTCGTCGTCGGATGCTCCGACCACCACGATGTTATGGGAGTCATGCGCTACGGTGGTTGCGATCGCTCCTCGTTTGAGTCCAAAGCCTTTGACTATGCCAACGCCTACATTCCCCGTCGCATGATGCCGTTCGATGACCGCTAGCTTCAACAAGTCCTTGTCTATGGATGGCGAGAACATTCCGTCCTTCACATCGACCTGTTCGATTCGGTGATGAGTTACGAGCGAGTTCGGAATGACCTCGATGACGTGGCACAGATTACCTTTGAGTGGAATTGCAAGCTTTGATGGTTCGACCTTTTGAGCGTTCAGTCCAAGCATGCAGCCGCTCAAGCTGCCAATCGGATTTTTCGGCAGATCCTCTTCCTCCACCAACCTGCCTGCATCCACGACGCAACGCCCTCGCTTATACACTTGATGAATCTTTACCTGTTCCAGATCGTCGAGCAACAGCAAATCGGCTTGATATCCTGCTGCGATCGCACCATGCTGATGGAGGCGGAAGCATTCCGCCGTGTTGAGCGTCGACATCTGAATGGCGGTGATCGGATCGAGTCCCTTGGCCACTGCGAGTCTTACGATATGATCGATGCTGCCATCGTTTACCAAATCGTCGATCAGTTTATCGTCGGTGACGAACAGACAGCGTCTTGCATTCCGCTGTGTGACGACAGGAAGCAGCGCATCAAGATCCTTGGCTACTGTCCCTTCACGAATCATCACATACATACCCATATCAAGTCGGTCCTGCGCTTCTTGCGGGCTGATACTTTCATGATCTGTTCGGATGCCGGCAGCCATATATACATTTAACCCCTCACGGCTGATCCCAGCAGCATGTCCATCGATGAGGGCACCCGCCTGTTGAGTCGCTATAAGCTTATTCAACATACGAGCTTCCGTATTGGCTACGGAGGGATAATCCATTACTTCCGCCAATCCCAGTACATGGGGATGACTGTAGAACGGCTTTAGGTGCTCCGCATCAAGCTGTGCGCCGTTGCTTTCGAACAGGGTTGCCGGCACACAGGAAGGCAGCATGACATAACAGTCGATCGGCAAATGTTCGGCAGCATCGAGCATGTACTGAATCCCCGCAGTACCTGCGACATTTGCGATTTCATGCGGATCCGTCACGACCGTTGTAACCCCGTGCAGAAGCAGCACACGAGCAAATTGCTGTGGCGTGAGAAGCGAGCTTTCGATGTGGACATGACCATCGATGAATCCCGGCACGATATACCGTCCATCCGCATCGATGGTTTCTTTTCCCTCGTACGTTCCGATGCCGGCTATGATCCCTCCTGTGATTGCGATATCGCCTGTCATCAGTTCGCCTGTAAATACATTAACAATACGTCCGTTACGAATGACCACATCTGCTGGATCCTGTTTGGCAGCGACTCGGATACGCGAACGCAAAGTTGAAACGTTTTGCTCCATCGTTTACACTCCTGACTCTGTGAGTAATAAAAAAATCCCGATCACAAAAACATGTATCTGAGATACACATTTTTGTAATCAGGATTTTACGGCTCCTGGTAGAGACCCTCAAACCATATTATTGAGGTTATACAATAGGTTATTAAATTGCTGTCATTATACAGCAAGCAACGACCTGGATTCAAGTGGGTAGAACCGTTCAATACATATAGCAATCGATCGTTTGGTAGACTGCTGTTTTTTGACGTTTGTTGTACTATCGTATTTTTGTTATTTGAGTAGTTAGCGGCTGATCAGGCAAGTGGTGAAGTTTACACTTACTCATCCATTAACGGTTCTTCATATTGCTTCTTCATTTTCATTTGCCCGCCTATTTCTTCACTCAAGGAAATGACCCAAACTTTCTTCTCGGGATCCACTACTCTTTCAACCTTCTTGATTAAGACCGGACGGCCATTTTTATACTGGTAAGTGCCTTCCCAGTAGGCCCCAGCGCCAACCCGTTCCATAGTTTCAATAGTCCGAGACACCGGATTGAATACTGGGGAGACGATCTCTTCCAGATCCTTATTCGGTACAAAGGACGCAGTCCCTTGATCCCACAACCAATAGAGATAGGGAATATTCCGCCCCGCTGGCGTGCCGTTTTGGATCCGAATATCCTCGTAACCGTCGAAGTTCATATCCTCGACTACGGGGTTAACTCCACTTTTGCCCCAAGTGTACGCTTGTTCGACAGGAATCCTCTGAAGAACCTTTTCCCCCGTTGGATCGACTAGCAGAAGATCCATCTGCTCGGTGACATACCGACCGTTTTGGCGCCCCACCTCATCGGGCCGGGCGTATATACGCAGCAAATACTCCGGCATGGAGGGATGCATACGAAGTATTTTATAGCGAACCGTACCTCCGGCATCCTGCAGTGCTGGAAGAGAATCGGTACCCGAGATATATTCGATCACGGCTCGGCCCCGATAGTGCTTACGAATTTCTCCCAACTGAAAGAACAATTTCTCGCTGCCTGTTTGTTCGCGGCCCTCAAAGTCCTTGTACCGATATCGAAATTCAAGGATATAATCTTCACTTTCCGTATCCTCCGATTCGATGGATGCTTGGATGGTGTAGTCCTTGCCGAAGGATCGCAGCTTACAAATCAACTCCTTTTGTCTCTCCAGCACCGTCTCGTTAGATGAGATATGTTTCAAGTCAGTAATATCCAACGTGTTGACGGACGACTCCAACAGGGCGGAATAAGATTGCATCAACTCCCGCGCATAATATCCGTTTGCCTTCGCGCCTGCGTTCCGCTGTTTCATGTCCTTTTCGTAAGTCTTCCATACCTCCAGACCGCTTAGCTTCAACTTCCCACCGGACGGCTCCACTGTATAAATCCACTGGTAGTTGTTAATCTTCTCGCCCTTTTCTGCGACACCAACCCCAACCTGCTCCGTTACCTCCACTTTGTAACGATCTTGGTCATAGGTAAAGTTATAGACCTCCGAATCCACGAAATGCTCCTTGATTTTGCGTGCATACAGGCTCGCCACTAGCTCCTTCTGAGCTTGGTACAAGCTGCTACCTGGTATAATGTAGGGCTCCACATAAGAGAAGGTATTCGTATTAATCGCATGAACCAGTTCTCGCTGGTAGCTGCGGATTAGCTCTGTAATATTTTCTTCAGTCCGGTCGGGCTCCCGCTCCTTAAATGCGATGGAAGCTTCGGTTGCTGCCGTTGCTTCTAAGGAAACAGACGTCTGTACGACCGGAGAAGCCGTTCCCACTGGAGCAGCTGCCGGGCTAGTTTCCCCGTTAGAAACAGATGCGTCCTTCTGACAGCCTGACAACAGAACAGATAGAATGACGGTGAATGCGAAGGATTTTTTTACTTTACTAGTAGCATGGATCATGAGTGATCCTAATACTGTAAAAATCTTGTTCAAACGCTCTCCTCCATATCTTTAGACTCACTACACGGAGCTACAACACAGAATTCGACAGAAATATAGTTTTCCCTTTTTTTGTAACTATTCTGCCCATTAGGTGAGCAAAGGCTGCCGGTAGAATACCCGGCAGCCTCATGATGTCATTATTCAACTATCGTTCTCCGTTAGCTAAATTCGTTCTTACAAGCGTCGTTTGCTATGGATAGCAAGATCTAAAATGGTACAAATTATAAAAAAACCGTAAGGGGAACGCAATATGGACTTTGATGAAGGCTTGAAGAAGGTTAATGAAGCGAATCAACAAATAGTCGACGCTAATAGTACCGTCACAGATGTAATAATGAGCACCTTTATTTTCACTTGGAGATGGTGGTTCGGTGTAGCGCTCATTGTATTACCTTGGGTTACGTGGTTTATTTTTAGGGATAGGAAAAGTACCGGTCGGCTTCTATGTGCAGGATTTTTTGTAATGATTTTTTCAGCCGTTTTGGATACGTTGGGCATTGAGTTCGGCTTGTGGTCGTATCCGGTAAAAGTTGTCCCATCCCCAACTTTAAGCTTCTCGTTTAGACTTTCGGTATTACCCGTATTTGCCATGTTCTTCATTCAAATTAAACCAAAGGTTATAGCAATAATTAAGGCAATAATATATGCCGGAGTATCAGCGTATATAGGTATGCCTATACTTGCATCCATTCAAATGTACAAAAAGTTGAATTGGGCCTATACATATTCGTTCTTTATTTTGAGTTCGATGTATTTGATCGCACATTGGCTTTACAATTTGCAAAGCTATGAAAAGGTTCAGACGAACCCAACGTTAAAGATCATCAACATCAATACCAACTTTTTCCGACGAAAACAAAAGTCGAGGTAAATAAGAACGCCCCACCTTATACAGTGGCAAATGGAACTAACAGGTTATGTAAGAGCTTAAAGGTAAACGCCAGTCTGTCCTCAGGTCTGATTTATCATGAGTGTCACCAACAGAATGATAAGAAAAATATAAAATATCACATAATTCCACGCGAGCAATAAGATTTCCTCTATTATGCAAATATGCCCATACTTCAACGAAAAAACGAGATCCTTAACTGCATGGGCAGCTGAAGATCCCATTCAAGTAAAGTTCTCCGTTAGCGGAAGAACCCTGTTTCTATTTAATGATACGGTTCACCGTAGTCAAAGAGGGCAGTTTTTCTTGCCCTCCTAGTTACACAATACTAAAACATAGTACTCATTGCCATCTTGACGGTATACTCAAAAAAACATCTTTATAGATTTTGAAGCCAATTTTTTGGTAATAACATGAAATTTCTTCAGTTGTTTGAACTGCCCACTCTGAGTTTGGAAAGTGTTCAATACATCGCTTTACCAGTTCCTGACCAATTCCCTTGTTTTGAAACTCTGGGTCGATAACTAAATCATAAATGATAGACCTTATTATTTTATCGCTTAATACCCTCACGGCTCCAACCAAGCGGTTATTTTCCCATGCTGAAATAACAAGTGTTGAATTTATAAAAGGCATATTGAAGTACTTTAACATATCAGAATTCTCCGCTCCATCTGCCCAACCCACCAACTTGAATAAGCGATGCAGTTGCTCAGAGGGTAAATCCTTTTTTTCGTCATTATATACTATGTTCACAGCTTCACCACCACAATTTTATTAACTTCGCACTCTATAACAATTACTATTTTCACCACACTCATGTTATTAAGTAAACTCCCCGTTACTTTAGCGAAGGCTGCCGTGATGTCCGCGGCAGCCTGTTTGTCGTTAGATTTATTTTTTTACTTTCTTTGCATTTAGCCAATAGCCAAAAAATAATATGATGGAACCTGGTAATTCCGTAAAGAAATATATGGCCTTAGGGGCTACACCAATAGGGTGAAGTATACCTCCAAACAAAATAATGAAACCGACAATTTTTACATATGAACTTCTTTTTAAACTTCTCAGCCCTGACACCTCTATTTAAGACAGACTATACTAACATTATCCCATTTGGTGGAAATAAACAACACGAAATACTACGCAAACCTGCCCATTACTTTAACGAAAAATGGGATCCTTAACTGCTTGGCAGCTAAAGATCCCGTCGAAGTAAAGTTCTTCGTTAGATTAATTCAAATTCCACCCAGTTTTTGAAAACAGTGATTATCTCCTCAAGGTTAGAAGGACCGCCAAACCCTTCAAAGGAACTCTCGTTCAGCTTACATTGAATCCAGTCATTTTCATCCTTTTCTAGAACAACTGGTTCAAATTGTTTATTTTCTAGGGATGTATTTTGCAAGTTGATGATTGTTGTAGCCCAATTGATTTTCCAAGAGAAGAAAATCAAGAATTATCTTTCAAATTATTTCTTCCTCCATAACGAAGCCCACAAGAAACTTACTCCAAATTGGTGTTCGTCTTGACTACATTCGTTCATCATCCTACATTCAATTAATTCAAAATGCTTTCCTAATATATCAATTAGCTTCTCTTTACTGTAAGCTTGTCCACCTTTCATGCTTCTTTCCCTGTATACTTCATAATCACTTAATTCAAATGCCCCTCCTTTATCAGTAAAACCAGGGGCAAAACAAGTTAAACCAAAGTAACCTCCACTCTTAAGAGCATTATGAATCATCTGAATATACCCGATCCTTCTGTGTGGCCACAAATGATGCATGCAACCTGAATCATAAACGAAATCATATTCCTCAATGGGATTCAAATCAAATACTGACTTACACATGAAATTTACAGATATTTTCTTAGTATCCGCTCTTTCCTTGGCCCAAGCTATGGCCTCCTCAGAAATATCAATTGCATCTACTATAAACCCGTTTAAAGTTGCGTAGATGGAATTTCTCCCCGGCCCACAACCTAAATCTAACATCCGCCCCCCTTGTACTATTCCAGAGTCTATATAAGATACTAAATTCTCATCTGGATAATCTACAAAGAATGGAATCTTCTTTGTTCTATCACTGTAAAAACCATTCCAAAATGGAGCCGGTTCTCTCATTAGGGAATCCAACATTGTGAGAATATCGCCTGAGTCCTTCATCGTTTCTAATGACATCCTGTTACCTCCCAAATCATCCTCTTACCTGGAAAATCTTACACCAACACTAAATTCACATATATTGTATTTTTCGCTCTCCGATTAGCTCCTTCCTCTTTTTTGTAAATATCCCGCCTGATAACGTTATAAGAGCTGCCGGCGATATGTCGCGGCAGCTCTCCATTCAATTTTGCCTATATCTAGGAAGCATTTGTCCTCCGCTCGTCCATTCGCCCGGTCCCCGCTGCGGCCCGCGATGGACCGTTCACTTCACGGGCACCACCACGGGCTCCGGCACAGCGGATTGCCCGCCCCACGGGTTCACTCCGAGCAGGGCCACCCTGCCGGATTCCGTGACCAGTAGATGGTAGTGACTGCCCGGACCCTCAATGGCGTAGTTGTAGTACGAGGCAAGAAGCCGGATCGGCTCTGTTGCCGTTAGAACGGCGTCCTTCCCTCCCCATCTGCCAGGGTCATAGCGGATCGTGCCGTCGAAGGCCACCTGCAGCTTCCCGCTGACGGCCTGGATTCCTTCGTCCACGATCTCGGGTGTCCCCAGCTCCACCCCCTTCAGGGTCCCGGCGTCCAGGACCGGCTTCATCCCGAACTCGAACACCACTCCGCTCACGCTCAGCGCCCGGACCACGGACGGCTCCAGCGTATACCGGACGTAAGCCTCCGGCGCCAGCTCCTTCACTTGGGGCAAGCCTGCCACCGGGCGGAAGACATAGGGGCCGGCTGTCCCGCCGTCGGTGTAGTACACCTCCCCCGTCTCGGTCAAGACCAGGTATGCGTAGGAGTTGGCGTACATCGCCTTGACCCGCTTCGTCCACTCCCCTTCCGCCTCCACGGTCGAGGTGCTCTCCACCTGGGCCCCGACCGTTACCGTCCGGCCGCCGCTCTCCGCCGTCACGGGCCTCAGCTTCACCCTGACGAAGCCGCCGCCCTCCCGCTCCAGCAGGAGACCGTCATCCCCCGCCGTTAGATTTCTCACCCGGTAAGGAAGGTCCAGCTCCTGGAAGCCTCCGAAGGACGGCCCCCATACCCGAACCTTACCTTCCTCATCCACAGTCACCGGAATCCCGGAGAAGCCCGTAACAGTCCGGACCCTCCCGGTCCCCTCCACCTGGTAAAAAGCTCCTCCGGCCTCCATCCCCCAGACCGTTCCATCCTCGCGGATCAGATACGGCTTGGGCAGCCGGGTAGAGACCGCCTTCACCCGATCCAGACGGCCCCGTTCCGTCCAGCCGTCGAACCACATCGGCAGCCTTCCCAGCTGCCCGGTCATATTGCTCCCCCAGGTGTAGACGCGGCTTTGGTCATCCCGGGCCAAGATATGGTCTGTTCCGGCCTGCAGCTCTACGATTCCGCGAAGTCCGGCAAGGGGAACCGGCTCTTCCGCCATTCCGTCTCTGCCCGGACCCAACAGATTGTCATGCGCGCGGCCCCATCCCCATACCGTCCCGTCCGGCTTGGCGATCACGAACACTCCCGTGCCCGTAGCCGCCATGGCCTTCGCATGGTCCGCCGCTTCTCTCCGCACCGGAGGGACCGACTCTTCGCGGAACTCATAGAGAGCCCCGCTGGCGGTCCGAATCAGCGCTTCATCTCCGTAGCCTGCAGCCAGCTGCATCACCGGCTCCGGCAGCCCTCCGATGGTAACGCCCGGACGCAGGCTCCCCTGGAGTCCGTTGTAGTAGATCAGCTTCCCCGCGTCATCCACGACGAACAAGGAGAAGGCCGTTCCATAGATCGCGCGGGCCTTCCCGGTCCCCTCCAGCTTCTTCAGCCCTGTTCCGTCCGGGGGGAGCTGCCACACCGTCCCATCCCCCTTCAGCAGAAACAAGGTTCCGCTCATATCCCATAGATGCTGAATGCTCTGCACGCCGGTGCCGCCCGGAACGTTGACGAACCCGGTACCGGCAGCCTCCGACTTCCACACCTGCCCGTCTGTCGTAAGGACGTAGTCCCCCGAGATCTGCTGCACCTCGCCGGGAACGTTCAGCTTCACGGGGTAATCGGCCTGGCCCCGTTCCCCCCGGTACCCCCATACCCAAGCGCTTCCGTCTCCGGTCACCGCGTAGGAGGTACCCGGTCTCCAGCCGTAGCCGGCGGCATCGAACACTCTTCCCGTGCCGATGGAGCGCACGTCCTCCATCACCCGGACCGGAGCCGTCTGCCTCCAGCTCCCGCTGTCCGGCGCCGTGGTGCCGGCTGCAGCGCGTGGGGTGGCTTGCTCTCCCGGCGCGGGCGATGCCGTCATCGTCGCCACAGGAGCTGTCGGAAGCCCGGGCTCTGCCGAACGCTCGCAAGCCGTCCCTGCCACAGCCCCTGCCAGGAGCAGAGTCCATCCCAAGCCAAGCCGATAAGTCTTTGTCTTCATCTCCACACCCCTTAGCGGATCATTACCCTATAGACGGCCGCAGACCCGAAAGGTTACAGCCCCAAGGCATGATACCGGTCCATTTTCCACAAAAAAAATGACCCGGAGCCTGCAGGCTCCGGGTCGAAGTGAACATAAGAGAGGTCTTTCGCTATATGGCTATTGCTCATCGGTTCGGGCTATCAACGAACGCTGTCTTTAGGACTCCTTCAGCCCCAGCTTGCCGTCCTGCTCCTCCAGCTCCACGAAGAGCGCCCGCTCGTCCGGCGTCTTGTTCGGTGTGTGAACCGCCAGCATGAGCCGCCCGCCGAACGTGCGGAAAATCATGGCGTGGCCGCCGTCCGCGGAGAAGAGGCTCTTCTCCTCGTGGACCCACGGCCCCGCGAGCCTGCCGCTCTCGGAGCGTGCGACGCCCAGCGCATAGGTGCCGTGGATGAAGCTGGCCCAGAGCAGCAGCAGGTGGCCGTTGGCCGCCCGGTACATGAACGTGCCGTCCGTCACGTAGTTGTTGTCCCGCTGGTAGCGGGCGGAGACGAAGGGGGTCGGCCACGGCGCCTGGGACGCGCGGAACAGCTGTACCGGCTCCCCAACGGCCTCGCGCAGATCGGCCGTCAGCCGTACGGCGCAGACCTCGCCGTCCGCCACCTGCTGCCACTCGTGGCAGAACACCATCCACGCCTGGCTCTCGTCGTCCACATACAGCGAGCCGTCCAGGGAGCTCCATTCCTTGGGCGTCACCGGTCCGTCGCTCCACGGATGGAAGGGGCCCAGCAGGCTGTCGGCCGCAAGGACCGCCGTGCCCAGCAGATCGTTGTCCCGCCTGCGGAAGGTGGCGAACATGTAATACCGTCCCCCGTAGGCATACACCTCCGGAGCCCAGAAGTTCCGTTCCGCATAGAAGCCCTCCTCCGGCCGGAACACCGGATAAGGCCCCTCCCAATGCTCCAAGTCCTTGCTCACGTAGCCGTCGAAGCCGGTCCCCGGCCCCCAGATATTCTTATCCGTACTGCCGAACAGATAATACTTGCCCTCCGTATCCGCCGGCACCACGTACGGGTCGCGGATCTGTATGTCCTTCAGCGTAAGCCCCATGCCCACTCGCCCCTCTCCACCATCTTTTTCTCCACCAGGTCCCGCCGCCACCGGGAGGGATCACCGACCGGCCGCACGGCTACGAGTACCTCGGCGCCACCACGCCGGGATCCGCCGCCTGCACCCACCGGCCCCCGTGCAGCTCCAGCCGCTCGTTGCCCTTGACCCGCACCTCCGTCTCTAGTCCGTCCCAGCGGAGCACACCCGCGACGGTGCGCACGGTCATGCCGACCACGCCGGCCAGACGGCCCGCCCGGTCCGTGACCACCCGGAGTCCGGCGGGGAAGCGGCCCCGTTCGATACCGTCCGCATACACCACGCACGTCTCCCGGGTGTTCACCAGCTCGTAGCGCACGCCATCCGCCGTCCGGCTGTAAGCCGTCTCGTCCGCAATGGTCTCGCCGTGGTCCATGGCGCTGGGGAGCAGTCCCGTGAACCACAGCTCCCCGTCCCGGGTGGGCAGAATGCCGCACAGCCGCTCCACAAAATCCAGCACGCCCAGAATCGCCGGCGAATACGTATCGGTATAGCCCTCGGCTCCGGTCCAAGGGCTTAAGCACTGCGAGAAGCGCGTCATCCGCGACATGGCGGAGACGATGGGCTGCAGCACCCAGGACAGCTCCACATAGCGCCCATGGTGCTCGAAGGCGTGGGGCGTGCGGATCAGCGTCAGGAAGTTGGTCGGCCCCGCCCAGCTGTTGTGGCTGGAGAACGGGTCGAACCGGGGGTCATCCATGGCAATGGAGGTGAACGGATATTTGGCGAAGAACTTCCGCGTGTTCAGCAGGTACCGCCGCAGCGCATGGTCGAAGAATGCCAGATCCCCCACCTCGCAGCACAGCACCCGGTGCAGCACGTCGGACTGGATCCGCACCAGCTCACCGTTCCAGTCCCTGTCATAGAAGAAGGTGTCGCTCTCGTCGTAGCAGTGCTCCACCAGCGCCTTCAGGCTGATCTCCGCCTTCTCCCGCCATGCCGCCGCTCCGGCCTCGTCCCCCAGTTCCTCCGCCATCCGGGCCAGATAGAGCCGCTGACAGTAGACGTTGGCCGTCAGGTCCGGGGCCAGGAACGGCAGGATGGGCGAATCCGGGTCGCAGACCCGGGCGTCCCCTCCGTACGGCGTGTCCGGCACGTGCCAGAAGCGCGGCGACAGATCATGGCCCGTGTCGAAGGTGCCGAAGGCTTCCACGCAGCCGGTGCCCCGGGTGTTGCGGTAGCGGACCAGCCATTCGTCATGCCGCACCATGGCCTCGTACATCGGCTGCAGGAACGCCTTCCCCGCTCCGTTGAGCCGGTAATGGTGCCAGACACACCGGGCCAGCGGGGTAACCATCTGAATCTGCCGGTATGCCGGGCCGTTCACGGTCACCTTGTAGGGCAGCTGCCCGTCCGCCCGCTGATGCTCCGACAGCGCCCGGTAGGTGGACTCCGCCACCGACGGCAGGAACCGAGCCAAGAGCTCCGCGTTGATCGTGGCGGTGCTCTCCATCCAGCTGCCGGAGTAGACGCCGCCCTCGAACAGAATGGGCCTGCCGTCCACCGGCACGATGCACTCCAAGAGAGCATGCCGGGCCGCGTCGTGCACCGCCTCCAGCTTGCCGCTGCCTCCGGCGGAGGCGAACCGGACGTCCGCCCGCGCCCATTCTTCGAGGAGGGTTGGCCTCGAAGCTGCTTTTTGCCGCGTATCCGCCGAGCTCTGCCCGTCCCCCCCCTCACCCGCTCCGTCACCGAAGCGCTTCTCTCTCAACCGGTTCAACAGCCGTTCCTTCTCCATCCTGCATCCTCCCGCCGCTTGCGGAACAAGAACAGGCTGCCGCAGCAGCCCATCCCCCATCCCTTACTTGTTGTTGTTAAAAATCTTCAGCGTCCCGTTATAGAAATCCTCGACGCCCTTCTTCACGTCCTTCTTGCCGAAGCCGATCTCCTGCATGGTGGTGTTGGCCAGCTTGTCGTATTCGGTGAATCCCGGAGGGTTGTAGCTGATCTTGAACGGCTCCTTCTTCACGGCCTCGGAGACCCGGTTGGTGTAATCGTAGATGACGGCGTCCACCTCGTTGGCGCTTGCCTTCAGAAGCTCGCGGTTCTTGGAGGTGACCGGCACGCCCCGGTCATTGCCCAGAATCTTCGCTGCATCCGCATCGTTGATGAAGAAGTGGATCAGCTTGGCGACTTCCTTGGGATGCTTGGTCTTGTTGTAGCCGGACATGCCCTGGGAGGACTCGAACACGACGCCCGTTCCCTTCTCGCCCCGGGGCAGCTGCACCATGGTCAGCTTATCCTGGGTCAGCTTCTGGTGGGCCACCAGCTGGTTGGAGGCGATGAGTCCCATGGCCACCTTGCCGGTGGTGATCAGCGACTTGCTGGCGTCGCTCGGCGGATTGGCCACCTGAACCTCCTCGGGCACCACGCCGCCTTCCTTCTCCAGCTTGTTCCAATAATTGAACCAGTCGACCACGTCGTTCTGCTCGAAGCCCAGCTTGCCGGCCTCCATGTCATAGAGCTGCTTGCCCTTCTGCTTCAGCGAGATGTCCATGCCGTCCACGGTCATGTCGTAGGAGCCGTAGAAGCCCTTGCCCAGCTTCTGGGTGATGTCGTTGGAGATCTTGGCGAAGTCGGCCCACGTCCAGCCGTCCTTCGGCACCTCCATGCCGGCCTTCTTGAACATCTCGGTGTTCACGACCACGCCCCGGGCGTTGGCGCCGACGGAGATGTGCATCAGCTTGCTCTTGAAGGTGCCGTAGTTGATCATGCTCTTGTCCATGTCGTTCAGATCCAGCTCTTTGCCCACATAGGGGTCCAGCTCCAGCAGCACGCCCTTGTTCACGTAATCCACCACGTTGCCGCCCAGGAAGAAGATGTCGGGAGCGGTGCCCGAGGCGAGCATCGTGTTCAGCTTGTCAAAATACCCGGAGCTCGGCGCGAACTCGCCCACCACCTTGATGTTCGGGTTCTTCTCCTCGAACTTGCGGAGCGCCTGATTCGTGCGGTCGGCACGGGCTTGGTCGCCCCACCACATGATGCGCAGCTCCACGGGCTCCTGCTTGGCGGCGGCCGACGGGCTGGCTGATCCCGCTCCCGTGCTTGCCGCCGGAGCGGCCGTATCGTCCTTCCCTCCGCATGCCGTCACCGTCGTGGCCAGCATGGCGCCCAACACCGGATACACCCACTTCTTGTTCATTCCCTTTTCCCCCTTAGAAAAGTTTGTTTGGCCCTTAGGCCTTGGCCGGTGAGATCATCTTACTGGAAAGCGCTTGGACCCGGAATGTGAATGTTTCGGCACTTCACTATCACTTTTTTCGGATGGTCCGTTGGACCGTTATTTCAATCCTGTGGTGGAGATTCCATCCAGGAAGTGCCGTTGGAAGGAGAAGAAGATGGTGACGATCGGGATCAGGGACAGCACCGACATGGAGAGCAGCGCCCCCCAATCGGACTCGCCCGACGGGTCGAACATGGACCGGATGCCCAGCTGCACGGTGAACAGATTCACCTTGTTCAGATAGATCATCTGGCTGAAGAAGTCGTCCCAGGTCCAGATGAAGGTGAAGATGGCCGTCGTGATGAGAGCCGGCACCAGCAGCGGCAGGATGATGCGGGAGTAGATCTGGCCCTGTCCGCAGCCGTCGATGGTGGCGCTCTCGTCCAGCTCCCGGGGCAGGCCCCGGATGAACTGCACCATGAGCAGGATAAAGAAGGAGTCATGAGCAAGCCACTTGGGCACGATGAGCGGGAAGAAGGTGTTGATCCACTCGAACTTGTTGTACATGATGTACTGCGGGACCAGCGTCACGTGGTACGGAAGCATGATGGTGACCAGCATGAGGGCGAACCAGAGCTTCTTCAGCCGGAACTCCAGCCGGGCAAAGGCGAAGGCCGCCAGCGAGCAGGTGACGATGTTCCCCAGCACCGCCAGGACGGAGATGACGGCGGAGTTCTTGAAGAAGACTCCGAAGGAGGTGCCCTGCAGCCCCTTCCACCCCTGGGTGTAGTTGCGCAGAGTCAGCTCTTTGGGCCAGAGGCCCGGGTCGGAGAAGATCAGCGAGTTCGGCTTGAAGGAGCTGACGACGAGCCACAGCACAGGATAGAGCATCAGCACGCCGAAGCCGGCGATGATGAGGTGGCGGAGCATTTTGGAGATGAAGAGTCGATTGGCCATGTGCGCTTACCCCCTTCCGTCCTTGCCGTCGCCGTAGAACACCCAGTACCTCGAGGTCAGGAAGACCACGGCCGTCAAGCATCCGATGATCGCCACCATGATCCAGGCCAGGGCGGCGGCATAGCCCATATCGAAGAACGAGAAGCCCTTCAGATACAGATACAGCGTGTAAAAGAGCGTGGCGTTGATCGGGCCCCCCCGCCCGTCTCCGATGACGAAGCCCGGCGTGAACACCTGGAACGAGTTGATGATCGTCATGACCAGGTTGAAGAACAGGACGGGCGACAGGAGCGGAAGGGTGATGCGCCAGAACTGCCGGAGCTTGCTGGCTCCGTCCACCTGTGCGGCCTCGTACAGGTCTTGGGGGATCTGCTTCAGTCCCGCCAGGAAGATGACCATGGCCGAGCCGAACTGCCAGACGGACAAGGTGACGATGGTGTAGATGATGTAGCTCGGATGGGAGATCCAGGACGGCCCGTGGATGCCGAACCACTCCAGCCCCCGGTTCACGATCCCTTCCCCGTCGAAGATCTTCCGCCATACGATGGCGATGGCGACGCTCCCCCCGAGGAGAGAAGGCACGTAGTACACCGTCCGGTAGATGCCCAGGCCCCGGATGCCCTTGTTCAGCGCCATGGCTACGAGGAGGGCGAAGATGAGCCGGAGCGGCACGGCGTACAGCACGTACTGGAACGTGATGACGAGCGAATGGCGGAAGGCGTCGTCCGCCCGGAAGATCTCGCTGTAGTTGTCGAGCCCCAGCCACCGGGGCGCGTTCAGGAGATTGTACTTGGTCAACGATAGGTACAGCGAGGCGACCATCGGAATCAGCGTCAAGCCGAAAAATCCGATGAGCCACGGGGTCAGGAACAGGTAGGCCGTTCGGTTCTGCAGGCCGAGAGGCGACTTGCGGCGGATGGCGGACATAGGGGCCTCCTCCTTTAAGGCAGGATATACGATGGCGTGCTGCTTCTCGTATCCTTAGCTTAAAGAATTCGGCCCCCGGCTTGAATCTTATTTCTTCGGCAGTTCGGTATCAATTTTTTCGGATGCGCGCTGGCGGTATTCGGACGGGGTTACCCCGTACACCTTCTTGAACTTGGAGCTGAAGTAGCTGGCGTTGGAGAAGCCCGTCAGCTCGGCGATATCCCACAGGTTCAACGCCGTGTCCGCCAGCAGCCGGACCGCATGGGCCATCCGGACGTCCGTCAGGTACTGGATGAAGCTGCGTCCGATCTTGGCCTTGAACCGTTCGGAGAAGTAGGTCGGGTGGTAATTGAACCGTTCGGCCAGCTCCGTCAGGTTCAGATCGTACATGTAATTCTCGTCGATGTAGCTGCAGGCCGCCCGGAGCGCCGCCGTCTCCGGATCGGCGGCTTCGTCCTTCCGCCCCAGACCGGCCCGCTCCGCCTGGCGGATGAGAAAATCCGCCGCCTTGTCCACCGTATCCAGGCCGAGGGCCAGATCCGGCCGGAGCCACAGCTGTCCTCCGTCCTCCTCCCGGGGGTGCATCGGATGATGCAGCTTGTCGAGGAGGATGCTCAGGTGGAAGATCCGCTTCACGAACTGGATCTGCGAGAGGCCGAATGCCTCCGCCAGCTCGGCCCGTACGGTCCGGGCGAAGGCGTCCCGTTCCCCCCGGGCCAGGCATCGCTCCAGCATCTTGACCGTCTCGTCGGCCAGCCCGGACTTGGTCTCGCCAGCCTCCGCCGCCGTGGCCTTGAGCCGGGTCTCGGTGACATGCCAAGCCAGGAGGGAGGACAGATACCCGTCCTTCCAGTCTGCGAAGCCCGTCACCGGCTGGCCCACGGTCACCGCCGGCTCGTAGCCCAGCTGCGTCCGCACGCAGTCCCGCAGCTCCGCCACGAAGGCGGCCGCCGGCCCGCTCCGCTCCCGGAGCACGGCATGCAGCAGTCCGGGATACTGGGGATCCCGGAACACCTGCACCGGCTCCCGGTACCCGGCGGCGAACTCGCGGCCGATGAGCTCGAAGGGCAGCCGGAGCTTCTCCGGCGTCCGGTTCCCGGCAGCTCCGGCCGGAGAGGGGCTGTCCGCTGCGCTGCCAGCTGCCGGGGATACGGGCGCTGGCGTTGCCGCTGGAGTCGGCGGGGAGGCTGATCTCGCCGAGCCTGCCGGGGGCACCGGGGCTGCCAGAGCCGCTATGGCTCCTTGGTCCGCCGTGCCTGCTGAGCCGGCTGGACTTGCTGGCCCCCCCGCTGCCGGGCTCCGCTCCCGAAGCCCCGCCGTGACGAAGCGGACCGGCTCCTCCCCCCACACCTCCAGCTCGAAGAGCCGGGCCCGCTCCCCGGCCTCCCGGGTGCCGCCCGCCTCCCCCTTGGCCAGATGCAGCAGGAAATGCTCCTTCATCTCCTTGTAATACTGGGTAAGCCGCCAGCGGATGGCCGCCTGCTCGTCCTGGTCCGTACGCTCCCCGTCCAGCTCCCGCTTGATCTTGGCCAGCACCTCCACCAGCTCGTCCCGGGCCACAGGCTTCAGGAGATATTCCTTCGCCTGATTGCGGATGGCCGCCTTGGCATACTGGAAGTCCTCGTAGCCGGTCAGCACCACCAGCCGCAGGTGGGGGTGCTGCTCCCGGCAGGCCTCCAGCAGGGCGGCTCCGCCCATCACCGGCATGTTCATATCGGTGATCAGGATATCCACAGCCTGGGCCTGAAGCAGCTCCAGCGCCTCCAGGCCATTGCCCGCCTCGCCGACGACAGCCAGGTCCAGGCTCTCCCAATCCACCTTCAACCTCAGCCCGTGGCGGATCTCCGGTTCGTCATCCACGATCAATACGCGGTACATGGGCGTCCCCCCTCTCTTGTGCCGGCACTTCCAAGCGGATACGGGTGCCGAGTCCGGGCTCCGATTCGATGGAAAACCGGAAGCCCGGACCGTAGTACAGCTGGCACCGGGCCAGCACGTTGCGCAGGCCGATCTGCCGGTCCGCCGTGCGCAGCACCTCCTCGAGCCGGGCCGCAGCCAGCTCCTCCTGCAGCTCCCGGACCAGCTCCGGCGGCATGCCCGGACCATTGTCGGCTACCTCTAATCGGAGCCGGTCTCCCTCCCGGGCCGCCCGGATGGCGATGCGGATGTCCGTCTGGTGCTGGGCGCCGTACTTCACCGCATTCTCCACCAGGGGCTGCAGGATGAACTTGACCACCTCCACGCGGTCCAGCTCGCCTTCCTCCTCCATGGTCACGGTCAGCCGCTCGCCGAGGCGGATGCCCAGAATGGAGACGTAATACCGGAGGTAGGTCCACTCCTCCTTCAGCCGCACCAGGTCGTCGCTGATCCGAAGGGAGAAGCGCATCATTTTGCCCAGGGATTCGATGACCTGGACCGTATCGTTGGTCCGCTGCTGCATGGCCAGGCTCGACAGGAGCTCCAGCGTGTTGAACAGAAAATGCGGATTGATCTGCATGAGCAGCGCCTTGTATTCCGCCTGCTGCCGGAGGAGCTTCAGCTCGAACTCCGTCTTGATATGGTGCCGCAGCTGCTGCACCATCGTCCGGAAGGTGGCGGTCACGTAGCCGACCTCGTTGCGGACGCTGCCCTGGGGCGGAATCCGGCTCTCCGCCAGGGCGAAGTCGCCCTTCTGGATGTACCGCATGGCCGATGCCAGACGGGACAAGGGCTTGGTGATGCCGTAGGACAGCCAGGTAGCCATGATGATGGCAAAAACCAGCAGCGCCCCGGTAAACACGGCGATGGTGGACCGGAGCCGGTACAGCTTGGCGAACAGGTCCTCCTCGGAGACGAAGCCGACCAGGATCCAGCCGTTCTGCGCCAGCTTCTTGTACACCAGCATATCCCGGCCGCCCCGCTCGTTCTTCACGTACCGGATGCCCTCCTTGTCCAGCACGGCCTGCTGAATCTCCCGGATGCCCGGCACCGCGTCGGCATGCTGCGACTCGAACTCCTCCTGGGACACCACCGGCCGGCCTTCGTGGTCCAACAGATAGATGCTGCCGCTCTCGCCCAGGTGGATCCGGTTCAGCGGCTCCGTGAACACGGCGGAGCTGACGTTGACCTTCATGACGCTCCTGGCCTGCGTCGGTTCGAAGGTGCCCACCGGCAGGAGAAGACTGACGACGGGGTCTTTTTTGCCGCGCTGGGACTCGAAGGCGTCCGTGTGAGCCCGCACCCAATGCACGCTCCCGGTCTTGAACTCCTGGTACCAGCTCTGCCCCAGGAAGGTCCGGTCGAGAGTCAGGCTGTTGTCCACCCCGACCCATTCCCCATTCTCCCGGTAAACGGTTACAGAAGAGACGTTGGAGTAGCTGTTCGTCGTCTTGGTCAGGAATTGGCTGAAGGCGATGCTGGACAGCTTCTTCTCCCCTTCGGTGGCGGTATGCTCCGACTGGGTGCTGTCCCAGCTCTTCGTGATGTCGCTGTTGAAGACGATGGACGACAGGTCGTACAGCTGCGAGAGCAGCATGGAGACGTAGGAGCCGTATTCCCCCATCTTTTCTAGAGCGGAGGATTCGATATAGGAACGGATGGTGGCCCGTGATTCCTGGAACACCAGGTAGGACATGGTCCCGAACGAGAACACCAGGAGGATGGCGAAGAAGGCGATCAAGCGGTTCTTAAGGGAGTAGAACATTCGGGCACCCCATCTCTCGCGTACTGGAAGCTACCCGTATATTCGACCCTGTCCCCCGTTTCCCTTCCCCACCGGCCAAAAAATCCCCCGCCAACCGGGGACAGCCCCCGGCGGCCAAACATAGCGAAAAAGCCCGACCGGCGGGCGGTCAGGCTTTTTTTCCAATAATTTATCCTGTGTGGATGGCCTAAAATCCGCTATGATGGGAGTACGCCGATACATAATTAGCTACCAGACCAACTAAACGACAAAGGGTGGGGACACACATCATGAAAGCCTTTCATAACCTGAAGATCTCCGTCAAATTCATCGGCTGCTTCGCTGTCATCCTACTGATCATGATGGCCGGCAATGCCAAAGCGCTAACGAATGCGAACGACATGAGCCGCAACATGATGGAGCTCTACGAGAACGATCTGAAAACCATCAAAGACGTCGGGACGCTCGCCGCCTCCTTCCACCGGATCAACACGTCGGTCGGCAGCTACCTGCTTCTGACCGATGCCGATTCCCGCAAGCAGAATAAGGAATTGATTACCGCCAACCGCAAGTCCATCGATGATCTGATGGCCCAGATCGAGACGCGTACGCTCTCGGAGGAAGAGGCGCGGGAGCTGAGCCTGTTCAAGGCGCTGTGGAGCAACCACACCAAGACCATCGACAAGTTCTTCGGCTATGCCGATCAGAACCAGAACGATATTGCCCGCTCCGTCTATGACAAGGAGATGCTGATCAAGGTCAGCGGCGCAGAGCGGATCTTCGCCAGCTTCATCGAGATGAATCAGAGCAAGGCCGACAGCCGGTATACCTCGTCCGTGGAGATGAACCAAGAGATTAAGCAGTCCACACTGTTGATCATGATCGTCTCCTTGATCATCTCCGGCCTTCTGGGGACGCTTATGACCGTATCCATCCTGACGCCAGTCCGGCGAATCCTGTCGGCCTTCAAGTCCGTGGAGTCGGGCGACCTGTCCCGCCCTCTCGTTATAGACCGGAAGGACGAGCTGGGCCTTCTCGGAGCCGGCTTCGAGACCATGCGCCGCAGCATTGCCGCTATCGTGGTCCAGACTCAGCAAGCCGTCGAGCTCTTAACCTCCATCTCCCTGGATATTCAAGGCCATGCCCGGACCACCGGCGACGCTTCGCAGGAGATTCACACCGGGCTGACGGAGGCTGCGGAGCTCTCGGGCCGGCAGGCCGCCCAAGTAACCGAGGATGCTGTGGTCATTAAGGAAATGTCCATCGGTCTGAAGCAGGCCGCCACCAGCATCGACGATATCAGCAGCCTCTCGGGAGATATGGAAGCGGCTTCGTCCAAAGGAAGAACAGTGGTATCGGATGCCGTAGCAACCATGTCCTCCATTCGGGAGAAATTCCAGAACATCTCCACCATCATCCGCGACTTGGGTGACCATACTGCGGAGATCGACGGCGTCATGGCGACCATCAAGCAGATCGCCCAGGAAACGAACCTGCTTGCGCTGAACGCCTCCATCGAAGCGTCCCGGGCCGGAGATGCAGGCCGAGGCTTCGCAGTCGTGGCCACGGAGGTCCGCAAGCTCTCCGAGAACAGCAAGGCCTCGGCGGATCGTGTGGGCTTGGTCGTGGAGCGCATCCAGGAGAGCACCCGCGGCCTGCTTCAGTCCTCTCGCCTCTGGTCCGAGGAGATGAACGAAGGCCAGACCAAGGTGGACAACATCTCCACCTCCTTCCGCCTGATCCACGAGTGGATCGAGAACATCAACGAGCGGGTGCAGGATATCACCGCCGTTATCGAGGAAATGGCTGCCGGCAGCGAGCAGATCGACGGCTCCATCAAGCGGATCGAGACCTACTCCCAGAACGTCACCCAGGTCAACCGGCAGTACTCCCAGAGGTCGGCCCAGCAGGTCCAAGCCATGGACCAGACCCAGTCCTCCCTCGAGGAGCTCCAGCGGATCGCCCAGGAGCTGAACGGGCTGGTCAACCGGTTCGTGACGGCATAAGCAGAGGTGTACTACAAGCTCCTTCCGCAATAGCGAGGGGCTTGCTTTTTCTTTCTGGAGACCTTGTAACTATCAAGATAACAAAAGCAGGCTAATAATGGTTCTAGTAACCCATTAGTAACCTGCTATATATCAGATTTATACTCGCTTTCTTATTTTTCCGGTAACATCAAGGGGTGAGGAGGCTCTGGATCGTTGTATCCGTGATTTCCATAATGACCCCACATCCAGATAACTCCGTCCGTCGTAAGAGCCAGAGCATGCTTTTCGCCAGCAGCGATGGAAGCAATATCTTTAAGGGGCTCCACTTTTACCGGCATGTTGAAATATGGCGCCTCCCCGAGAAATAAACCTAATTCACG
This sequence comes from Oryzibacillus soli, assembly GCF_051594765.1. Classification (NCBI taxonomy): domain Bacteria; kingdom Bacillati; phylum Bacillota; class Bacilli; order Caryophanales; family Paenibacillaceae; genus Oryzibacillus; species Oryzibacillus soli. The sequence continues at coordinate 49,235 of NZ_JBPPGJ010000010.1, forward strand.
TCCGACCTTCCAAACAGTACCGTCATTTTTTAGAAAGATGACCGTATCAAATATCGTAATAATGGATTTAACATCTGTTAAGCTGGAAATTAAAGTAGGCTTCATAACGTCCGTAAGCCCAAAGGGGTTCGAACTGTTATACCCCGTCGCCCAACCCCATATGGTACCGTCATTTTTAATCACCAAAAAATAACCTTTGGAGCGTACTGTATGCGATAGAGAGGCGATGTTACTTAGCCCCTCAATCCGTGAAACATTCCTGCTGGTATTGAACTTGGGCAAAGAAAAAATCGATCCACCCAGATAGGGGGTCCACTTCCAAACAGTCTTGTCGTCTTTAAGTATATAGAGGTCATCATTGATTGAAATATCTATGGCTTTAATATCTTCCAGTTTAATTGGCTTGGTTCGCTCCGGGCTAGAGCTCCATACCCATACTGAACCATCTGCGTCAATGGCGGCGTATGAACCTCCCTCTGAAGTGGTTTTTACAATATTTTGCAAACCGTCAATTTGCTTGGGAGCACAGAATGTATATTCATTCAGGATGTTGTCCCACAAGTATCCCGTCTCCCAAACGGTGCCGTCTTTTTTTATTATCAGGTCCTCCTGCCCAGCTTGAATGGAGGCGATGTCCTTTGAAAAATTAAACTTCGGACGTTTATCTTGAGCTACCTTTTGATTAAAGAAATTGGTATAGACATTATTCCAATACCATACATTCCCTTCAGTATCTTTGGCTATGCTGTGAATTCCGGAAGCGGAAATAATGTAGGGAGGCTGAATGCGTTCATTCTCTGCAGTTTTATCCTGCGTAGAAGCTGCATTTGCATTCATTACCGGAGCAAGATGGACCGTTACCGTTATAAGAGCAACAGCAGTGGCGGTTTTCACGATTTTAAGAATTGCATTCATAATTCTATCAACCTCCTGATGATGGATTAGTAACGACAGTCGAATAAATTAACAATCGCAAACCCATAGTACCATTTTATAGAATTTTTTACAACAATAACTAGTTGCTTACCCATATATTATTGATAAGCTAGTATACTATTCATAAAAGCACTCTATTTAGCACTTACAGAAATACATCATCCATGACGCTGACGTGAAGGTAGGGGCATGCCTTCGTTTTTCACTCTGACTTTCATAATGGCTTACTTAAATAATAAAACGAAGATCATTCATATTCATAATAGATTCTTTGTCATATTGAACGAAAAGGGCTAAATCACTCTCCGCCCTCTCTCTCCAACAAAAAAACACACCCCTTGTGGGTGTGTTCGGGTGTGTTCAGATGTGTTTGGGTGTGTTCGGCTTAGCGCCGGGCGGCGCTTCGAACCATGAGCAAAAGCAGGTACGGGGCCCCGATGAGGGCTACGACGATGCCCGAAGGCACCTCCTTGGGAGCGATGGCCGTCTTGCCGATGATATCGGCGGCAACGAGCAGCGCCGCTCCCAGGAGAGCGGACAGGACCACGGAGCGCCGCTGGTTCTGTCCGGTGAAGAGCCGCACGGCATGGGGAGCCAGCAGGCCGATGAAGCCCACCGTGCCGACTCCCGCCACGGCAGCCGCCGCGAGGGTGACGCCGACGGCGGCGGCGACGAGCCGCGTCCGCTGGAGCTTCAGCCCCAGCCCCTGCGAGACCAGGTCTCCGAAGGATAAGAGATCGATCCTTCGGCCCAGGGCCCAGGCGGCCGGGATCAGGACCACGGCCGGAATGCCTAAGCGGAGCAGCTCGCCCCAGCCCCGGGCATAGGTGCTTCCCGCCAGCCAGGCCAGCGCGGAGGCCGCATTCATGCCCGATTGGATGACCAGGAGCTGGATCACGGCCGAGCCGATGGCCGATACGCCGATTCCGACCAGGGCCAGCACCACGGGGTTCAGCCCCTTGCTCCAGGAGACGGCGTACACCGTGCCGGCGGCAGCTAACGCTCCGGCCAACGCTGCGGCCGGCAAGAGCGCCCCCGGCGCCTGAGGCCACGCCACCAGGAGCAGCAGCGCGCCGACCCCGGCGCCCGATGTGACGCCGACGATGGACGGATCCGCCAGCGGATTGCGCACCGCGCCCTGCATCATGACCCCGGCGACGGCCAAGGCCGCTCCGGCGACAGCGGCGACCAGCACCCGGGGCAGGCGCAGGTTCAGGATGATATTCCCCGCCATGTCGGAGCCGCCGCCGGTCAGGACCGCCCATACGTCGCCGAAGGACAGCCGCATGGTCCCCGCCATCAGTCCGCCGGTCAGAAGCAGGAGCAGACCGGCACCCATCACGGCGGCCATCACCGGGTACGGCACCCGGCGGGTCAGGATGCCCACGCTCATGGAGGACGAGCTCTCCGCCGTCCTCGAGCCCCGCGCGCTGCGCAGCGCCAGCCAGATGAGCCACGGGGCGCCGATGGCAGCCGTTACCGCGCCGGCCGGCAGCTCGCCCAGCGTGCTGCGGAACATCCGCGCCAGCGTATCCGCGCCGGTCAGCACTACGGCGCCCCAGAGGGCGCTGGCCGGCAGGAGCAGCCGGTGGCGGCGGAAGCCCATCAGGCGGACCAGATGCGGGGCGATCAAGCCCACGAAGCCGATCGGCCCCGCCACGCTGACCGTTACGCCTGCCAAGAGCACGGCCAGGGCCAGGGCGAAGAGGCGGACGCCCTGCACCGATTGTCCCAAGGAGCGGGCCGTCTCCTCGCCCAGCTCCAAGAGATCCAACGTCCGGGCCAGAAGGCAGGCCGCTGCAATCCCGGCAGCGATCCACGGCCAGGCGTACCGGACCCCGGACCAATCGTTCTGGAGCAGCGAGCCGGAGCCCCAGACGAACAAGCCGTTCGTCTCGTTCTCGTAGAGCAGCTGGAGGGCGCTCGTCAGCGAGGCCAGCACCAGCGAGACGATCATCCCCGAGAGGGCGGTCCGGACCGGAGTGCTGCGGCGCCCGCCCGCCATCAGATAGGCCATGGCAGCGGCTCCGCAGGCGCCGGCCAGGGCCAGCGGCAGCGGGGCGGCGGCCTTCAATCCCGGAAAATACACCGCCGCCAGCACAATGACAAAATAAGCTCCCGCATTCAAGCCCAACGTGGAGGCCGAAGCCAGCGGATTGCGGGTCACCGTCTGCAGAAGCGCGCCGGCGGCGGCCAGAGCAGCGCCGGACAAAAGACCGAGCACGGCCCTCGGCAGGCGAACCCCGAGCACCAGATGGTGCTCGAGGATATCCTTCGGACCGGTGAGCGCCTCCACAGCCGTCCGCAAGGGGATCTTCGCTTCCCCCTGGGTCAGCCCGGCGGCCATCATCAGCATCAGGGCCAGGAAGCCGCCCCCGAAGACCAGCCCGATCTGCCATAGCGGCTTGCTAGGAAGCGGCGAAGACGAGATCATTTCCCGCTGCCCTTGATCATGGCGTCTGCGGCAAGTTCCGCGAAGAGCTTAGCCGACATCGGTCCGCCGAAGGGCCAGGTGTTGCCCGGCAGCTTGTAGGCCCGGTTCTCCTTGACGAAGATGAGGCCTTTCCAGACGGCATTGTCCTTCAGCTGCTTCTCGAATACGTTGTCGTTGTCCTGTACGATATACAGGAAGCTGGCGTTCTGAACGGCAGGCAGCGATTCCACGGAGCCGGTCGCGAAGCCGTATACCTCGAATTTATCCGACTTGTACACATTCTTCAGCCCTGCGCGCTTCAAGACTTGAGCCGCCAGAGAGTTGTCCGTGAACAGGCGGAGCACGGCGGCATTCTGATTGCTGTACGCCTGGGTCAGCGCGAATTCCGCCCCTTCCTTGTTGGCGGCCTTCAGCTTGGCCTTGGTGTCGTCGTAAGCCTTCTGCAGGTCCGCCAGCACCTTGTCGGCCTCCGCCTTTTTGCCGGCCAGGTCCGCAATGGTCTTGAAGGTGTTCTCCATCTCGGCGTATTGATCGCCGGCACCCTCGGCCGGATACGGCTCGAAAACGATGGTCGGAGCAATCTTATTCAATGCCTCATAGTTGGTCTTCGCCCGGTTGGACGACGTGATGATCAGATCCGGCTTCAGGCCGGTAATGGCCTCCAGATTGGGCTCCTGGCGGGTTCCCACATCGACCGTATCGGCGGACAATGCGGGCTGAATGTTCAGGTAGGTCTTATAGCCCTTGATATCCGCTACCCCTACCGGCTGAACGCCCAATGCCAGAAGATCCTCCACATACGTCCATTCCAGTGCCACGATTCGCTTCGGCGTTCCTTTCACTTCAGCGGTTCCCATGGCGTGCTTAATAGACTTCACGGCTGGTGCAGCAGACGGGGAAGGCTGTACGCTGGCAGCCGGAGCGGACGACGAAGCGGTTTCCTTCTTGTCATTCCCGCCAGAGCCGCAGGCAGCGGCCACCAACAGCATCATAACCGATAGACTAAGCGCAAGAGCGCGGGATAAGCGTTGCATGATCGAATTCCTCCAGTAGGGATATAGAATTATAGGAATTATGCCAATTCATACGGCAAGCACAATGGATAACCGGTTCGGGGATCGGGGATGACATCCGCCTCAATGCCGAATACCTCCCGAAGCACCTCGGCCGTCACGACCTCCTGCGGGGTCCCGGCACGGACGATCTTGCCCCGCTTGACCGCCACGATATGATGGGCGTAACGGGCGGCATGGTTCAGATCGTGCACTACCATGACGATGGTCCGCTGCTCCTCCTCGTTCAGCTTGTGCAGGAGCTTCAGCACCTCCAGCTGATGCGCCATGTCGAGGAACGTCGTCGGCTCATCAAGAAACAGAATGCCCGTCTCCTGGGCCAGGGCCATGGCGATCCAAGCCCGCTGCCGTTGTCCTCCGGACAGCTGATCCACCGGACGCTCTGCGAATTCCGTCATTCCGGTCATCTCAATGGCTGAGCGGATCATCTCCCGGTCCTTGGCGGATACGGTTCCCAGCCCCTTCTGGTGCGGGAACCGGCCATAGGACACCAGCTCGCTGACGGTCAGCCCCTCCGGAGCAGTCGGATTCTGCGGCAGGATGGCCAGCTGGCGGGCGACTTCCTTAGTGGACCTGCTATGTATGGAATGGCCGTCCAGGTACACGGTTCCTCCCTTAGGCTTCATCAGACGGGCCATGGTCTTCAGGATCGTGGATTTTCCGGAGCCGTTGGCCCCGACCAAGGCGGTAATGCAGCCCATAGGGACCGACAGATGGAGATCCTCCACGATCAGCCGATCGCCATAAGCGATGTCCAATTGTTGCGTATATAACCCTTCCAACCCTACACCCCCAAAATTCACTATGTTAATAATGATAATCATTATCATCGTTTATTGTCAACGACTTTTTGGAAAAATTGGGCACCATCATTATCACATTATAGTGATTCTAAATACGAAAGCCGCAGCAGAAGGCCGCAGCTAACCGTCACACAATCGCGTATTGTTGAAATTGATTCTCATTATCATGGAATTCTAGTTTTTTCTCCATAACAAAAACCCCTCCCGCACTCACCGGGGGCTGGACCGATGACACGTTAAGGGGCGCATGCGCTTCGTTACCTTTCCTTTGCCGTCGCTTTCCATGGAGCCTGCCGCTACTCCTCCAGCCGGAAGCCGTTCCTCCCGAACCTCTCCGTCAAATACTCCCGCTGCTCCTCCTTGAACAGATTGTTGGAATGAATGGCGTGAGCATAGGCGTCATACGCGGCAAAAAAATAGATCGACGGAAAAAACAGCAGCCATTGGTAGTTGACCGCATCGTGCAGCAGGTCGAAGTTGCCGGTGAACGTATAGACGATGAGACTTGGATAATGCGTATAGGTGGAGATCGCCACCATCCATCCCAGCATGGTCAGCCCGCTGATCAGCTTGCTGTTGCAGATATGGCTTAATCCGGAGAAGGAGAGCGAGAGGAAGACTGACATCCACGGCGTCCGCTTGTCCAAAAAATTGATGCCGACCGTACTCAGCACCATCTTCTTCATATTCCGCCCGGGCTGCCTGCTCTCCAGCAAGGTGAGCTTGTTCAGATCGACGGCCAGCCGGTAGGAATCCCAAATGGCGAATACCCAGATCAAGACGTAGATGTAGGCCCAATTGTGGTTGATGGTTGGATTGACCTTGTCCCACTGCAGCGTCATGGTGTAGAGGATCGCTTCATTGATGTGGCCTGCGGTGTTCAGGAAGATCTCCCCGCTCATGAGGATGAAGCCCTTCATGTACATCCCCAGATGAAGATGGCCCATACCGGGCAGGGCCATGGACCACCAGGCCGGTACCCAGGGATTCCGCTTCACCAAGTAGTTGATGTCAAAAACGCCGATGTGAATCTTCGACCGCCTTGGTGCCGCCAAGCGAACTTGTGGAATCCGATCCTCCACCGCCCAGACCTCCAGAGTATATGTGTATTACTTCATGTGTATACTATTACCATTATTTCTATATAAAGGTGAACTTATGCACATTTTTGCAGGCTTCGAATCCAGTGAGTATCTGGAAATCGCCATTGAGGAACTGATCACCCAAGGTGTAGAGGAGCATGGCATTACCGTCATTCCCTTAAGCTCCCAAGGCGGAAGTGATGTCCATATTCTGGACAATCTGAATCATTCCGACGGCATCAGCCTATCCGACGGCATGGCGGCCTGGGCTATGGCAGGCATGCTACTTGGGGTGATCTACGGCTCCCAGGTCCTGGTTGGCCCGGTTGCACTGGGCATCCTCGGAGCTGTCGCCGGAGCCGGCATCGGTTACCTCCTGGACCGCAGGAAGATCAAGCGGCGTCCGGGCCTGCGCAGCCGCAACGACCTGGACTTCCTGCTCGTCATCCGCTGCCGGGACGATTCCGAGATGCGGAAGGCTGAATCCATCTGCACGCTTCAGAAGGCGGCCTTCCTCGGGGAGCACCGCAGTGCCCCGCAGCGCAAGCCGCCGGAGAAGCCTACACCTGACCGTCTGCATGAGACAGCCGATGAGGCTTCATGAACTCTTCATAATCCCTTTGCATGGCGTTAACAATCCCTTGGTATATTCAGGAGGATTCGGCAATCCACCATCGAGGGGAGAAGTGTCAGGAGATATGAAGAGAACATGGTTGATCACCGCAGCGGCGGTACTTACATTGGCATCGGGGTCAGGAAGCGTGTCTGCCGCAGGCACGCAGGAGGCCGCGGAGGAAGGCATCACTTATTCCAGCAACGGACAGGCTGTCGTCCCGTCTTCGCCGGCTCTATCCGTTGACGGACACCTGTACCTGCCATTGAGGGCCATTGGAGAAGCCACCGGCAAATATGTGGATTGGGATGAGTTCCGCCATAAAGTGTCCTTGACGGACGCTCCGAAGCTGACCGGGAAGTACAAGCTGTCCGCACCGGATTTGGCCACAGGCATCAAGATGGGAATCGGGTCCTCCCTCCTCCATCTGCCCGGCGATCCGGAGAATGTGTTCTATACGACCGCAGACCGGGGCCCGAACGGAGAGAAGGACGTGAACGGAACGACGGTCCGGACCTTCCCGCTCGTCAACTACACCCCCACGATCTACAAGATCGAGATCAAGGAAGGCCTGATCCGCATCTTGAGCCAGACCCCCCTGAAGGTCAATGGCACCGATCCGGTATCCGGCAATGCCGGAATTACCGGACTTCCGAACATCAAGGGACGGGACGAGACTCCCTATGATGCCGCCGGCACCAAGGAGCTGGCCTATGACCCGTACGGCTTGGATGTGGAAGGACTCGCCTACAATCCGAAGGACGATACCTTCTGGCTATCCGACGAATACGGTCCGTCCCTCATTCATGTGAAGCGCGACGGCACCCTAATCGAGCGGATCGTACCGAAGGGCTGGGCCGCTCAGGTAGCGACTCCGCTGGTTCCCGCCCGGGAAACCCTTCCCGCCGTCTACAACAAGCTTCGCCAGAACCGCGGCGCCGAGGCGGTCAGCATCACCCCCGACGGCCAATATATGTTCATGGCCATGCAGAGCCCGCTCCGCAATCCGAGCAAGGATACGGACAATGCCCGGCAGCTGCGGATCCTGAAGCTGGATCTGTCTACCTTGGAGCCGGTAGCCGAGTACGCATACATTACAGAGGACGCCAAGGCGCTGAAGGGCTTGAAGCAGTCCGACATCGTCATCTCCGATATGGTGGCATTGAACGGGAATACGCTTCTGATCGATGAGCGGGATAAGAACGCCGGCGATCAGGCCCAGCTGAAGCGGATCTATGCCGTCGATCTCACCGGAGCGACCGATATCCTGAGCAAGTATGACGATGCCAAGTCGGCCGGCAAGACGCTAGAGCAGATGAGCCTGAGCGATCTGAAGAAAGCCGGCATCCAGCCTCCCTCCAAGCGCACGTTGGTGGATCTGGCATCCTTCCGCTACCCGTATGAGAAGATCGAAGGGCTGGCACTCGTGAACGGCAGCACCCTGGTTATCGTCAACGATAACGACTTCGGCGTAGGCAGCACCTCGGCCGAGAACGGTACGGAGCTGTGGGCGTTCGATTTACCGTATACGCTGAAATAACGGCTTCCTCCCGCCCGGGTTAACCTCGGGCGGGATTTTTGCGTCCGGCTGTCCGGACGGGCTGGAGCTGCTTCTGGACATGCATGTAGACCAGCGCCGTAACGGATTGAACCGCCAGGAAAACCACCACATTGTACTCTAGTCTGTAGCCGCGCTGATAATGAGTCATGCCCATCCACTCCGCCACCACCTGAACCAGCAGTCCGGCGAAGGTCCAAGCCAAGATGTAGAGAGGCGCCGTCTTCCTTGTGATCTGGAGCACCTCGAAGAAGTAGACGAAGAAGTAGCCGTATGGCGCGAACATAAAGTAGATCAGAAGATCCGTCAGCTCATAATGGTTGCTGTCGTTAACCCGGTAGAAATCCATCAGTCCGCCGCCAATCGTAAAGTCAAACAGGGTCGAGCTGGCGAAGCCCCAGATCAAAGCCGGTATGACGATGGAACGGGGCAGAATTTTGGGGAGTATGGCAATGGCACCGTAGGCGGCCACCAGCATGGTCAGAACAAACCATTCGTTCTTGTCAAAGTGCTCCCAGAGCATCATATTCTTCCCTCCTCCGATCCCATCCCCTTGGCGGCCAGCTTGAAGGCGCCGAAGAGAAGCAGCAGGCTTATTCCCGCATACAGCACGTCATACCAGAAGTTCCAGCGGACGAAGGAATAGATCTGGTAATAGACCCCCGTGAAGTTCAGACCAAGGATCACCGCCGAACACCCCAAGGTCGCCAGGACGGCGCCCGCGTGCGTCCCGCCCCTGTACAGCGCATTAAGCCAGATGGTGTAGATCATCGGCTGAAGCACGCTCCGATGCAGCAGATAAGCCGTATATTGCAGCGGGTCCTGCGAGAGATGAATCCACTGGAGCTCCTCGACCAGAATCCACGACACGTTGACGGACAGAATCATCGCCATCAGGAGAATCACCGTATTCTCCAGGAAGGACAAGCTTTTGCGCATTGCGGCGAATCCCAGAACGGACAGCCACGTTGCCGTGAAGAACACAACAAAGCCCATGTACACCATCCCTCACGCATTTTGTAGTATTTTCCCATCGAAGGGATTGGGATATGCATGCGGCAGGAACAATGTTCCGTACTTGCACGAAGGCGTCCTGTATGCTAATATAAATCGTGTAAGATTTAATCGTGTATGATTTATTATCCAGGGAGGAAAAGATTATGGCGAGCGTGTATGATTATTCCGTCAAGAAGACGAACGGAGAGCAAGTGTCGCTGAAGCAATACGAGGGCCGTCCGATGCTGATCGTGAATACGGCCAGCAAGTGCGGGCTGACCCCGCAATTCAAGGGACTTCAGGAGCTCTACGACACTTACAAGGATCAGGGGCTCGCCATTCTCGGCTTCCCCTGCGACCAGTTCAACCACCAGGAATTCGACAACATCGACGAAACCACCCAATTTTGCCAGGTGAACTATGGCGTCACCTTCCCGATTTTTGCTAAGATTGACGTGAATGGGGCCCATGCCGATCCGTTGTTCGCGTATCTGAAGGAGCAGAAGAAGAATTTCCTCCTGGGCGGCAAGATCAAATGGAACTTCACCAAGTTCCTCGTGGACGGCCAAGGGCGCGTCATCAAGCGCTATGCGCCGACGACGAAACCGGAGAAGATCAAGGAAGACCTGGAGAAGCTGCTGCCCCAATTGACATCATAACTTACTTGAGAAAGGAGAGCCGGCTGCGATGGATACCATCATGCGACTAGAGAACCAGCTCTGCTTCGCCGTCTATGAGACCGCGGGGGAGTTCACGAAGCTGTACTCGGGGGTGCTTCAGGATTTCGGCCTGACCTACCCGCAATATCTGGTTCTCCTCGCCCTCTGGGAGAAGGACGGCGTCACTCTGAAGCAGCTGGGCCAGTCGCTAGGCTTGGGGACGGGAACGCTAACCCCCATGATCGCGCGGATGGAAGCCGGCGGCTGGCTCCGCAAGGTTCGGTCCAAGGAGGATGAGCGCCATGTCCATCTCCATCTGGAGCCCAAGGCCCTAGAGGAGAAGGCTGCCATCACCGGCAAGGTTGCCGAAGCCATCATGACCTGCGGGATCGAGCTTGAAGAATACGAGCAGCTGATGCGTCAGTTACGGCAGCTACAGCGCAAGCTCAAGGAGCGGCTGTAACCGTCTCGCTCGCTACTCTCGTGTATGAACCGCGCCTCCGATGCGCACAGTAAGAATAGGAACAGCAGGAGGGATTCTTATGGACGGTATTACAACCAGCGCCATCGTCGAGATCAACCAGACGGCCAGCCGCTTCCAGTCCAGCATCGTCATGCGGGTCGACAACCGCTTCATCGATGTGAAGAGCATGCTGGGCCTGTGCAGCACCCTGCCGTACAACCAGACCTACAAGCTGGAGATCTACGGCCCGGACGAAGATGAGGCCAAGAAAGCCATGGCGGCTGTGCTCGACAAGCACGGCCTCTCCACGGAGCTCACCTGATCCAACAGCAAGCCAAACCCCTTGTCCTCGCAGTAGGACAGGGGGTTTGGCTTATGTATCGTACTTCTGTTGACTTTCCAACAGGAGTGGAGTATATTTATCTTAAATTCAAGATAATTAAATTTAAGACACCGCTCAAGGAGGTGTGCATCGCTTGCCCACAATCCCAGATGACGATCAAGCCGTAGCCCTGAAGCTCTTCGTCGTACTGTCCAAAGCTTACAAGTCTCTGACCGAGCAAGCGGAGAAGGATGCCAAGCAATACGGCCTGTCCCCCTCGGAATTCATGGTACTCGAGGTGCTCTACGCTAAGGGCAGGATCCCGCTCCAGCAGATCGGCGACAAGATTCTGGTCACCAGCGGGAGCATCACGTACAACATCGATAAGCTGGAGAAGAAAGGGCTGCTCCGCCGGGTTCCCTGCAGTGAAGACCGGAGGGTTACTTATGCGGAGATCACGGAGAACGGACATGAGCTGTTCAGCCGCATCTTCCCCGGCCACGCCGACAAGATCCACGGCATGATGAAGGCGATTCCCCGCGGGAAGCAGCTGGAGATGATCGACCTGTTGAAGCAGCTAGGCAAGGGCGCCCAGCAAGGCGCATCCGAACGAACCCTATCTTAAGGAGGCTGAAGAGTATGCAACCCAGAATCTATTCCCCTGCCATGCAGGGAAGAGGAGCATTCGACGGCGGACGGATCCTCGAACAGAAGCCCATCGGATTTCCCGGAGAAGGCGCGGTGGTGAAACGGGTCGGGCCCCTGTTCTACTGGGCCTGGGCCACCTCGACCGAGGATGCCATGATCGGGCTGCATCCTCATCAAGGCTTCGAGATCATGACCTATGTTGTGGAAGGAGCCGCCTTCCACGGAGATACGCTGGGCACCAACAGCACCGTAGGCACAGGCGGGGTCCAGCTCATGAAGACCGGCTCCGGAGTCAGCCATCAGGAGCGCATCAGCGCTCGTTCGGAGCTGTTCCAGATCTGGTTCGAGCCTGATCTCTCCGAAGCCGTACGCCGGCAGCCCACCTATGAGCAGTACGAGGATGGGGAATTCCCCTCCGTGCAGGCGTCTCCGGAGGTGCGGATCAAGACGGTAATCGGCGACGGCGCACCGGTTAAGCTGACCGTCGACGCCCGGATGTGGGATATGGAGCTTGAGGCCGGCTCCCGGCACCGGTTAGAAGTTCCGGAAGGCTATTCCTTGGCTGCCCTGGCCATCCGGGGGCAAGGGACTCTGGGCGCTGTGGATGCACTGGAGCCCGCGGCCTTCGGCCAGAAGGACTTTATCTTCGCCCCGGCAGATTCCGGGACGGCCGTGGACATTCGGAGCACCGGTTCCACCGTGCTTCGGCTGGTCGTGATCCAAGTTCCGACTACCGTCAGCTACCCGCTTTATCCGAAGAGAGCCTGATTGGAGCTTTGGTGTCCAATATCTTAAATTAAAGATTATTAAATTAAAACTATGGAGGCGAGTTAAAATGATGGATTGGGGATTATTATTGGTTCGTGCAGTGATCGGCTTGTTGTTCGTGGGACATGGGGCGCAGAAGCTGTTCGGCTGGTTCGGCGGGTACGGCCCGAAGGGAACCGGCGGCTGGATGGAATCCATCGGGGTGAAGCCCGGCGTTCTGATGGCGGTTCTGGTGGGACTCATGGAGCTTGTGGGCGGCGCCCTGTTCGCTCTCGGCCTGTTCACCCCGATTGCCGCGGTCTTGATCGCGCTGACCATGATCGGGGCCATCGCCACCGTACACGGCCGCAATGGCGTCTGGGCTACAGCCAACGGTTACGAGTACCATCTGGTGCTGATCGCAGCAGCCGTGGCCGTGGCCTTGACCGGAGCCGGCGAGCTGTCGCTGGACGCGCTGATCCGCTGAGATCGGCAGATATGGTTGACTCCGCAAAAAGAGCTTGCCGCGACATGCCGGCAAGCTCTTTTTGCGGTGCGGGGCAGCGCCTCCGTCTACGCCTTCAACCGGTACCCCGCTCCCCAGATGGTCTCGATATACTGCGGGTTGGAGGTATCGGCTTCGATCTTGTCCCGGATCTTCCCGATGTGGACGGTGACGGTGGCGATATCCCCCATGGAATCCATCCCCCAGATCCGTTCGAACAGATCCGACTTGCTGAACACCCGGTCCGGATTCAGGGCCATGTAGTACAGCAGGTCGAATTCCTTGGCCGTCAGGCCTACTTCCTTCGCGTTGACGAACACCCGCCGCGCCCCCTTGTCGATCCGGAGCCCGCGGATCTGGATGGTCTCGCTCATCTGCTCCTTGTGGCCGGTGAGTCGGTCGAACCGGGCCGTATGAGCCCGCACCCGGGCCACCAGCTCACTCGGGCTGAAGGGCTTCGTGATGTAGTCGTCGGCTCCGAATCCGAGACCCCGGATCTTATCCAGGTCCTCGTTCTTGGCCGAGACCAGCAGGATGGGGATGTTCAGCTCCGCCCGCAGCTGCTTGCAGATCTCGAGCCCGTCCACAACGGGCAGCATGATATCCAGGAGGATGAGATCATATTCCCCCGTCCTCGCCTGCCGCAGCCCCCGGTCTCCGGACGTCTCGATATCCGCCTTGAAGCCCGCCATCTCCAGATAGTCCCGCTGCAGCTCCGCGATGCTGAGCTCATCTTCCACGATTAGGATCCGCTTCATCCGTCTCTCCTCCCCGCTGCTCCGGAAGCTCCTGAACCGGAAGGCTAACGATGATCTTGGTTCCATGCCCCTGCAGGCTGTCTGCCGCGACCGTACCCCCGTGGGCCTCCACGATCTGCCTCGTGATGGCAAGCCCTAGCCCGCTCCCCCCCGTAGCCGAATTCCGCGACTTATCCGCCCGGTAGAACCGCTCGAAAATATAAGGCAGCGCCGCCGGATCAATCCCCGCTCCATTGTCCAGAATCTCCACAACGGCCCGCTGCGGGCTGCGGATCAAGCGAAGCGACAGGATCGCCGGCTCTTTATCCATGTACTTGCAGCTGTTCTCGATAATATTCATGATCGCCCTCTTCAGCTTCTCGCGGTCGGCCGTCATCCGGAAGGGACCGTCTGGGCCCGATGACTCGAACACGAAGGCGATCCCCCTTTTTTCCAGATCCACCTTGAGCTCCTCTACGCAGTCCAGCAGGAACGCCATCCCGTCGATGTTCTCCATATGGAACGGCATGCTGTTCAGATCCAGCTTGGAATACAAGAACAGCTCGTCGATCAGCTTGTCGAGGTCGTTCGTTTTCTTATAGATGGTCCTGACGTACTTATCCAGACGCTCCGGGTCGTTGGCCACCCCGTCGATAATCCCTTCCACATATCCTTTGATGGCCGTGATCGGCGTCTTGATATCGTGGGCGATGTTCGAGAGCAGCTGCTTGCGGTTCTCCTCCACCTGCAGCCGAAGCTCGATGGACTCCTTCAGCTTTACCCTCATCTCCTCGAAGGTCTGGGACAGCTGCCCCAGCTCATCCTTGCGCCGGACCGCCAGCGGGACGTCCAGGTTGCCCTCCTTCATCCGCTCCGCGGCCTCGCGAAGCAACCGGACCGGCCGGACGATGCTACGGGATACCCAATATGTCAAGGCCCCATTCGTCAGCACCAGCGCCAGCACGAAGGAGATGAGCAGCGACGGGTGCAGCTTCACCAGCAGATTCTGAAGCGGCGTGATGTCCTGCAGCAGATACAGCGCTCCCCGCACCTGTCCCTGCTGCAGCAGCTCGTAATGCGTGATCGTATAATGCTTGCCCCCGTGGGTAAATTCCATCATCCGATCATGATCCATGCCTGATGAATCGTAGCGTTCCAGTGCCTTCGCATTGCGCAGCTCCAAGCCCGGCGACTGGTAGGCGATCCGGTCCGGGTCCGGACCGGCAATGACCATGCGGATGTTCAGAGCGGACAATCTCTTCTCATAATCGGCCAGCAGATCGGGGTCCGCCAGCCGGGCCGGGTCGGAGATGGCCAGATTCCGCAGACCCGCATAGGCCACCGCCTTCTCGTCGAAATAGCCCTGTATGCTTCCCTTCTCGAATTCCAAGTGATAGTAGGCCTTGATCTCCTTGATGTCGCCCAGGAAGGCCACAACCAGAATGATCAGCGACAGGACGAACAGCACGAAGGGCACCACAAGCATCGCGATATACGAGAGCACCAGCCTCATCCGAATCGACATTGTATCCCCTCCGCTTCCATCCCGTTATAACGGTCTTCTCTCAAACTTACCCATTCCGAGGATAAAAAACAAGACGATCCCCGATATCAAGTACAAAAATCCGAACAGCTTGATCCCTCCGGCATGGGCTCCCGCCTCATACCAAGCGTGATATTGGGTCGGAGATACCGCCGCCCAAGTGTGGGGGAAGAGGAAGGACGCCAGCGCCATGGCCGCATAGATCAGAATCAGCAGCGCTTGGGCCACGGCGGCACTCTTGAACCACTGGGCTGCGAAGGCGCTGATGACCGTCCACATCAGAAGCGGCAGAAGCGAGCCCACATAGGCAAGCAGCTGGCTGCCCCACGGTCCGGCCTCCCCTTCCAGAATCCAGCCCGTCACGAAGGAGGTGACGAAGCCTACGGCCAGATGCAGGGCCATGATGCCGCCGATGGCCGCCGTCTTCCCCAGGAAGAGCTTGTAGCGGTGAACCGGACGGAGGAAGAAGGCCTTCAGCCGCTGAGGCTGGAATGTGAACCCCTCCGCCGCCAGCATGAACAGAATCAAGGGCAGGTACAGGTTCACCAGAATGAACAGGCTGGCCATCGGCAGCTGATTCGGCAGCAGGGGCATGATGCCCGCCGTATCGTTCATCCTTAGGATCAGCCACCCGATCACGGGGGACATGAAGGCCGTCAGCGCCAGAAAAATATAGTTCTTGGGCTTCAGCCAAGCCATCTCCCATTCGTTGCGGACCGCTGCGGCAAGCTTATCCATGCTTCCGCCCCCTCTCCAAGGTCAACTGCTCGACATACCATTGCTCCAGGGTATCTCCCTTGCGATCTCCCAGGCTGGCGGTGGATACCAGGCGTCCGTCATGGATCAGCCCCACCCGGGTGCAGAGCGTCTCCAGCTCGGAGAGCTGGTGCGAGGAGATCAGAATGGTGAGCTCCCGTTTTTCCTGGAGGTAGCGGATCAGCTGCCGGAACTGGAGGATGCCCTCCACATCCAGGCCGTTCATCGGCTCATCCAGAATCAGAAGCTTCGGCTGCCCGATCAGGGCCAGCGCCACGCCGAGCCGCTGCTTCATGCCTTGGGAGAAGCCTGCGACCTTCTCCTTCTTCACATGCAGGAGACCCACGTCCTCCAGGATCTCGTCGATATCCGCCGGCGTGATGCCCGGGTAGAACCGCCCGTGGAACACCAGGTTCCGGTGGGCCGTATGCTCCTCGAACAGGGCCGGCGCTTCGATCAGGCAGCCCAGCCCCTGCATGGCGGCTTCGTACTCGTCCCGGATGGAACGGCCTCCGATCCGGATCTCGCCCTCCCGGAACGGAATCAGGCCGGAGATGGCTTTGAACAGGGTGGTCTTGCCTGCGCCGTTCGGGCCGATGAGCCCGAAGATCTCCCCCTGCGCAAGCTCCATGGAGATGCCGTGGATGCCTCTTCCGTTGCGGTACACCCTCGTGACCTCTTGAACGGTTAATATCGGGTTCGGCTGCTGCACGCCCCCGCCTCCTCTCCTATGTCGGGAAGGGCGAAACGGCAGGTACGCCCGCTTCGCTCTCCGCCTTATGGATTCTTAGTGCCGGCCGTGCTCCGGAATCGGCAGGGCTTCCGTCTTCTTGCCCTCGAGATTCACGGTATCGGCTATGGTCTGGTTCACATTCGTCAGGCCCATGCCGGAATCGAAGGTCCAGGTGTGCTCCTTGCCTTCCGCGTCCTTGCTGGTTGCCTGGATCTTCATGGACTGCTCCCGGATGAGCTGATCCGCGCCGATGACGGCTTGGACGTCAATCTGCTTGATATGCACGTCCGTGCCGATCTCCGGCTTCTTGATGTTCAGCTTGTCGTGGAAAACGCTATGGGGATCCGCCGCATCCATCCCCGCCTCCGTCTCTGCGGACAGCGCGTGCTCCAGGATCAGAGCGCCGGCCGTGTTCAAGAGCACCGGAATCTCATCGTCGCTCAGGGACAGGCTGACCACCTTGGATTGGTCGGCGCTCTCCTCCAGCTTCACATAGCTCCGGTACTTGCCGGCGATGGCGTCCATCAAGTCCTCCATGTGGCTCTCCATGGCCGGATTGGAGCCGGAGCCGTGGTGCATCCGGTGTTTGCCGCTTTTGCCGGATGAGTCGGCCTCGTTCACGTAGTAGGTCTCCTCCCCGTCGAACTTCACGACGCTCTGGCCGTCCTTGTGATAGAAGGCTGCTCCCTGCGCCGTTCCGTCCTGCTCCACCTTCACCGTTCCGCTGACCGCCTCGGAGGATATGCTTCCCTTCGCCCCGAAGGTGACCGCCAAGACCGGCTTGCTGTTGTCCGAGACCTTCATCGTCCCGTTCACGGTCGCCGATTCGATCTGGTGGGTCGCCTTCATCGCGCTTTTCCACACCTGGTAGCCCTCTTCTCCGCTGGCTCTCGCCGAGAACCCGCTCGTTACCATCACAGCCCCGCTCAACGCGATGGCCGTACCGTACATCACACTCTTTCTTGAGACCATTCCATCCTACCTCCAATGAATCGGATTTTCTCTTGCTTTCTTATCTTATCCGGCACCCCTAAACCTCCCGTAAAGGAAATCTAAAAAAAGTATAAACAGAGGATGAAAGGACTCCAAAGTGGCGTTGGGCTGGGAATAGGTCGGTCCGCCTTGTTGGGCTAGTTCGCTCGCACCCTCCGGCAGCTCCACCAATAAGGGAATTAGCCCCGTTATTTCGCCGCACAACCGCCCAGCTCCACCAATAAGGGAAATAGCTCCCCTATTTTTGCGCTTTTGCCGGTTTTCCCCCAAATATCCACGGAATAAGGGGAGATAATCCCTTATTCCCTCCATCAAGCCCAAATTACCGAAAAATAAGGGAAGGATTTCGTTTAATCTCCCACAAGCAAAAAAAACAGCAGCCCGCAGAGTCATCTCTGCGGGCTGCTGTCTTAACGGGCGGCTATGAATTCCCGTTCACAAGGCTATTCATATACTGGCTCTTGCCGTTGCCCTAGCCGTATCCGCCGCTGGTGCCGCATCCGTCGCTGCAGCCGAGGCCCCGGCCCCAGCCACGGTCCTGCGCTTCCCCTTACCGTAGGGGACGCACATGGGGGTGCCGAAGACCGGATCCGGCACCACCTCGCAGGGCAGGTCGAACACGGCCTGGATCAGCCCCGCGTCTACGATGACCTCCGGCGCTCCCTCGGCGTGGACCCGGCCGTTCTTCAGGGCCACGATATGATGGGCGTACCGGCAGGCCAGATTGATGTCGTGAAGCACCATCACGATAGTCCGCCCCTCCTGCTCGTTCAGGTCGTACAGCAGGTCCAGCACCTCGATCTGGTGCGTCAGGTCCAGGTACGTGGTCGGCTCATCCAAGAGGATGGTCCCGGTCCCCTGCGCCAAGGTCATGGCGATCCAGGCCCGCTGCCGCTGTCCCCCGGACAAGGAGTCGACGCTGCGGTCCGCCAGCTCCTCCATCCGGGTCAGCCGCAGGGCATCCCTAACCATCCGCTCATCCTCGGCCGACCATTGCTGCAGCCAGCTCTGATGCGGGTAGCGGCCCTGCTTGACCAGCTGCTGGACCGTCAGGCCCTCCGGTGCGCTGGGCCCTTGGGGCAGGATCGCCATCTGCTTGGCGATCTCCTTGGTCGGCAGCTTCGAGATGGAGCTGCCGTCCAGGACCACCTCCCCTTCCCGGGGCTTCAGCAGCCGGGCCATGGAGCGGAGCAGCGTAGACTTGCCACAGCCGTTGCTGCCGATGAGTACGGTGATCCGCCCCTTCGGAAGGGACAGGTTCAGATTCTTGAAGATATACTGGCCTCCGTACGACAGGGCCAAATCAACCGCTTCAATGGCATGCGCCATGGCTGTCCCACTCCTTCGCTTCCTAATCACGTATTCCGGTGGCGGTACAAAAGATAGATAAAGAATGGCGCGCCGATGGCCGCTGTGAAGATCCCCGCCGGCAAATCCAGCGGCGCCAGCAGCGTGCGGGCCACCAGATCGGCGGCCAGGAGAATCAGCGCGCCGATGCAGGCGCTGACCCCCACCATGCCGCCGAAGCCGGGGCCCACCAGCTTGCGGGCGATATGCGGCGCCATCAAGCCGATGAAGCCGATGGCGCCGCCGATGGCTACCGCCGCTCCGGCCAGGGCCACGCTCAGCACGATCAGGACCAGCTGCTTGCGCTGTACCCGGCTGCCGACGCCGGTGGCCACCTCTTCGCCCAGCTGCAGGGCGTTCATATGGCGGGCCTGCAGCAGCGTCACGGGCAGCAGAATGGCCACCCACGGCAGCAGAGGGAGCACATCGCGCTCCCAGGACGCCCCATAGATGCTGCCCGTCATGAAGGTCATGGACTTCAAGCCTACATAATAGTTAGGCGTGGCGATCATGAGCATGTACGAGACGGACTTGAAGGCGGCGCTCATGCCGATGCCGATCAGCACCAGGCGGAGAGGCTTGACGCCGGAGCCTTTTTTCCAAGCCAGGAGGTAGATGACGCCCGTCGCCAGGAAGGCGCAGACCATGGCCACCAACGGCAGCAGATGGATGCTCACCTTGTTGGCGAAGAGCACCAGGAAGACGACGGCGCCGAGAGACGCCCCCTCGGTCATCCCTACATTATCCGGGGAAGCCAGCGGGTTGCGGATCAGACCCTGCAGGATGGCTCCCGACACGGCAAGCGAGGCCCCGACCAGAAGCGCGATCAGCACCCGGGGCATCCGCAGCTTCGTCACGATCATGGTGGCCGTCGCATCCCCTTGGCCCGTCAGAACCTGGATCACCTGCATCGGATGGATGCGGACGCTGCCGATGCCGACGGAGAGCACCAAGGCCGCCGCCACTAGTACCAGCAAGAGGCCCAGCATGGCCAGCATCCGGGCGCTGAAGAGATACGACCACCCCTTGCGGCGCAGTACGACTTGTCTAGGCATGGCCCTTCCAGACCTCCTTCCGCGCGATCATCACGAAGAACGGGACTCCCAGGATGGCCGTCATGACGCCCACCGGCACCTCACGGGGCATGGCGATGTAGCGCGAGCCCAGATCCGCCGCCACCAGCAGCAGAGCCCCCATCAGGAAGCAGTACGGAATGTTCCAGCGGTAATCCTGCCCCACCAGATGACGGACGATATGGGGAATAATGATCCCGACAAAAGCGATCGGCCCCGCCACCGCCACGGACCCGCCCGCCAGCAGCACGACGCTGACTGCGGCGCCCAGCTTCACCAGCGCGGTCCGCTGGCCCAGCCCCTCGGCGATGTCCTCGCCCATAGCGAGCACGTTCATGTGCCGGGATAGAATCATGGCGAGCATGAAGCCCGCCAGCATATAAGGCGCCACGACCCGGAGCATCCCGAGCTCCCGGCCCGCCACGGAGCCGACGAGCCAGATCAGGACCTGGTCGAACATTTTGCCGTCGGCCAAGAGCATCCCCTGGGTCAGCGAATGGAACAGGGCGGTGATGGCGGCACCCGCCAGCGTAATCTTCACCGGCGTCATGCCGTCCCGTCCGAAGGAGCCGACCAGGTACACGACCGCAGCGCTTACCGCAGCTCCGATGAAGGCCACCCAAGCCGAGGAATGAAGCCCGGTCACCCCGAGCAGACTCGAGGCCAGCACGACGAAGAAGACCGCTCCCGAGTTGACCCCGAACAGGCTGGGCGAGGCCAGGGGATTCCGGGTGATCCCCTGCATCTGAATGCCGGCCACCGCCAGGCTTCCGCCGACCGCGGCGGCGATCAGGGCACGGGGAACCCGGGTGGTCTGGATGATCAGGTGCTCCTTGGAGCCCGTATAGGCCGCGAAGGACTCCCATACGGTCCGTGCAGGTATATGCGTCACGCCCAGCATCACGCTGCCCAGCATGCTGGCGGCCAGCAGCGCGGCCAGGACGGCAAGTCCGGATATTTTCATGGATATCCCGCTTTCTTAGAATCTCGTTTCATTCTTATAGGCTCTGCGAATTGATGTTTTTTCATCAGTTACTTGTAAAGTGTAACGGCCTATCCCAGGCTATGTCAATGATATTCATTATCAATTGAGAGTCGTTTCCCACAAATATTCACCGTTTGGATGTTGACATAACGCCCTGGTTTTCGTATATTCATTCTCGTGAGATTGAGAATCATTGTCATTTGAGTATAAATTAAAGGAGCTGCAACCTACCATGAATTTCGCAACCCCCTCTATCCGCCGATTGTCCCTCTGGGGTGTCGTCCTGACTCTCTTCACCGGCCTTCTCGCCGGCTGCGGCGCCAAGAACGACTCCACGAACGCCGGCTCCTCCGCCTCCACCAGCTCTCCCGCCGCCAGCACGGCGCCTGCCGCCGAGCGCACGATCAAGCACGCCATGGGCGAAACCGTGGTGAAGGGCACACCCACCCGCGTCGTCATCCTGACCAACGAAGGCGTGGAAGCACTGCTCGCTCTCGGTGTGAAGCCGGTTGGCGCGATCAAGGCTTTTACAGGAAATCCGTGGTATGAGCACACCAAGAAGGAGCTGGAGGGCGTGACGCCCGTAGGCGACGAATCCCAGCCCAATCTGGAGGCCATCGCCGCCCTGAAGCCGGACCTGATCATCGGCAACAAGATGCGCCAGGAGAAGGTCTATGAGCAGCTGAAGGCCATCGCGCCCACCGTCTTCTCCGACACCCTGCGGGGCGAGTGGAAGAACAACTTCTCCCTCTATGCCGAAGCCCTGAACAAAAAAGCCGAGGGCGACCAAGTCATCGCCGCCTTCGACAAGCGCATCGAAGATTTCAAGAAGACCTTCCAGAGCAAGCTCAGCCTGAAGGTGTCCGTCGGACGCTTCATGGCGGGCAAGACCCGGATCTACAATACCGACACCTTCACCGGCGTAATCTTCAACCAGATCGGCATCGCCCGTCCGGACACCGTGAAGAACGCGAAGAACACCTTCGCCGACGAGATTACGAAGGAGCGTCTGCCGGAGCTCGACAGCGACGTGCTGTTCTACTTCACCTATGACACCGGCGACGGCAAGGGCAACCAGACCGAAGAGGAGTGGACCAAGGATCCCCTGTGGAAGAGCCTGAAGGTCGTCCAGAACGGCAAGGCCTTCAAGGTGAACGACGTGATCTGGAACACCGCCGGCGGGGTCAAAGCCGCCAACCTGATGCTCGACGAGTTGACGGAAATCTATAAGAAGCTCTAAAATCCGCGCACCGGAGGTACACGCCATGGCGCCCTTGGACACCGCCCTGCTGTTGAAGCGGCACCGCATCCTTTGCCCGCCCCCGGCGCAGAACCGCACTGCTCCCGCAGCCGGCACTCCTCTGTGGAGTCCGGCGGGAGATGAGCTGCCGCTGCTCCTGGCTGCCTTCGGCAGGGCCATCCAATCGCCCTCCGGCGCCGTAACCGGTTCCCTGTTCGTGAAGCGCCTCTGCTCGCTGGCTGCAGGGGCCATCTACGCCTGGACCCACCACGGCGCAGCCTGGGACACCCCCTTGTCTGATCTGCGAATCGGACTCGAGGGCCAGGGGCTGGTCTTCCACCTGCCGGCCCCCGCCCCTGGCGACACCTCCGGTTCCCTTCCCGGGCAAGACCCGGAGCCCGTTCTGGACCGCCTGATGGCGGCCTGGATCAGCCCCTTGGTTCGGGAGACCGTACGCTGTACCGGTGTGCCGGAGGATACCCTCTGGTCCACCCTCTCCTACCACTTGGCCTATTGGGAACGGGAATGGACCCTGGAGGCGGATGCCACGGTGTGCCATCGGGTGGAGGCGGTCTTCCGGATGCTTCGGGAGCCCGGGAGGCCTCATTGGTTCCTGGGACGCTCCGTCAGCCCGCTGGCCGTCCCCTTCCGCACCATGGACAACCCCTGCGCACCGAACAAGCCGATTCTGCTGCGCTCCAAGTGCTGCATGAACTACCGCCTGCCCGGCGAAGACCGCTACTGCTACACCTGCCCCCGGCTCAACGAGGAGCAGCGAATGACGAAGATTTCCGCCGTATACGGCGGCAAACAGGAAGCCCAAGCTACGGTCCGTTGACCGAGCTTGGGCTTTTTTTTATGGCATTTGCCATTTTCCGGGAAAATATTAAGGAGCACCCTCCCAAAACTGGAAGCCCTTTCGTAACAATACTCGAAGCACGCGAATAGACAGCGGCACCGCATCCGAGGAGTATGCCGCATCTGGGAGGTGAAACGGCAAGACTGCTGTAAGACCAAGCATCCTGTTGTTCGGGATCGTTCCGGTATCAAACCATCTTATACCAATGGAAGGTGAACCTATTGAATTATCGTAAAGTATTGCGCAAGGGGGCTGCATACGCTATGGCCGCCGCCCTACTGGCAGGCGGCTTCGCCCCGGGCTTCGAAGCGAAGCAAGCTTCGGCCGAATCCCACGTGGACAATCCCTTCGTCGGTGCAAGCGCCTATGTGAACCCGGATTACGCCAAGTTCGTGGATACCTCCATCGCCCAGGTCAGCGATGAAACCCTGAAGGCGAAGATGCAGACGGTGAAGTCCTACCCGACGGCGATCTGGCTGGACCGCATAGCGGCCATTGCCGGCGGCTCCGCCAACGGCGGCCGCAAGAGCCTCCGGGAAACCATGGATGACGTCCTGGCTCAGAAGCAGGGCGACACCCCCATTACCGCTACCTTCGTCATCTATGACATTCCGGGCCGCGACTGCCACGCCCTAGCCTCCAACGGAGAGCTGGCGATGACTCCGGAAGCGCTTCAAACCTACAAGACCTCGTATATCGACGAGATCGCCAAGGTATTCAAGGACCCCAAGTACGCCGGGATCCGGATCGTCAACGTCATCGAGCCCGATTCGCTGCCGAACCTGGTTACGAATCTGAACGACCCGAAGTGTGCGCAGGCCAATTCCACCAACGTCTACCGTGACGGCGTCCGCTATGCGCTGGATGTGTTCCACGCCATTCCCAATGTGTACAACTATCTGGATATCGGCCACTCCGGCTGGCTGGGCTGGGACAGCAACCGTCAACCGGCCATCGAGCTGTACACCAGCGTCGTGTCCGGCACCAAGGCCGGCCTGTCCAGCGTGGACGGCTTCGTCACCAATACCGCCAACACCTCCCCGCTGGAGGAGCCATATTTGAGCGATCCCAACTTGAACATCGGAGGCCAGCAGATCAAGTCGGCCAAGTACTACGAGTGGAACCCGTACTTCGATGAGACGGACTTCGCAGCCGCCATGTACAACGGCTTCTTGTCCAAGGGCTGGCCGGCCGGCATCGGCTTCATCATCGACACCTCCCGCAACGGCTGGGGGGGCTCCAACCGCCCGACGGGAGCCAGCGGCTACGATGTCAATACGTACGTGAATTCCGGACGGATCGACCGGAAGCTTCACCGCGGCAACTGGTGCAACCAGAGCGGGGCAGGCATGGGACGTCCTCCGCAAGCGGCACCCGCCGAATATGCGGCCGCCCACCTGGATGCGCTGGCATGGATCAAGCCGCCGGGGGATTCCGACGGAGCCAGCTCCTACATCCCCAATGACGAGGGCAAAGGCTTCGACCGTATGTGCGACCCGACATACTTTACCGCCGACGGCACCTTGACCGGATCGCTTCCGAATGCGCCGTTGTCCGGTCACTGGTTCCACAATCAATTCGTCGAGCTGGTTCAAAATGCATACCCGGCCATTCCGCTCTCCACCGGTACCGGCGGCAATAACGGCGGAGGCAACAACGGAGGCGGAACCGGCCCCGTGGTACCGGCTCCCACCGCACCTGCCGCCCCGACCGGAGTGAAGGCCCAGATTACCATCAGCTGGACCGCCTCCGCCAATGCAGCCAGCTACAAGGTGAAGCGCGCCACTGATGCTGCCGGACCGTTCACCACTGTCGCTACAGGGCTGACCGGAACAAGCTACACGGATTCTGCAGTCAGCAGCGGGGTGACTTACTACTACGCTGTAACGGCCGTCAACAGCGCCGGAGAGAGCCCGAATTCCGCCTTGATCAGCGCTGCTGTTCAACCGGTATCGACCACTCCGACGACCCCGACACCTACCGTTCCTTCCGCTCCGTCCGGCGTCTCCGCTTCAGCGGCTGACGCGCAGGTGAAGCTGGTCTGGAACACGGTGAGCGGAGCATCCAGCTATACCGTGAAGCGTTCCGCAAGTGCTTCCGGCCCGTTCACCGCCATCGCCAGCGGTCTGACCGGCTCGTCCTACACGGATAGCGGGCTGACCAACGGCTCCACCTATTATTACGTGGTGACCGCCGTGAACAGCGCAGGGGAAAGCACCGCTCCTTCCGCCGTTTCCGCCAAGCCCCAGGCAAGTGGTACCGGTACCGGTACCGGCACACCTCCGGCATCGGGCAGCCTGACCGTCCAATACCGGGCCGGCGACACGAATGCTGCGGACAATCAGATCAAGCCGCTGTTCAATATCAAGAACACCGGAGGCTCGGCCGTTCCGCTCAGCGAGCTGACGCTCCGCTATTACTTCTCCAAGGATGGCAGCCCTTCGATGAATTCCTGGATCGACTGGGCGCAGATCGGCGGCTCCAATATTAACCGCACCTTCACGGATACCTATGTGGAGCTGAGCTTCACCTCCGGAGCAGGCTCCATCCAAGCCGGCGGCCAGACCGGCGACATCATGCTCCGCATGTCCAAGAACGACTGGTCGAACTTCAATGAGAGCAACGACTATTCCTTCGATGCCTCCAAAACCTCTTACACCGATTGGAGTAAAGTCACCTTGTACCGCAACGGTACATTGGTATGGGGACAAGAACCGTAAGCCTCCCGGCTGTAAGACAGAAGAAAACCCGTAAGGCCGCTCCGAGGAGCGCCTTACGGGTTCTTCTGTTTCTAGCCCTCCGGCAGCCTGCGGATTTGCAGGCTGCCTCCTTTCTCCCAAGTCACCTTCAATTGGATCTCCAGCCACTGGCTCGCGGGAATTCCGGCGGCCCCAAGAATCCGCTCCGTGGTTAGATCAGCTGACAGCACGGGCCCCTGCCCCAATCCGAGCTTGGTGATCAATTCCCCGGCCTGCGCCGCTCCCCGCTCTCCATTCAGCTTCTCCTGATCGCCTCCGGCATACCGTTCGTAGCTTGCCACAGGCGCTCCCTGGACGAGCCGATAGGAGACCTTCACCATCTTATTGTCCCCTCCGCGCACATAGAGCTCCAGGGACGAAACGGCATCCGCAGATGAGGATACCGCAGGCACCGCTGTGGGAGCCGGAGTGGATGCCGGTGATGCCGAAGGAGACGGCGCCAGGCTCGCAGGCAGCACAGAGGCCTTCGCCGCCGGGACGGAAGCGGGCGCTGGGGTTCGGCCTTCTGCCTCCTTCGCGGGAGTCGGCGCCGGGGTCCCCGGCTCTGCCGACGGTAGAGCGCTATCGCTGGCCGCTGCAGCAGCGGA
Source organism: Oryzibacillus soli (assembly GCF_051594765.1). NCBI lineage: Bacteria > Bacillati > Bacillota > Bacilli > Caryophanales > Paenibacillaceae > Oryzibacillus > Oryzibacillus soli. The sequence goes on from NZ_JBPPGJ010000010.1 coordinate 75,686, forward strand.
TGGGGACGGAGCGGCGGAAACCCCCGCCGCTGTCCGGTCCCCGTACAACGTCTCCACCTCTACGCCTGCACTGTGCAGGGCCTTGGCAATCGACGTGCTTCGCAGCATGTCTTCCGGAAGGGGAATGCCCCGGTCCTGCGCATCCCGATACACCAGGTACGCATTCAGGGAAAGCTCCTCTTGCTTGGCCTGCTCCAGCTGGGTCCGGTCCGCCGTATGCAGCAGGAGCTTGACCGTACCGTCCTCCGGAAGAGCCGCTTGCAGCGTTTCATTCAGCTTGCTGCCGGGGGGATCCACCACCGATACGAATACCCATGGCTTCTCGTCCCCCTTCATTCCCAAGTACCCCATCTGCTTCGCCCGGTCCAGAAGAGTCCGGAAGGACTGCTCCAGTGGGCGATCGACCAACTCTCCTGCCTGTACCAGCCGCTCCGCCTCCGGATTGCGGGCCGTCACGTTACGTACCATCCCCTCCGCATCCACCTGCCATTCCATGCTGGGATTGATATCGATGGCGACCAGAGTCACCGCCTGCTTCCCCGCCGGCGCGCCGGAGTGGAGATATAACCAAGCGCTGATCAGCAGCAGCCCGACCACGGCGCATGCGGAGGCTGCGATGCCCGGAATCCTAAGGCGCCTCACGCCGCTTCTTGCAGCCATTCTCCTGGAGGGAGCCGCTGCTTCCTCCGGCACCTCGATCGTATCACCCAAGGCAGGAAGAGGATTCGGAGGGGGGATATTGCGGAAGCGCCCGTCTCCGCACAGGACGACGAGACATTGGTCCGTAATCTTCATAACCGTACCACGCATGGTTAATCCTCCTCCAATTCTGCGAACGATAGGGTCTGGCGGATCCGCATAAATTCCTCGCCGGCCAGGATTAGGATCAGCGAGATGAGATACTTCCGGTTTCGCTCAAGCGTTTTTTTGCTGACCTCCACCGCCTGGATCATGTCCTTAAGCGGAAGCTGCCTCTTCTGGTAGAGATCCCGCAGCCAATCCGGATTCGTACAGAACTTCCTTGCGATATCGAGCAGCATCCTGCGCGTGTCCCGGTGGCAGGGACTGGCTTCCTCCAGCTCCTCCAAGCGGATCCCGAACTGACGAAGCCTTGCATCATAATTCGTCAGCTCATCAGCCAGCGCCGCCGAAGTCTCCTGCTGCTCGAAGGCAGCCAGGGAGCTGGCCATCTCTGCCTGGGACAGCTCCAATTCTTCATGATGCCACTTGGTCTCCATTCGGGCAATACGTTCTTTGCGCCTGAATTCATCCACAAGACGGTTATGAATCGCCATATAGGCAAAATTGTCAAAGGACTTGCCGTATTGCGGGTGATACCGGTCAATGGCCTCGTTAAAGGCGATGAGCCCCACACTGGCTTCATCGTCGTTCCACCCGATTCTGCATTTGCATACATGACTGACTGCACGCAGGACGAACGGCTTATACCGGATAATCAAGTCCGACCGTGCTCCTGTGTCCCCATCGCGGATCCGCTGCAGGATATCCCCGAGTCCTGCTTCCACCGGCGTTCACATCCCCATGTTAACGTCTCTGTACGGCCCCTCTCCACCCCGGAACCGGGCAGGGCATGAACAGGACCAAAACCGCCCTGGCATCAAGGCGGTCTTGTCATGTTTCGATATAGGTGCTTAAGGCTCCAATCCCCAAACCAAGGTCCCGTTCCGGTACAAGGTCACCTTATTCCAATCTATGAAGGCCGTCTTGGACGAGTCGAAGGAATAATCATTCGTCTCATTGAAGTTCGACCAGTCGTTCTTGGACATGCGCAGCTGGATCTCGCCGGTTTCCCCTCCGGCTGCAACCGTGCCTGCTCCTTCATCAAAACCAAGCTCCACATAAGAGTCCGTGAACGAACGGTTAATGTGGGAGCCGCCGATCTGGGCCCAGTCGATCCAGGAAATCATCGAAGGGCTGCCGTCCTTGGAGAAGTAATAACGGAGCTTCAACTCACTCAGCTTCACCGACGAGGCACCCGTATTCTTGATATTGAATTGCGGCTTGATCTGGTTGTCGCCGCTGTTCGTATCTCCGGCCCGGTACTGTACCGTTAACCCCCCTGGTGCTGGCGTTGCCGAGGGCTTCGGTGAAGGCTGAACCGGAGTTGGCGTCGGCTGTGCAGGTGTAGGAGTCGCAGTCGCTGGAGTCGGCGTGGCGGATGGTGCCGGTGTTACGGTTGGCGTCGGCTGTACGGTCGAGCCGGTTCCAACGTTTACGCTGATCGTCTGCGAGGCGCCGCTCTCTCCCGCTGCGCTCCATGCCGTGATCTGGTAGTAATAGGTGCTTCCCGGTGAGACGGCTGCATCGGTATATTGCGTTCCCTGAACATCCGCCGCAAGGACCGTGTACGGTCCGGAAGCGGAGGACGACCGCTTCACCTTATACCCGGCGGCACCTGACGAAGCCTCCCATTTCAGCTGGACCGTAAGAGCGAGACTTGCCGGAGCAGCCGGTACGGAGCCGGGATTGGTTGTTCCCCCTCCTCCGGCATATACCGGCTTCATGGCCCGGTTCAGCATCGATTGCTTGACGGTATCCCATGTTTTCCAATCGTCCTTCAACAGGCCGCCGGTATCCCCGCTGTTCGGATTCAGCGTCCAATAGGTCCAATACAGATCGTTAGCCTTGATGTAATCGACCAGCTTGTTCTGCCAGACGCCCTCTACCGAGGTCTGATCCGTTTGACGCCCGCCGAACTCGCCTACCAGCACGGGAGCAAGATTCTGCTTGCTGATATAGCCCCAATGCTTGTCCCAGACTTCAGGCAGATTGTTGGGGAAATCCGGGGCATTGAACCAGGTCTGGGAAGCTACGCCAGGTCCATAGTCGTGGGTGGAGTATACCAGCCGGTCCGGCTTCTTCAGCCGCACCGGGTTGTCCTTGACTCCCATCAGCTGGCCGCCCCACCAGTAATAGTCCCCGTTATACTGCGCATTGCCTTCCACGATAATGAGCCAATCGGGATTCTCCTCGAGAATCGCGTTGCCTGCACGCTCCGCCGCCAGCCGCCAGTCGGTGGACAGGTCGCCGGAGCCCCATGTCGCCGCCCCGTGGGGTTCATTATGCAGGTCGGCTCCAATGACCGTAGGGTTGCCGGCGTACCGCTTGGCCAGCATCTTCCAGTCGGAGATCCAGCGCTCCTCGGGGTACCGGCTGGTATACCACAGCTCCGATTGCCCGCCGGAGTCCGGACGATGCCGGTCCAGGAAGAGCTTGATCCCCCGCTTGCCGGCCTTCTCCACCAGCTTGTCCAGGATTTGAATGGGCTTCAGCCCTTGCAGATCCGGATTCACTGCATAGTTGATGCTGCTGGGGGACGCTCCCGCATCGAGCATCTCATTGCAATACGGCACCCGAATCAGGTTATAGCCATGCTCCTTGATCTGGTCCAGGAAGAAGTCCATGGAGTACGACCACAGCCCGTGGGGCGAGTAGTTGGAGGTCTCGAAGCCGAACCAATTCAAGCCGTTCCATTGGGCCGCAGCTCCGTTCGAATCCACAATCCGGCTGCCGTCCGTGTGGTAATACCCGCCGGCTTCCGCCTTGGTCGTCGGCGCTCCGCCCAAGAGCGGCGAGACGACGAGCGCCAGCATTAATGCAATCTGATACCCCTTCTTCACATTCATTATGATGAGCCTCCCATTTACCTGCTGGCACGGCGTCCGGTTAAGGGACCTCCCTTGGACGGACACACGCCAGGTGATATCTCTCTATACGACGGGAGGCTGCATTTTGAGGGGGATGGCGGAGAGAATCGTCTGCACTATTCCAATATGTAGCGTTTGGTCATCTCTTCCAGACGCACGGAGCTTTCGGCGACCTCATCACTGTGCTCGACTACGTCCGCCGCACGCTCCAGCATGTCCGCCACCCGCTCGGTAATGTTATGAATGGAGGTGGCCGCCTCCGTATTGGCGATATCCAGCTCTCTGGCGGCCGCCGCCACGTTCTGTACCGAAGCCATCAGCTCTTCCGAGGTGGCGCTGAAGTCCTCTGTCATATGCCCGATGGCTTCGGAATCCTTGTTGTACTGCTCGGATGCATTCAGCAGAAGTTCATAATCCTTCAGCACCCGCTCGTTCAGGAATGCGAGGAGCTCATCTGAGCTGGTGGTCAGATGACGCACCGAATCAATGACGGTCTGGGTCACATTCTGGATCTCGGACAGCGTGCTGTTGGAGTTGTTCGACAGCTTGCGGATCTCATCCGCAACGACGGCGAAGCCTCTTCCCGCTTCTCCTGCCCTTGCCGCTTCGATGGCGGCATTCAAGGCAAGCAGATTCGTCTGTGCCGTAATCTCCAGAATGGAGTTCGTCAACTGCTGGATCTCGTCCACAGACCTGGATTGTTGGATGGCCCGGGTCAGCTTCTCCTGGGTCACCTTGTAGATCGATTGGGTGCTGGTAATGGAAGCGGTGGCCGTGTGCTTCAGATCGGAGGCGCGGTTGCGGATCTCCATGGCCATACCGGCCCCCTCCTGCGCCTTGCTGGCAATGGTCTCGATGGCCCGCTCGATCTCTCCCGCCATAGCGGCCAAATTCTCGGTGGTGGCTGCCGTCTCCTGCATGCCGGCGGACAGCTCCTCCGTGGTAGCCGCCACCTCCTCGACCCGCTCGTGTAGACGGGATATGCTGCCCTGGGTTCCCGCGGATTGCAGCATCAGGTGCTCCGACTCCTTCATGATGTTCGAGACGACCAGCGTAACGGAGTCCGTCATGGCCGAGATGGAACGGGCAATGGTCCCCAGCTCGTTGCCCGATTTCAGTACATCGTCAGATAGGGAGGCCGACAGATGTCCTTCCGACACCTTTTGGCAATACCCGGTAATCAGCTTCAGACGTCTGCGCAGGAAGGCAATGGACAAGACGGAGATGGACAGCATCACCAGGACGGTTGCCCCGGACAAGAGAGAGGTCTGCCATATTCTCGTCTGGATATCGGAGCTGGTCTTGTCGTGGAGGCTCTGGGATGCCGTGCGGTTCACATTCACGATCTCCTGCATCCCGTTCACCACGGCCGTGCTCAGCGTATTCAGCCGGTCCCGCTCCTCCTTCTCATACTTGGCGGTATCCTTCTTCACCTTCAAGAGCTTCTCGGTGTCATTCAGGTACGTGCTCAGGTTCTCATCCAGCTTCTTGACTGCTTCGACTTCTTCATCCAGCTTCTCGTAACTCTTGTATTCCTTGATTCCGGTGATAAGCCGCTCCTTATCTTTGCTGTAGCTCTCATAGGTGCTGTCGTTGAAAGAGCTGCTGTCGAGCAGCTTGGTGAAGTTGCTTCTCAGGTTGTAGAGATTGGCCTTCAGCTCCAGGATCTTGGTGGTATGGGTGTACCGTTCGTTAAACAGGATCCCTTCCTGATGCTTGGCCTCGTTCATTCCATTGATGCCTGCAACGAAGATGAGGGACACTCCAATGAGAGAAACAGCAACCAGCAGCATATAAGAATGCACAAGCTTCAGATTGCCGAATATACGCATCATCTTGCTATTTGTTAATCGTTTCATAAAAGATTGGTTCATCTCGTTCGTCCCCTAGTCCTTAGGTATTCTGTGGCTCATCTTCCTGATCTTGCGATTCTTGCTCCTCTAAACGGAAATGACGGAATCTACCTCCCCTTGTAATGCAGGTGCATTAAGCCAAAAGAACTACCTTATTTAGTCATAAAATACATATTCCTACATTTTTAATGTGATACATGCTATCACGAAATGGCGAATTATCGAAGACATATTATTCCAAAAACAAATTTGTAACATTTTTAAGAACAATCGGCTATAAATGATCCATTTATTATCTCCAGCAAACCATACTATGCCGAATCATTTTACAGTCTGCGGGAACTGCGTTAATCTGAAGCTACATCCTAAGGGGAGGTCGGTTGCCCTGCATTTCATACGAAGCATCAGGAGGTACTTGGCCCTTCACCCGCTGCTGTGCGGAGTCTTCCTTCTCAGCCTGATCGTCGAGGTAGCCTATGCGGTCGGTGCTCCCTTAAGCCTGAAATACTTGGTGGATGCCGCCTTCGTCCCGAAGGACCTCCATGCGTTCGCCATCATCCTGGCGGTTCTCTTCGGCAGCGGGCTCCTCCATATCGGAACAAGCTTCTGCGGGGATTATTCCATCGGCAAAATAAGCGGCGGGGTCATCCGGAATCTTCGCCTGGAGCTCTATGACCACCTTCAGCGCCAGTCACAGTCCTTCTACCACCGTTACAGGGTGGGGGATCTGATCACCCGTTTCTCCTCCGACATGGGCTCCATCGAGAGAGTCGTCCGGAGCTCGTTCCCCTTCTTTCTCCGGGAAGCGTTAAGCCTGCTGCTCGGCCTTACGGTCCTGTTCTCCCTCGAATGGCGGCTTACTCTGGCGGTGCTTGCCGGTTCGATCCTGCTCTTCCTGGGTCCCCGGCTTCTGATGACGCGTTCGGAGGCCGCCCATGCCCAGTATAAGGAAGCCCAGGAACGCTTCACGAATACCGTCGATGAGATGGTCAAGGGCCACCGGACCATCCGGATTCTGCGTCAGCAGCCCCGCTTCCGGGAACAGGGCCGCCTCCATATGGATGAGCTGTTCAGCCTCGGCTTGAATGTGCATGCCATCGGTTCCTTGATGGAGCGGCTGCCGCAGATCGCACTCCTCCTCTTGAACGGACTCTTGATCGGCCTGGGCGGCTATCTTATTTTTCAGGATATGCTCTCTGTCGGGGAATTCGTGGCCTTCTTCACACTCTTCCTGAACGTCGGCCAATCCGGAAGCAATCTGTCCTATCTGATACCTAGTCTGACCGAGTCGGGGGTGAGCTTCCGGCGGATCGAGGAGCTGCTGAAGGAACGGTCGGATGTTCCGGAGGCTGCCGCCCCCGTGGAGCTTCCGTCGGCCCCGCCTTCCATCCGCATGGAGCACGTTACCTTCGGTTACAACGCAGACGCCCCCCAGCTCCATAAGGTGAGTCTGGACATTCCCGCAGGCAGCTACGCGGCATTCGTGGGCCCCAGCGGCTCAGGCAAAAGCACCGCCCTCCAGCTCATCTCCCGCTTCTACGACCCGACGGACGGCCGGATTGCCTGGAACGGACATGATGTGCGCAGCATCAGCGAGGACTCCTTGCGCCGCCTTTCCACCATGGTCACGCAGGACGCCTTCTTCTTCAACGCGACGCTGCGGGACAATCTGCTCTTGGACCGCGTGGACGCGACGGAGGAGGATATGTACCGGGCGGCCCGGGAAGCGAACCTGCATGACACGATCTGCAGCTGGCCGGCCGGCTATGATACTCCGGTTCGCCATGAAGGCGGGTCCTTGTCGGGCGGGGAACGCCAGCGCCTGTCCCTTGCCCGGGCTCTTCTTCGGAATCCGAAGCTGCTCCTTCTCGACGAGGTAACCTCGGCGCTGGACCCAGCAGCGGAAGCGGACATCACCGCACGCATCGAGAGCCTTCGAGATCGTGCGACCTTGATTTCCGTCACCCACCGGCTGGCCTCCGCCATGCGGGCCGACAGGATCTATGTCTTCGAGAAGGGACGAATCGTAGAATCAGGAACCCACATGGAGCTTCTTCGGCTTAACGGATTGTACCGGAGTCTGTGGGAGAAGCAACACGGCTTCCATCTGTCCCAGGACGGTCAGTATGCCACGGTGGATCCCGAACGCCTGGCTAAGCTTCCCTTCTTCCAAGGGATCGAGCCTGATCTGCTCCAGGATGTCTCCAAGCTGCTGAATTCGGAAACCTGCAAGGAAGGGGAGGCCATCGTAACCGAGGGAGACGAAGGCCATACCTTCTACATCATCGTCCGGGGGCGGTTCGAGGTCTTGAAGGAAGGGCGCCGCGTGGCGGTGCTGGAGGACGGTGACCACTTCGGGGAGATTGCCCTGCTGCGGAATATTCCCCGAACCGCTACCGTGAAGGCTCTGGCTCCAAGCGTGCTCCTGTCCATGAGGCAAGAAGCGTTCCAGCGTCTGACGGAGGAGCACCCCCACCTGCTGGATGCCTTGGAGCTGGCGCTGCAGAAGCGCCTATAACATCCTTCGCGGTTCGAAGGGAAAGGAGACCCTTAATGGCTATTCGCGTTAGCGGCTGTACCACGGACGAGGAGCTGGCCCGGGTTAGCCGATTCATGCTGAAGCACAAGCGGGAGCTGCATCCGGCTTTCACCACCATGGAGATGGTGGATCTGCTCTACTCGTATATGACTCATGGCCGGCTGATCTGCGCCACGGAGGACGACGGCCGGATCGTGGGAGCGGCGGCTTATTACCAAGGAACGCCGCAGCAGGAGTTCGAGGACCGGGAGGTGGCGCTGGTCGACGTGGCTATCGCGGACCGGGATTACAGGGGCAGCCGGTTATTCGTCAAGGGGCTCCAGTATATGACCGCCCGAATTCTGGAGGAGTTCCCGGAGGTTCGCGAATTTCAGATCGCCGCCATGGCTGAAAATGTCTATTTGTGCCGACTCTACGCCAAATTTACAAGCTCCCGGCACCCTCGAGAAGGTCTGTATGGACAAGAAATTGTATTTAGCGAGAATATTTTTAAACTTAATACTATTCTAAAGAGATACGACAAGGTATAATTGGGAAAACGGACCAGGAAAGGAGGAATTCCCATGTTTCCCGTACCTCCCACAACCAAAGAAATCAAAAAGGGCTCCGGCTTCGGCAGAATCGTTCAAGCCAACGATTCCTTGCGCGTGGTAGTCATGAAGTAATGAACGTCCTGTTCCGGGCGTGCCGGCTGGAGATGGATTATGAAGCCTATATGGACTTTCTGCTCCGGCACGCGGGGGAGCTGAACCTCCCCTATCCGTTCGCCATGAAGCTCAGCTTCCTGGCCAGCCCCTTGATACTGGGGCAGGCGATGCTCATCTTCACCGAGGAGCCTTACGAGATCGTCGGAGCGGCAGGGTTCGTGTACGGCACAGGACCGGGGGAGTATCAGGACCGCCACCTTTGTCAGATCGAGATCGCCTATCTTCGCCCGGAACACCGGAGCACGACCTTGTTCGCCCGGGGGCTTCAGGAGCTGACTGCTCTGATGCGAGCCGGCAATCCCGAAGTGCGGCAGGTGCAGTTCTGGGCACCGGAGGACCGGAAGGAGCTTGGGAGCCTGTTCGCCAAGCTCACCGCCCTGCCCGGCTCCTCCAAGTCCGTCTCCGGCCCGCTGGCGCTATATAGCGTCCTCTTCGATGAGCTTGCAGCCTACTGCCGCGAGCTTCGTCCGGCAAATGAATAAGAGGCAGCCTGCCGCAGAAATCCTGCGGCCGACTGCCTCTTTCTTGTTTGTAGGATACGGCTTGGCGCAAGGCCCCTCTTACGCTCGGCCCTGCTGCTGCTCCATCCCAGCCGGATGCCTTCGAGCCGCATCTTCACGCCGGGATGCCCGGAACCCTTCCCGATTCACCCTCCAGATCCCATAAGAGACCAGGATGAGCGCCACTAAATTCTTGAGCTCCCATATCTCCTCCCCCAGGAAGATGGAGGAGAGAATGGCGCCGAAGATCGGGATCAGGAAATTATAGACCGAGACAGGACCCACCTTGTTGTACTTCAGCAGCAGATTCCACAGAGTGAATGCCGCCGAGGACAAGAGAGCCAGATAGAGGAGCAGACCGGAGGACGCCGGGGTAAAGTGAGTCACTTCGCCACCCGCAGCTGCACCGAGCACCGTCAGGCCGATCCCTCCGATGAGCAGGCTGTAGCCGGTGACGAGGACCACGTCCAGCGTTCTCGTTAACCGCTTGGCATAGATGGCCGTCACGGCGAACACCAGCGCCGCCAGGATCACGAACCCCTCGCCCGTAAATCGGAAGGAGAAATTCAGCAGATCCGAATTGAAGTTGACCAGGATAACGCCGGCGAAGCCGATGAGGCAGCCGAGGGCCTTATTCCCGGTCAGCCTGTCATTCTTGTACACGTAATGCGCCAAGAGGACGCTGAAGAAGGTCGTCGTCGCATTCATGATCGCCCCCTTCACCCCGGTCGTATTCGCTACGCCGATATAGAAGAAGATATACTGCAGGGTGGTCTGGGCCAGCCCCAAGATCAGCAGCCGTCCGAGGTCGCTCTTGGAGACGGAGAATACCTTGACGCTGAACGCCCGTGCGGCGAGGAGCAGAATCCCTCCGGCCAGCACGAACCGGTATCCGGCAAAAACAAACTTCGACGGAATGTCCTCCGCCGATATATCGAACAGCACATAGCCGATCTTGATGCTGGGATAGGCGCTTCCCCATAACAAACAGCATACCGTGGCGATCAGCGCCACGAACTTGGCATTGCTGTATATGGCTTTCTTCTCCATATGCTTCTTCCTCCTTCGGGTCATTCCCTTGCTGTGTTTGTTTTCATTATAGCCCTCCTCTTTACATTAGGGAAATTAATATTTATGATGGAGAGGATTAATTATCTTCATGCATTGGAGGACATGCAATGACGCTGCAGCAGCTGGAGGTATTCGTACAGGTCGTGAAGACCGGAAGCTTCACCCGGGCGGGGCAGGCACTGTCCTTAACCCAGTCGGCGGTGAGCCATATCATCTCTTCGCTGGAATCGGAGCTGGGCTTCACCCTCCTGCACCGCAACCGGACGGGGATCAGCGCCACTCATGAGGGCAGCCGCATCTACCAGATTGCCTTGGAGATGCTGTGCCTCGCCGAGCGGATCGGACAGGAAGCCTCGGCCATCACCGGACTGGAGTCCGGTGTGCTGAGCGTAGGCAGCTTCCCCAGCTTCTCCGCCGCACGGCTCCCCGACCTGATCGTCGCCTTCCGGAAGAAGTACCCGAAGATCGAATTGAAGATTCATGAAGGCACCTATCACGAGATTGAAGCCTGGGTCTCCGCCGGAACCATCGACCTGGGCTTCTCTGCACTTCCCCCGGAGGGCTTGGAATTCATTCCCTTGTGCCAGGATGAGCTGGTCCTGGCGGTCCATCCGGAGCATCCCTTCGGCAACCGGGACTCCGTCCGGATCGAGGAGCTTCAGAGCCAGCCCTTCATCATGCCCAAGTCCGGCTGCGATGCCCAGCTGAAGACCCTGTTCAAGGAGCATCAGGTCGCTCCCGACGTCACCTTCGAGATCGAGGATCATCCGACCATCCTGGCTATGGTCAGCCGGGGCATCGGCCTCTCGATCGTCCCCCGGATGACGCTGAGCTTCTCGCCCCATCCGCTGCGCATCGTCCGCTTCACTCCCGATTCAGCCCGGACCATCGGCCTCCTGCTTCGTTCCCGCCGCTCCGCCTCCCCGGCTGCGGCCGCCTTCATCCACGAAGCCGCCGCGTGGGCCGCGGGGCCTGCCGCTCCGTAAGTCAAGCAGGCCCTTCCTTAGGGGGGAACCATCTTCAGGGCTGCGGCTTCTCCGGACAATAGGCCGGCGGAACCTGCAGCCAGCCCTTCTGGGACAGAAGCTCCCGGAAGGGTATGGCGAATGCCGCCTTCTTCATCTGGAACCTCACGAACATCGCTGCTATGTCGGGACGAACCGCTTCGACCATTCCCCGGCAAGCGTACTGGATGCCCAGCACGATGTTGAAGCTGGTCAGGTTCGCCACCTCTTCATCCGTCAGCCGGCCGCCCAGGGGAATATCCCGAAGCTCTGTGATAGGCTTCTCCGGAGTGGACTTGGGGAGAGGGATGCCCTCCGCCTGCATGAACTCGGTCAATTCCTTATGGATCGGCCTGTGTACCTCGTTAATCACCTCTTGCATCTTCGCCCGGAGGTCCGGATCCTGCACGATGTTGAAGGATATCTGCTCCCCACGGAGGGACTGCTCCGTGGCGGTGAAGTAGAACCACAGGTTCATGACCTCCGCCACGTTCATCGGCGGCTTCTTCCCATCCAGGAATGGCTTGATCGAATCCTTCAGCAGCTCCAATACATGCATTGGCTACACAACCTTTTTTAGGGTGTAGTATTCCATCCTCAGCTCCTTTTATCAAAATACTTGGAGACGATCCGTTCCGCCGTCCGGGTCGCCAGCGCCTGGGTCGTCAAGGTAGGGTTCGCTCCCCCCAGCCCATTCACATGCATGCTGTTGTCGGCTATATACAGCCGTTGGACTTGGTACGCCTCACAGGCCTCATCGACCACCTGCCCGATCCGCATGGTGCTCTCCATGTGGATCATCAGCGCGGCCGGCCAATCCGACCGAACCACCTTCCGGGCGCCTGCCTTCCGCAGAATGTCCACCGCGATCTTCACCAGCGCCTCGCGGGTCCTTTTTCCCCTCGTGCCAGGCACATAGGTCACTCTCGGTACCGGACCATGCTCATCCCGGTTGGCCGGATTCACGGTGACGCCGTTCCGGATATCCACATCATCGTCGGCGAAGATGGTCAGGCATAACGTCCTGCGGTATCGGTCCATCCATTGGTGAAGCTCCGGACCCACCACACGCCCCTTGGAGTAAGCGGCTCCCCCGTTCAGGTAAGGGTGCATCCCGCCGTAACCGGATTCGCTCAAGCCATAGCTCATGGACGCTTGCAGGCCGGGACTGAGCCCCGTCACGATGACGGACCCGAGCCCCGGATAGTCGAACCTCCCTCCTGAGCTATGCCCCATATACGGGCCCGTATCCGGACAGCCCAGAACCGACTCCAGCTCCCGTTCTCCGAACACTCCCGTCACCCAGTCGAAATAGTGGTTCACCAGCCCCCGGCCCACCCAAGGATGGCGGGGAAGGCCCGAATTGATCCAGAGCCTCGGCGTTTCAATGGCTCCCGCGGCGAGAACGACCACCCGGGCCCGATGCTCCTCCAGCTCCCCGGTCCATGTATCCCGGAGGACGACGCCCACCGCTCTCAGCCCTTCCGCAGGATGGGACTCCGTCAACACCCGGGTGACAAAAGCATTCGGCCGTACCGTCACCCGCCCGGTCTCCAGCGCCATCGGAATGTAGCTGACGAGGGTAGAGCGCTTCGCCACCAGATCAACGGCAGGGCCGTGGGGACAGCCGTTGATGCAGTGTCCGGCCAAGGTGCAGCCCTTCATCCGGGACAGCTGCTCCATCGGAATTGCGGGATTCATCAGATTCGGGTTCGGCGGCAGGATGGCGTTGGGCTGCGGGCGAATCCCGGGCTCCGTCATGTCCAGCGTTGGGGTCCACTTCCAGCCGGCCTTCCGTGCGCCGTAGAAGAACAGCTCCTCCTTGGGGGTGATGGGAGAGAAGGCAACCGGCAGCGTGGCCTCCACCTTCTCATAGTAGGGGACCAGGTCCCGGTAAGACAGGGGCCAGATTCCATTCACCGATGCGGGAAAAGCCCGGGGGGAGTTGGCCAAGTAGGACTGGGTGGTGCCGCCCACGCCCGAGTTCTGCCATACGAAGCCGTTCTGCGTCATCTCCCGGTACCAGGGAGCCCTCTTCCCATCCGCGGGACCCCACCGGAGCTTACCGGTGATCAGGTCATTCATCTCCACCTCCTTCTTGGTGTACTGCTCCCGAAGCAGGGAGATATCCAGATCGGCCGGACTGCCGCTGCTGGCGGCTCCCCGCTCTCCGTTCGGCTCCGGCCACCGGGTATTGCCGTACCACGGGCCCGCCTCCAGCACCAGCACCCACAAGCCCTTCTCGCCCAGCTCCTTGGCCATCACGGCTCCGCCGCCGCCGGAGCCTACGATGATGACATCCGGGTCACACATTCGACACCCCTCCTCTGCCGGCCGGATCGTAAGCCTGCCCCCCCCCGCCAGCACCGGTAGCCGAAGGAGGGGCCGGGGTAGCCGGTCTGCCCCCAGGTCCGCGAATCCGCGAAATAATCGAACATCGGCAGCTGGTTCAGAGAATCGGCCATGGTCTCCACCAAGGCCGGCTGATCCGTATACGGCAGAGGGAGCCGGGACAGCGGCACCTCCTTACGGTCCAGCAGCACCAGCGTCTGCAGCCGGTCTTCGCGGGAGAGAACGGTGAACGGCCCCCCGCCGGGGAAGCTCCCATATGCCGGAGGAGCCAGCAGCCTCCCTCTCCTCATCCATTCCACCGCTCCCGCATCCAGCAGGATGGCCGTTGACAGCGACAGCACCGGCAGGGGACGGCTCATGTCCTCCGGAATGAACTGCGAGTGGTCCAGCACGCCCGCCAAGTAACGGTCCACCCCCAGCTCGATCCCCCCCGGGACCCTGATTTCCTCCGCCATGCCGGCCGAGCGGCATACCGGTGGAAGGATCGCATCCGCCAGCGCCTGAAAGGTCGCCCACACGTACCTCATCTCCTGCGCCTGTCTCCACATCCACGGGCCTCTATGCATGCCCTCACCGCCTCGATTCGATCCGTCTATGATCTACATATATTGGGTCACCCAACGCCATATGTCCGCTCAGCAAAAAGCACCGCAGCCAGCCCAAGGCTGCGCGGTGCTTTCCCTTCCCTAAGCCAACGCCGCATTCGTCGGCGTGGCGGTGCCGTTCAGGTGATCGGCGATCTTCTGCTGGGCTGCCAGCCAAGCGGCCGGCGGGCTCAGGATCCCCTTGATGAACGGGACGCTGTGCTCCTCCACGAACTTCTCCTCCGGCGTGGGCGGCGGATTCCGGTGGACGAACAGCGTCACGATGGCTACCACGATTCCCACCACCGCAGCGACGACGCCGATGATCGGGATGACGGAGCAGACCTCGATGCCGGCCAATGCCGCGATCCCCACCCCGGCCTCCACCAGGAAGGCGACTCCGTTGGCCACCATCTCGATGATGTCCAGCACCTTCACCGCCACCGGCTGCCCCGACGAGAAGTCGTTGGCCACCTGGAAGCCCGTGCAGACGCAGGCTGCTCCCAGAGCCAGAATGGTCATGCCTTGGGCGAACGCTCCCGCCACCTTGGAGAAGGTCATCCAGCGGGCCGCCGCCTCTTCCACCGATCCGGCCTCCGCCAGCGCCTCACTGGCCGCCGCCCCGGCCTGGCCCAGGCCGGGCGCGCTGATCTCCGCCAGCTCGATATCCACCTGCACGCCCATCCGTCCGGCGATTTCCGAGAACTGCTGCAGGTCCATGGCGGTCCGGATGTCGTTCTCCGCCTGCATGATGTCCATGATCGCCGATTGGGCGGAGGCCAGCTTGGAGGCGGCCGTGAACTTCACGATGTCGCTGAATATGTTGGCAGCCACGTCCACCAGATTGATGACGGCCTGCACCTTCTCCTGCTTCTTCAGGTCCTTCCATCCCATGAACGCCTGCACTGAGGCGAAGATGCTAAGCCCATACACGGCAATGGTCATGGTTCGGCCGAAGGCCTTGGAGATCTTCGGGTTCCGCGTCACCCACGAATTGATCCGGGCCGGCAGCGGCAGGTTCCGAAGCTCGATCAGGATATCCAGGGAGTTGGCGATGATATCCCCCATTTTGTTCACCAGATCGTCGACCTTGTCGGCCTCGAACTCCTTCATAAGCTCGGCCAGGTCCTGCTTCGCGGCGTTCAGCACGTCATCCTGCCACTTGCCGCCGGCCAGGAGGGAGTTGAAGTACTGCTTGTAGAATTCGGTCAGGAACTCGACTCCCTCCTCCTTGTTGTCCGAGGAGAACCGGGCCATGACGAAGTTCAGCCGGATATCCATCACCTGGGAGTACAAGGAGGTGGCATAGGTGACCTGCTTGCCGTCTCCTGTCGGGACCCGTGCCTCCTGATCCAGAGAGTGGAGCATCGTGCACAGATGGGTCAGCCGCTTGCGCCCGTCCAGCGTGTTCTGCAGGGCCAGCCCGTTCAGCGTGAAGGGCTGGGTGCAATAGTCATAGAGCTTCTTGGCCCATCCCGCCGGCTGGTCGGACAAGTAGCCTTCCAGTCCCGGGACGCAGCTGGCGAAGGCGCTGTCCATCAGGGACGCCGTGGCCAGATTGTAGCCCTTCTCCTGGGCGAAACAGCCGTCATCGCTGCCCTTCCAGAAATAATTGAGCTTATCCCCGTAGCCCGGCACGCCGTCATACTGCTTCTTGATCTTGTCGTCATCGCTCTGCGAGAAGGCTTGGGTCAAGTAGCCGACCGCGAACCGGTCGGTCAGGAAGCTTTTGATGGATGCATCGCTTAACAGGGCGACGTCATCTTGGGTTAAGGGACCGCTGGCCCCCACATCCGGCTTCTTCTCTCCGAACCAGCCCCTCCACTTGTCATCGATGGCGTACAGCATCAGCGACTTCAGCTTGGAGAAGCTGAGCTGATGGAGGTTCTCCATATCCGGCGTAGGCAGGGTGAACAGATCCTCCACCGACCGTTCGATGGAATCCTTCAAGGCATAGGCGGGTGCAAGGCTCGCAGGCGGAGCCGTAAAGCCGGTCTTCAGGGCAGGGCCCTCCGGCGGGTGCTCGGCATGGTAAGCCTGAACGGCGGATATCAGCTTCGCGAGTGTAGGCGTATCCGCATAGACCCCCGACAGATTGTGCGAGGCGCCGTGGTAATCGGACGCACTCTCGTCGTACTCATACACCGATCCCGAGAACCGGCTGTAATCCATCGTAAAGTTGAAATCTCCGGCAATCCACGGGGAATACCCCAAGGAACAGAACGTCGGATTGATATCAAAATGGACATGCAGGACATCCTCCTGCCGGTCGTTCTGCACGATCGTGAAGAGCAGGGTCGTATACTGATTCAGCGCCTGGCTGGCCGCCGGATCGTCCGGGCTGATGAAGGTGCCGAAGGCGTGCCTCGAGCCCTGGTCGTCCGAAGCGAACCCCATCTCGAATTGGAACCACGCCGTCTGGTCCACCGTGGTGTTGTAGCGGATCTTCGCATCCGCCGTGAAGCCGGACGTCTGCCCTCCGGCCGACACCGCGCCATGGGCCATCAGCCCGTGGGGGGCTAATTTGAGCGCGCCGTACTCCTCCTGCCCCGCATCATTGATTCTCCGCCAGTAGTAATGGTCTTGGTCCCGGTGGGTGACCGCCGGTTGGCCGTCTACGATCACCTGATGATTGAACAGAGACAGCCGATCCATGGGACGGACGGCATGCCGGCTATCCTGAAGACCGTTAGGGCGGACGTTCACCGCCAGATGGGGAATGATCATCTATCAAGGTCCCTCCTGCCTGGATATGGAATAGTGGAAATGATTCATGGCCTCGTGGCCGAAAACTTTACGGAACAGCTCATCATGGTCTCTTAGCAGGCGAATGAACCGGATTTCCTCAGCCGGGCTCATCCTGCTCCGGAGGTTCGCCAAGAGGTTGGCGACCGTAATCTCCGGATAGCTCAGGAGGCACAGATAGTCCCGGGCGAAGTAAGAATGGTAGCCCTCGGAGAAATGCAGGTCATAGCCGACGAAGCCCTCTCCCGCCTCCGCCCGCTCGGCGTGGATCCGCAGGACGGGTACCTTCTCGACGGCCAATCTCCCGTTCTCCAGGGTGCCGAACCGCCACACCATATCCCCCACCTGCAGCCGGTGAAGGGAGACGCCGGGGTTCAGCCTTCGGCTCAGGTACGGGTTCAAGCTGCACCAGCCCCGGTCGGTCATCAGAGCATGCTCCGGCGACATAAAGGGCGGCTCGTCGTTGATGCCGTACATCTCCCGGACGAAGGGGTTATGAATCCTCTCCGTCGAGCAGACCGAGAAGGTCCCGTAGCCGTTCAGCACCAGATCGCCGGGAACCAGGTCCTGAACCGGCTTCACGCTGCCGTCCGCCATGCGGATCGGCGTATGCTCCCGGACGCAGCCGGAGTCGTCGGGCTTCTTCTCCTCGTAATTGTCGGGCATATTCCCGCTCCGCATCCCATAGCGCAGGGGACCGTCGGGCAGATTCAGCCAATTCAGCACCGTTTCGCCGTATTCGTACCGCTCGTGCGACACGTTCCCGTAGATCGGCATGCCTGTCGGGGTGGAATCGATGACCTCCCGGCGGGTATACGAGTAAGGTCCCGTCCGGATCGAGATGGCGTGATCGACCGCTCCTTTGACGGTGTTGAAGGCATCCGTATCCTGGGCGAACAGCGGCGTGACCGTCTCGAACCAATTCTCGGCGGCATAATTCTGAATGACCGTCCACCGGGTCTCGTTCTGCCAGACGGGCAGAACCGCCTGCAGCGCTTGCCCGCTCGGATCCAGTACATTGTAGAGATGAAGGAAGAGCTTCGCCGGCAGGTAGCTGCCCTCCGTATCGCACTCCACCAGGAAGCCGCTCACGAAGACGGAGTCCTTCCCGCTCTGCAGCAGCGCTTGCAGGCTCTCGTCATGGTTGTCCAACATCCGGGCAAGCCCATGATCCTGCAGCAGCACATCCAGCATCATCCACAGCCCCAAGGTGGTGCCGTTGGCCCCGAACCACGTCTGAATGGTACCGTATCCAACATTCCGTACGGTCGTATGGAACGAGCGCGCCGTCGACAGGGACAGGACGAACGCCATATACTGGACCGCCAAATCGTTGAACCGCGCTTGTCCTTGCGGCGCTTGGTAAGTCAAGGGATTGACCGGCGCCACGGACGGAAAGAAGGTGCTTCTCACTCCCCCGTTCGTACATTGAATTGCGTTCAAGATCCTCCTCTGAAGCTGTGTCTGCGGTATCGTGGTGACGGTCTTGACAATGGACATGATCTCGGCAATCTGCATCAATGGCGCCTCCTCCCGGGCATGCCTTATGTATACAAACCCAGGATGAGAAATATTCCCATATGATAGTTGTTTTTGCGTAGTGTTGCCATACACCCGCACGGCAAAAAGCACCTGCATCTGCAGGTGCTCGGGGAGAAATCATCGACCATCAGTTCGCTGCTGGGGCGTCCGGATTGGTTTTCACCTCTGCGGTCTTGAGATTGAACAGATTGCGGCCCAAGAACACACTGTCATGAGACACAATCCACCATTCGTCTTTATCAGGCATCTTCTGAAGGGTGTATCTCCAATTGACCATACTATTCTTCTCATCCAAGAAGAAGGAAGTGCTCTTTTCATAGAGGTAATGCTCGGTAGCCTCCACTACGATTCCATCGTCCTTGATCTGAATGGTGCTGGGATCCACCGCAACCTTCACAAGGGTCGTTTTATTGCTCGATGGCGCGGTCATTTTGGCGGCTGCGTTCTTATAGTATGCGCCCTCCGGATTGGCGGCCCTCAATAAGGCAGGATCGCCTGCGTTATCCGCCTGACACCATGATAAGGCAGCATCATAAATGACTTTGACCGCCGCTTTGCTGATTCCTTTATTCATCGGCTCCGCCAGATTAACTTGAGAGGTCTTGGAGGTGTCTATCGCAACACTCTCCTCGATCGGCAGGCCTAGAACCTTTCCCTTTACCTGGAACTTAGCATCTTGAGGTGCAGGAGATAGAGTCAGGTCCTGCTGCTGAGCCTCAAGCGGCTTCCCGTTCAGCGTGAAGCTCAGATTTTTGACCTGCGGCAGCCGGATCGATAATTTGGTCTTCAGATTGCGGGCCAGGTCCAACGCCTTCGACTTCGACACCGTCAGATCAACGTTTCCTGACAGATCCTCCGATGCATAATCGTTGCTGATCTTCGCTTCATAATGGTAGACCGAGGGCCAGAGGTTCGCGAACTTGCCTTCCAGAGCCTGCAGGTCGCCGATACGTACGTCCATCTTCAGCTGACCGATCTTC
This sequence comes from Oryzibacillus soli, assembly GCF_051594765.1. Taxonomy (NCBI): domain Bacteria; kingdom Bacillati; phylum Bacillota; class Bacilli; order Caryophanales; family Paenibacillaceae; genus Oryzibacillus; species Oryzibacillus soli. The sequence continues at coordinate 95,231 of NZ_JBPPGJ010000010.1, forward strand.
TGAACCTCCAGCTCGGCGGGAGTGATATGGAAGCTCCAACGGGTTCCCCTCCAGCTCGAATGGCTGACGAATTGAACCATCGTACCGCTCACGGCAAGCTCCTTGGTCCGGCCATTCCCATCCTTGGACTTCGCCATTGCAGCCGCGCTTTGAAACGCGGATTCGTATTTTTTCTTCATGTTGTCATCCAAGCTCTTCTGGAAAGCCGCCAGAGCATCCGGTTGTGATAATGCCTTGGCCTGCTCGGGATCGAGGTATCGGACAAGCTTGTCGATATCGCTCTCCGACAATGCAGCCATTGCTTTCTTCTCCAATGCCGCCGGCGAGGATGGCCCATAGGTATAATGAGCTGCCCCGTAACCGATGAGACACACCCCAACAACCCCTGCCGCTATCCAAATCAGCCTTTTGGCCTTCGGGCTAAGGGCCACCTTCGGTATAACCAAGGGCTTCTCCGGCCGCTTACCCGTCGGCGTGCCGCAGTGTCCGCAGAACCGGTCACCCGTTTTTATTTGTTCCCCACATTGACCGCAATACAATATCGTGCACCGCCTCTTCTTAAGGTAAAATGAGCGAACTGAAGGCATCCTTCAACAGGATGTTCGAGGCCACGAGCACAATGACTGCATACAGAGCCATGGACATTCCATATTGAGCAAAGCGCTGCTCCTTGGAGTACTGATAGATCTCCTGCGCCCCAAAACACGTCATCAGCAACGCAGTCAGCAAGCCAACGGCCACCAGCAGCAGGGATAATTTAAGGGAAAGGAAGGCGAGAATGGCGGCTGCCGCATATGCGGCTCCGAATGGCAGCTGCATCGTACCAAGGTAGGTTACGATTTCCTTCCATCCCATCTTTACTTGGCCCTTCCAGTTGCCCAGAAGCCAAAGAGCCCCGAACAGAACCAGAAGCGAGATGATGCCGAGCAGCAGCAGGTTTGTTGCAAGAGGTACTTTACTTCCCACCTCGGATACCGCACTTTTAAAGGAATTTCCGAACAGGTCCTTGCCGACCGATCCAACGGTACCCGAGATGGAATCGACCAATTTCTTCTTTAGTGCCAGCCCCCAGATGAAAAATCCTGCCAATGAAGCCCCCATGCCGATCAGCCCGTAGATAAAGTCCGTTGCGGGATTCAGATTCAAGCCCGCCTGCGGGTTCTTCAGGAGATGAACCAGGAGGGACTTGTCCACCTTTCCGTTGCTTTGCTTCGTCACCGTGTTCGAACACACATGTGTGGCATCTTCCGTTAGCAATTGCCCGCATTCAGTACAGTAAGCCATTCTTTCATTACCCCCGTCGCATGTATATTTAACTATTTCTATTATAATGTACTATAAATCCTACAAATTTCCTGATACAAATGTGCTATTTTTCCTAATTTTCAACAACATAATCGGAAACCTGTCGAACGTCAGCCAGGAAACTTGTCATATCCTGAACCTATAAAATATAAGGTTTTTTCTTTAATTTATGCAGTGTAAAGCGCTTTCTTTTGCATTACCATCAGATTGCACGGCACTTCCAATTTCTGTAGGAGGAATCCAACGAATGAGAACATGGTTCAAGTCGATCTTCCCGGCTTTTCTTGCAGCGATGCTCCTTCTTCCACCAGGGGATCTGACCCCGCAGGCCCATGCCGAATCCGCCGCGGCAGCAGCGGATTCCATCACGGTCTTTCATGAGACCTTCGCCAATGGCAAAGGCGCCGCAGTACCCTCAGGCGGTGCCACCCTGACGCCCGTCACCGGCAAGGCCTTCGCCGGCAACGAGGACGGAGCCGCCTTGTATGTCGGTAACCGTAAGAACAACTGGGATGCGGCCGACTTCCGGTTCGCCGATCTGGGCCTGCAGAATGGACAGACGTACACCGTTACCGTGTCGCTCTACGTGGATGCGGACGCCGCCATTCCCAGCGGAGCCCAAGCCTTCCTGCAGACCGTCAACAGCTACGGCTGGCTGGCAGGTGCGAAGTATACGGCCGGCGGAGCCTTGACCCTGACCAAGGAATTCACCGTGGATACCGGCAAGGATACGGCACTGCGCGTCCAATCCAACACGGAAGGCGCCTCCGTTCCCTTCTACATCGGTGATCTGCTGATTGTCAAGAAAGCGGATACAACCCCGACGGATCCGGATCGCCCGCCCGCTCTTCCCTTCACTCCCGTAACCTTCGAGGATCAGACCTCGGGCGGGTTTGCACCCCGGGGCAGTACGGAGAAGCTCACTGTCACCAACGAAGCCAACCATACGGCTAACGGCGCTTACGCCCTGAAGGTCGAGGGAAGGACCCAGAACTGGAACGGCCCGTCCTTGCGCGTGGAGAAGTATGTGGACAAAGGCTATGAGTACCGGATTACCGCTTGGGTAAAATTGATCTCACCGGACAGCTCCCAGCTCCAGCTGGCCACCCAGATTGCCCAGGACAGCGGAGCCAATTATGTCAGTCTGGCGGCGAAAACCGTCAGCACCGGCGACGGTTGGGTAGAGCTTCAGGGCACCTACCGCTACAATAACGTCAGCAGCGAGTATCTGACGGTTTATGTGGAGAGCTCCAGCAATGCGACCGCGTCTTTTTATATCGATGATATCCGCTTCGAAAGTACGGGCTCAGGCCCCATTACCATCCAGAAGGACCTGACTCCGGTCAAGACGGCCTATAAGGACGATTTCCTGATCGGCAACGCCATTACGGCGGAGGATCTTCAGGGCGTCCGGCTGGATCTCTTGAAGCTGCACCACAATATCGCCACCGCCGGCAATGCCATGAAGCCCGATGCCCTGCAGCCTTCGAAGGGGAACTTCACCTTCACCGCCGCCGATTCCATGGTGAACCAGGTGCTTGCGGCAGGCATGAAGATGCACGGCCACGTCCTGGTCTGGCACCAGCAGTCCCCGGCCTGGCTGAATACGGCCACCGACGCCCAGGGCGGCACGGTCCCGTTGAGCCGGGATGAAGCGCTCACGAACCTGCGGACCCATATCCGGACGGTCATGGAGCATTTTGGCGGCAAGGTCTTCTCCTGGGATGTGGTCAACGAAGCTATGAGCGATAACCCGTCCGCCCCGGCGGATTACCGGGCGTCGCTGCGCAAGTCCCCCTGGTATCAGGCCATCGGCCCGGATTACGTCGAGCAGGCGTTCCTAACGGCAAGGGCGGTGCTGGACGAACATCCGGAATGGAGCGTCAAGCTGTACTATAACGATTACAACGAGGACAACCAGAACAAAGCCACCGCCATCTACAACATGGTGAAGGATCTCAATGACCGGTATGCGCAGTCGCACCCCGGCAAGCTCCTCGTCGACGGCGTCGGCATGCAGGCCCACTACTCCTTGAGCACGAATCCGGAGAATGTGAAGCTGTCCTTGGAGAAGTTCCTTTCCCTGGGGGTCACGATCAGCATCACGGAGCTGGATATTCAAGCCGGCAGCAACTATACGATGACCGACAAGCAGGCTGCCGCCCAAGGCTATCTGTATGCCCAGCTGATGAAGCTCTTCAAGGCCCATGCCGACCGGATCGAACGCGTCACCTTCTGGGGCATGGATGACAACACGAGCTGGAGAGCCTCCTCCAATCCCTGCTTGTTCGACAAGGGTCTGCAAGCCAAGCTGGCCTATTACGGGGTCATCGACCCGGAGAAGTATATGGCGGAGCACGTGCCTGAGTCCAGAACCGCACTCGTCTCCCAAGCCGCATACGGCACTCCCGTTATCGACGGTGCGGCGGACACGGTCTGGGAGCGGGCTCCCGCGATGCCGGTGAACCGGTATCAGATGGCTTGGCAAGGGGCTGCCGGCACAGCCCGGGCACTGTGGGACGACCACAACCTGTACATCCTGGTGCAGGTGACCGACTCCCAGCTGAACAAGAGCAATGCCAATGCGTGGGAGCAGGATTCCGTGGAGATCTTCCTGGATCCGAACAACGGGAAGACCTCCTATTACCAGGACGATGACGGCCAATACCGGATCAGCTATGACAACGCTACGACCTTCAATCCGGCCGCCCTCTCGAACGGCTTCGTCTCCGCAACCCAAGTAACCGGAACCAGCTATACGGTTGAGGCGAAGATTCCGCTCAGCGCAATCACCCCGGTGAACGAGGCCAAGGTGGGCTTCGACGTCCAGATTAACGACGCCAAGGACGGCTCCCGCATCAGCGTAGCGGCTTGGAATGACACGACCGGGACCGGATATATGGATACCTCCGTGTACGGCGTGCTGCTCTTGACCGGCAAGCCCCCTGCGGATACAGTCCCTCCCGTCACTACGATTCAGCATGCGCCGGCGGGCTGGCAGACCCAGCCCGTGGACATTACGCTTCAAGCGTCCGACGCCGGGAGCGGCGTTGCCGCAACCTATTACAGCCTGGACGGGACCGCTTATCGGACCGGAAGCTCCCTCCGCATCGACACGGAAGGCATTCACACCCTGCGCTTCTACAGCGTAGACCTGGCGGGCAACCGGGAAGCCGAGCAGGAAACGACCATCTCCCTCGATCTTACGGGCCCGGCCGTTACCATTCCGGAGCTCACGCGGGTGCTGATCAGCGACGGACTCCGCCCCCTGATCTCGGCAACCGACGCAAGCAGCGGAGTGGATACGTTGACCGTCACCCTGGACGGCAGTCCGATCGATAATCCGGTCGAGCTTCCGCCGCTGGGGCTCTCTCTCGGCGAACACACCCTCGCCGCCACCGCAAGCGACCTGGCCGGGCACTCCACGACGGTCACGCGGTCCTTTACGGTCTATATGGATGCCGCCCATTTGGACGCTCTCTTCCAAGCCGGCTTCGATAACGGCTACCTGAAGAAGCCGCAGCTGTTGAACAGCCTCTTGGCCAAGGTGAAGCAGGTGCAGGCAGCCGGAGATGACGCCAAGAAGGCACGCAACGCCCTGAATGCCCTGCGCCATGAGGTCCGGGCCCAGTCCGGTAAAGGATTGGATGCCGTCTACGCCGCGCTGGTGCTGAACATCCTTCAATCGATCGGCAAATAAACCAATGGGGCTGATCCTGCGCCAAGTGTCTCGACACTTGAGCGTAAGATCAGCCCCATCTCTTCATCTCCCTATGGGGAGAGGAACGGTTCTTCCCTTAACCATGAAACTGGTGGCCTGCCGGCGTGCTCTTCTTGGCAGCGGTCACCATCAGGAAGATGCCCGTCAGCAAGTGCAGGACCCATCCAACGAACGGGATCCAGGCCAGCAAGGATGTGACAATACCCAGAACCGAGCCGTAGATCGGTTCATTGTTGCTCTTGGACAGGATCAGCGTCACGATATGAATGATCAGCATGATGCCCAATGCGGAATAGAAGCTGCCGATGACGATGGCGGCCCCCAACAGCGGAATGGCCAGAATAATTTCCATCGAGCCCGAAATCCACTTCATAATTCTGGAACTGGTCAAAGGTTAACCCTCCTATGGGTACGTAGTACTATGAATTGTAACAGAATGTTATAATTTGGGATAGGACTTTGTTGGTAATTCCACCAATTTGTAAATATATATACTCATTATGAAAGAGATACCAATCGAAGGACGCGTTTTATGTCGAATCATGACGACAGATGAACAAACTCTCTTATGGTATAATAGCTGCAGCTCTAGACAAGAGGAGGAATATGCCATGTGGAAGGAATTCAAAACCTTCGCCCTGAAGGGCAACGTCCTGGACCTCGCCATCGGGGTCATCATCGGTGCGGCTTTTGGCAAGATCGTCACGTCCTTGGTCAACGACATCTTGATGCCGATCATCGGCGTGCTGGTCGGCGGCATCAACCTGAACGACCTTCAATTCCAGTACGGGGATACGATTGTGAAATACGGGGCCTTCCTCCAGTCCGTGGTCGACTTCTTCATCGTGTCCTTCTCCATCTTCCTGATGATCAAGGTGCTTGGCAAGTTCAAGCGAAAGGAAGAAACGAAGCCCTCTGCACCTCCGGAGCCAACCAAGGACCAGGTGCTGCTGGCGGAGATCCGGGACCTGCTGAAGGCCAAGCAAACGGAAAACTGATACCGAAGGGATGGCCTCCGGGCCGATCCACAGCAATAACCCACGGCCGGATTCGGCCGTGGGTTTCTTCAATCCGAGGCGTTACACTTCAGCCAGCTGCTTATGGCGGTCCATCTGCGGAGGCTCTTCCAACCAGCCGTTCCGGATCATCATCTTCGCCGCTTCATGGGCATACTCGAAGATATCCTTCATGAAGATCGTCATCTTGGCCGGCAGATCATTCCGCAAGCTGAACACTGTCCCCAAGGAGTTCCCCCCCAAGGAAAAGCTGCAGAATAAGCTGACGCAGTACATCATGAGCTTATCCGAAAAAGGGGGGACCGTGGACTCCGTCGCATTCCCTCCGGAAGGCAGCGTTGCCGTAACATCGCTTTCCAGCAGGGTTTCGCTCAGCTCCTTAATGATGCTCTTGGCAAGCTCCGCCCCTTGGTAGAAGAACTTCTTCGTCTCCGGCAGCTGGGCGCTCTGTGCGAAGCCCAGAATCATCTGCATCCCAACCGTATTGGATTCAATGGCATGATACAGATGAGCGACTTCTATGGTGTTCAGCGTCCGCTTCTCGCTGAACGGATTCAAGCTGCCCAAATACGCGGTGTCCTTCACAAATTCCACGGATTGGGGCATGGTGGTATACGGTGGGCGCCCGATCAGCCCTCGGTCCAATAGATACTTCGTGCAGATTCGGTACGTCTCCTGTGTGAAGGCCGTCAACTCTTTATACAATGAGATGATGTCCTCACGGAAGGACATGGCGATATTAAGCACATGCAGGGCCATGCTGATCTTCTTCACCAGCCGGATGAACATGATGTCGAACCCGTGATCGTATAGCCTGGGTGCGTCCTTATTGACATCTTGAGCCGTAAATCCAACGGGAATGGGGACCGATGATGTCAGCTGTGGTTGTTCCGACACAGTCGTTTCCTCCCCTGATCCTAGTTTAACTTAATTTGCCACAAAGGATCTCGCCTCATACCACGGTAGATAGTTCTTGAATCCCAGGGACAAAAAAATTCGCCCGGAACCACATCCCGGGCGAGTCCTTTCTTATATCCCCTTATAGGCCTGCCTCAACTCCGCCAGATTGAACTTCTTCATCTGGAGGAACGCCTGCGTGACCCGCTCCAGCTGCTCCGGCGTCCCCTTGCTCATCATCTCGTTCATCTCTCTCGGGACAATCTGCCAGGATACGCCGAACCGGTCCTTCAGCCATCCGCACTGCTCGGCCTCCGGAACGGCGGAGAGCTTCTCCCAATAGGCATCGATCTCCTCTTGGCTATCGCAATAGACCATCAGAGAGACCGCCTCATTGAATTGGAAACGGTGCTCGTGCGCGCTGTCCATCGCGGTGAACCATTGCTGCTCCAGCATGAATTCGGAGAACATGACGGTCCCTTCCCGGTCCGGCTCCATGCCTGCGGGGTAACGGGCGATCATTCCCTGCTTGGAGTTCCGGAAGACGGACTTATAGAACTGCATCGCCTCCTCCGCCCGGCCGCACTGATCGCCGACGAACAACAGCGATGTCACGACCGCAGGCCGATCTCCCCGATCCGGGCCGGCAAGAGTTAACTGCCACGACAACCCGTACCGGTCCTGGATCCAGCCATACCTCTCACTGAACGGATACTTATCCAGCGGCATCAAGGCCATGCCGCCCTCAGATAATCGGTTCCACGCCGTAATGAGCTTCTCTTCCGAATCTTGCACCCGGGAGGGGTCAAAGTACACCGTGAACGAAATCGACGGATTGAGCTTGAAATGCGGCCCGGCACTGATGGCCTGGAACTTCTGTCCCCAGATCTCGAAGGAAACGATCTCACTGTCCCCGGAGGGGGTGTCGCGCAGGGTTGCGACATGCGTAATCCGGGAGTCCGGGAAGATGGACGTGTAGAGCTCGGCTGCTTCCTTCGCCTCTTGGTCGTACCATAAATGCGGAACGATGGTTTGTCCGGAAATCGTCATGAGCTGCTCCTCCTTGGACAGTTAAGTATAAATTCTGCAAGCACGACGGCCTGATTCCGCTCCTCCGTCTTCGCGGAATAGAGCAGGGTTACGGCCCCCTCCTCCGCCCACTTTACCATTATACCCTCACCGGCTGATTCTCCTCTCCTTTTTCCATCCCCAAAAAAAGATGACCTTTTCCCAAACGCCGTACCCTTATGCGCTTTCATGATCCAAGTTACAATGTAAGCAGTTACATTAACAAATATAGGGAGGTTCTTTACTTGAAACGTACATTTGCCGTCTCTACTGCTGCCGTCATGATGCTGTCCGTTCTTGCAGCGTGTGGCTCCGAAAGCTCCGACTCCGGAAGCAGCACCAGTCCTTCGACCAGCCCGGCAGCCGGTACCGCAGCCAGCCCGGCGGCTACATCCGCAGGCAAGACAGGAAGTAAAGTCACCGTCAATCTCTGGTCCTTCACCGACGAAATTCCGAAGATGACAGCCAAGTATCTGGAGACCCATCCGAATGCGAACGTCGAATTCAAAACCACCGTAATCGCCACTACGGAAGGTGCCTATCAGCCGGCTCTTGACCAAGCTCTTGCCGCCGGAGGCAAGGACGCTCCGGATCTCTATGCTGCCGAATCCGCCTTCGTCCTGAAGTACTCCCAAGGCAATGCATCCAGCTATGCAGCGAATTATGCCGACTTGGGCCTGACCGATCAGATGGTCAAGGATGCCGGAATCGCCCAGTATTCCGTGGACATCGGAACCAAGGAAGGCAAGCTGAAGGCCCTCGGTTACCAAGCCACCGGCGGTGCCTTCATCTATCGCCGCTCGATTGCCAAGGACGTATTCGGAACCGACGATCCCGCCGCCATCAAGAAGGAAATCGGCCCTGGTTGGGACAAGTTCTTCGAAGCGGCTGAGAAGCTCAGGAAGAAAAATGTGGCCATCGTATCTGGCGACGGAGATATCTGGCACCCCATCGAGAACAGCTCCGATAAGGGCTGGATCGTGGACGGCAAGCTTCATATCGACCCGAAGCGTGAACAGTTCCTGGACTTCTCCAAGAAGCTGAAGGACAACGGATATTCCAACGATACGAAGGACTGGACAGAGGCATGGTATGCGGACATGTCCGGCACCGGCACCAAACCGGCATTCGGCTTCTTCGGTCCGGCTTGGCTGATCAACTACGTCATGAACGCTCAAGTGAAGGGCACCAACGGCGACTGGGCCGCTACCGAACCGACGACCGGCTTCTTCTGGGGCGGCACTTGGCTGCTCGCCAACAAGGATGTTGTGAAGGATCAAGCCAAGAAACAAGCGGTATCCGACTTTGTGAAGTGGGTCACTCTGGATACCTCCGACACCGGCCTCCAGAACTTCTGGGCCAACGGGACCATGAAGGCAGGAGAGCAAGGCACGAAGGACAGCGTCGCCTCCGCCGTGGTCATGAAGAAATCCAACGGCACCGTTCCGCTGCTCGGCGGCCAGAACATGTTCGACATCTTCGTTCCGGCCAATGCCAACGCATCGGGCAAGAACCTGACTCAGTTTGACGAATCGATCAACCTGATCTGGCGTGACCAGGTGCGCGAATACGCTAACGGCAAGAAGAGCCGGGAGAAGACTCTCGCCGACTTCAAAACACAGGTGAAAGACAAGCTCGATATCAAGAGCCAATAATGGGGCGCCGTAGGGGCGGGTGAGCTTTCCCGCCTCTTTTTTGAGATCATATGCGAGGTGAGAGAGCCCATGCGCCGCAACAAAGTCAGCTATTCGAAGTACGGCTATATCTTCAGCGCTCCCTTTTTATTAGCATTTGCCGTGTTTTCCCTGTACCCCATCCTATATACCGCCGTTATCGGCTTTACGGATATGAAGGGGATCATTCCGAAGCCCATCCATATTCTCGACAACCCGTTCCAGAACTTTTCGGATCTTCTTTTCGACAACCCCTCTTTTCGAAAAGCGATGAGCAACACAGTGTTGCTCTGGATTCTCAACTTCATTCCCCAGATCGTGCTGGCGCTGCTTCTCACGGCCTGGTTTACGAACAGACGCCTGAACATTCGTGGTCAAGGCGCGTTTAAGATTCTCCTCTACATGCCGAATATTATCACGGCAAGTACGATTGCCGTGCTGTTCAGTTCCTTATTCGCTTATCCGATGGGTCCTATCAACAGCTTGTTCCAGACCTTGGGCTGGATTGATGCGCCGGTGAACTTCCTTGCGGACAAGTCCACTGCGCGGGGCGTCGTCGCCTTCATCCAGTTCTGGATGTGGTACGGCAACACCATGATCATCCTGGTCGCAGGGGTACTGGGCATCAACCCCGCTCTCTTCGAGGCGGCGGCGATTGATGGCGCCAGCGGGACGCAGATCTTCTTCCGCATCACCCTGCCGAGTCTTCGGACGATCCTGCTCTATACCCTCATCACTTCCATGATCGGCGGCCTGCAGATGTTCGATATCCCGCAGCTCTTCCTGCTCGGCGGACCGGACGATGCAACGACCACCACTTCTATGTTCATCTACGGGCAAGCGTTCAAGGGCAGCTACCTGTACAACCGCGCAGCGGCAGCCAGCATGATCATGTTCGTGATCGCCGGAGTCTTGTCCGGGCTGCTGTTCTACCTGATGCGCGACCGCGATGCGGCTAAATTCAAGAAGGAAGAGAAGCTGCGGAGAAAAGCTGCGATGGCAGCGGCAAGGGGGGCGGAGCATCATGCTTAATACCGAGAAAAACAGCACCTTTTCCCTGGGCCGTGGCATTAACAAGACGGTAATCTATGTCGTGTGTATGCTGCTCTCCGTCTTGAGCATCCTGCCGTTCTGGATTATGTTCGTCAACGCCACCCGATCCACCCCGGAGATCCAGAGCGGTCTGTCCCTCATTCCCTCCGGCCATCTGATGTCGAACTGGGACGTGCTCATCGGCAAGAGCTTCGACCCCTTCCAGGGGTTCTTGAACTCGTTCATCATCTCCGGCGGTTCGACGCTATTGACCGTCTACTTCTCGTCCCTTACCGCCTACGCGCTGGTGGTCTACAATTGGAGAATGCGGCAGGCCTTCTTCACGATCATCATGTGCGTCATGATGATTCCGGCCCAGGCCAGCGCCATCGGCTTCTATCAATTCATGTATAAGCTGCATTGGACGAACAACTACCTGCCGCTGATTCTGCCTGCCATCGCGGCACCGGCCGTGGTGTTCTTCATGCGCCAGTATCTGCTTGCCACGTTGTCACTCGAGATCGTGGAAGCGGCACGGATCGACGGATCCGGCGAGTTCGCCATCTTCAACAACATCGTCCTGCCGATCATGACGCCGGCCATTGCGACCCAGGCCATCTTCGCCTTCGTCGGCAGCTGGAACAACCTGTTCATGCCGCTCATTCTCTTGACGCAGAAGGAGAAGTACACGCTGCCCATCATGGTAAGCTTACTCCGCGGCGACATCTACAAGACGGAGTTCGGCTCGATCTATCTGGGCTTGGCCTTGACCGTGCTGCCACTCTTCGTGATCTACTTCCTGCTGTCGCGCTATATCATTGCCGGCGTCGCACTCGGAGGGGTCAAGGAGTAACGTTCGAGAAGAAGCAAACCCGACCTTATGGTCGGGTTTATTTGTTAGGGGCCGCTTCGGAGCTTTAATTCAACTTGATATAATAAAGGTTGGTCACACCATCCTTCGTAATGGTATGCGAACCCGAGGGAAGAGGAACGCTGACGATCCCGTTCGTCATGGGATAACTGGTTCCATCGATCTTGATCTTCGTTCCGTCTGCTGAATTGAACACCAGCGTCAGCGTTAAGGCTTCGGTCGTTGTGAAGGAAATGCTGGTTCCGCTCTCGATCTTCAAACACTGCGTCAGCGTCAACCCGCTATAGCTCACGGTTCCCTTAGTGGTCGAGAGATTCCCCGTAATCGTGAAGAAGTCGCTTTTCGTTCCATCCGTGGTAAAGTTATGCACGTACTTCCCGGCGGCCGGCGGCGTCGAGGTCGGGGTTGGTGTCGGCGTTACCGTTGCCGTAGCCGTCGGTGTCGGGGTGGCTGTAGACGTTGGTGTCGGCGTCGGTGTGGCTGTCGCCGTAGGCGTTGGTGTCGGGGTGGCTGTTGCCGTAGGAGTCGGCGTCGGTCCTGTCGGGCTGGAATTCCCTCCTACAGATTCAAGTTGAGTGGTGTAGCTTCTTATTTTGGACATCAGCGCGGTGTTAATGGAATACGAGGTGTCCTCCACCGAGTCATCGAATTCCCATGCAAAGTCTCCCTTACCCAGACGTCCGGCCTGTGCCGTCACGATGGACGCCACCTGGTTCACGGGATCAATATCGGAAGCATCGGCCCCCATATCGACCCTCGTATCAAAGTTATTGTATGTGGTTCCCCCTGACAGCGCCTTGTACGTGCCGGGTACGGCTTCATTTCTCGTGGAAGCGAGGTAAGCGTCGAAGGAGGCTGTATTCGCCGGAGCCGTCCCCGTATTGGAATTGGCATAGATGAGACCGGCGGCATCCACAATCGTATTGTTGTAGGCCTTGATCATCCCTCCGGATTCCCCGGAGAAGGTTCCTTCCCCTAAGGCATCCGTCCCTTGCAGGGAGCTCAGCATCGGATACTTCGTATGTCTGAAATAATTGGATTCCACAAAAGCCGAGGCTCCCGTTGTAACACCGACCCCGTATTTGGCGACTCCGTCGAAGAAGTTATTATAGACATGTACCGAAGCTACTCGGATCCGCGGATGGCGGGAGTCAGAATGGTCAAACCAGTTATGGTGGAAGGTGGCGAAGAACTCCGCCGATTCACTCAACCCGACCAGAGCGGCTTTGCCCGAATCCCAGTAATGATTATACGAGATGGTAATGTATGTAGATCCCTTCTTCAGGTCTGTGGAGCCGTCTCCCTTGGCTTGGTCCGCATCTCCGCCGGCGGTTCCATAGAAGAGATCGTTATGATGCACCCAAACATTGGCATTGCCCGTATCCATAGAGATCCCGTCATCAGGGAACAGCATCAAGCCCAGGTTACGAACCTCCACATTCCCGACATAGCGCAGAAGGATTCCCCATCCGTATGCATACGCATCGTTTCCGATTCCTTCAATGGTCGTGTTCAAGGCCGCGTAATTGTTTTTTCCTTTGACCTCCAGGTATCCGCTGCCGTTGAGCTGCCCGCTCATGTCACTTGCTGTGATCTTTCCAATCAAACGGATGGCCAGCGGTGTCTGGTCATAGCCTTTTTGTCTGAGCGTCAGAATGCTGCCAAGACCGACCCCTTTTTGTACATCGCCCGAGCTGTTGATCTTCACATCAAGGGTTACCGTCTGGGCTGTTTGGGACGTTACATACAGAACCTGGGCCCCGCTCTTCAATGTTCCGTCATCCCGATAAGCGCCCGAACCCGTGCCCAATGGCGAGTTGGATGCAAAAGCAAACCCGGCTCGATCATGGGAGGCCACGGACAACGCCGTCGTGACCGCGCTCTCCGTGGAGCCATTCGATAATCGGGCCTCCACCTTCATGATGTAGCTCCCCGCTGCAAGACCTACGGCATCCGCCCTCCAATAGGCGGGGTACTTCCGGATCAGTTCCGTATCAATCTGCTGATATTGGCTATCCGGCGCAGAGGCGGGCTTCACATACACATTATACCCTTGTGCTTGGCTGACCGGTGACCATTCCACGTACGCCGTTTCATTCCAGCCGCCGCTGCGGGTGATGGACAGACCAGCAGCATGGATGGTATGATTCGGCAGCCCTGCGGTTATTAAGGATACCACTAGAGATAACAGCACCAGCATGCTCAATCTTTTGGCGATCTTCTTCCTCATCAACATTCCTCCATGTTATAAGATAGGTGTACGCTGCTTCAAACCACTTCGCCTCGCTGTCCTCCTTCCGGCCAACTAGGAATTTGAAACCCTTCCATGCAATTGTAAAATATCATAATTGTAAACGTTTCCCATATAATCATTGGCTCACATCGCACAACTCCAGTCATAGAACTGGTCCAAGGATTACCACTTTTATACAAAAAGAAAAAGCCTTCCCGTTATCCGGAGAAGGCTTCTTCCTTGCCGCGCAGGTAGCTGTCCAGGGAAGGGTAGCTGCTGTCTGCTGCTGGTTCTTCCCTTATCATTAAGGTTTCGCTTATTGGTGCGGCTTCTCTTATTGGTGCGGTTTCCCTTATCGTTCCACCTGAAGCTTGTCCGGAAGGAGCAGCGCCCAGCCCATTCAATAAACGTACGGCTGCTTTGGCCAGTCCGTTCAGCACCCCGAGCCCGATCAGCACCATGACCAGCCCGATGCCGGAGACAACCCAGTAACGCTGGTAGTCGGTCAGCTCGGTCAGCAGCACATTCATCACGAGATCATCGTGATATAGGTCTATCCCATAACGGGCCAAGATGATGTACACCGCCGGTGATATCATCATGCAAGCTCCGCATAGCGGGAAAATCACTGCGGATGCGAATTGGAACACCGCCAGCGGCAGCTTCATCATCCAGTACAGCAGCGGCGCATATAATCGAGCCTGCGTGAACATATCCCGGAAGCGGAATGAGCCCAACTCCGCAGGCTCCGGCCGCCCTTGTACTGCTGCAGGCGCCAGCAGCTCCCGCTGCAGGCCCAGGTCGAACCTCATCATGCCGTGCGCCGCACGAATGGCGGCATGCAGGAGCGGAAGCCCGATCCCGATGGGCGTAAGCGCCAGACCCAGTGCGGTGAACGTCACCGTCAGAACAAAGCCGATGATGCTCATGGGCAGCGTAAAGAACAACATGTACGACGTTTGGCTTACATACCGGTTGATACCTTTCACGTTCATCCATCCTTGCGTTCTGTTTTCCCCATTGTAATGAAAAAACAGCCGCCTGGTAACGGACCCGAGTAGTAACACGGCCCCGACTTAGGTCGGGGGTGATGTCTGCGCAAGAGGAAGAAGCGTCATGGAGCATCATAGGCATATGGTGATGGTCCTTCGTTTCCGCTGCTTCAATCGGGACTTCCCCCTAAACAAAACCCACTCTTAAAAGCGTTAAAAGTCTTCTTCCCGTCTGTCTTATCCAGAATCGCAAAAACAATACGGTCAAACAATGTCCCATACTGCTCGTCAATCAACACGTGCTTGAACATTCTGGAAATATCGCTAGGGTTATTCTTAAATACACCGCATCCGAAGGCACCTAAGACAAGACCCTTCGCCCCATGATGAGCCGCCACAGATAGGATATACCGCATTCTCTCCAGCATGACAGGTTCGATCATCTTCACCTTGTCTGGTTCTCGCTCCCGTACGACCCCAGCATTAACAGCCGGTGCGGTAATCATAGAGACAAGATACGGACAATTCAGAAGTCCTCCTGCATCGTCTCGGAACACGGGAACGTTGGGGGAATATATCATATAATCCGAGTAAAAACAGGTTTTCAGACTTCGGTTATAGCTGTACATCTCATCCATTTGGGAGATGCAGGGATATAAGCCAGAAGAACGAGCCAGACTTTCTTCCTGAGCTTGGCTGCCCCCGAGGAACCCGCCGCCGGGATTTTTTGCGGAAGCAAAGTTGAGACATAACGTGTTTCGAATCCCTTCCTTCTGTACAAGCCTCTTCGTCGCAACCAAAGTGGATTCATCGGTTACTTCAATCCTCGGAAGTTCTCCACGTTCATGTCCTAATCTCGTTACCGTTACTTCCTTCATGCCATACAGCACGTCAGGAGAATAAAGCTTCGAGCCTCGAACGGCTAGTTCAACATCATATTCAATCGTGACCTTGTTCCTCTCTGCATCAAGGTAGAACCCCTTGCTTACAATGTCTAGCGTCTCTTTAGCGAACTGCGATCGTATCTCTCTATTGTTAATTGGTGCGTTCATTTTTTCACCCCTGCTCTTCCCGGATCAGATCATCCCTTAATTTCGTCAGAATCTCACCCAGCCAGTTCGTTCCCCTCCATGTTTTGCGGTTCCTAATCCGGGGATCCTCTTCTAGAAGTCCGACACCCCATATACGGTCCGTCGGACTTGCCTCAACCAGTGTTGTGCCTCGTGTGGCAAGCAGCTTCTCAAGCAGGTGTTGGTTCTGGGTGAATTTTGCATCATTTCCTTCGTATACGAACTGCTTGCATTTCATTTCCCATTCATCGCGACGGAAGTTACGCACGGCCCTTCCGAGCTCTTTTTGCTCACGTGGTGTCGGTGCGCTTAGGATCTTAGCTGCGATCTCCTCATCCTGGAACAGCTTTGCCTTTTTATACATCATATATTGTTCAGCACAATTAAACCGAATACCCTCTATCTCAAATGAAGCAGGATGCCATTGGGAAAATGGCGATTCCGTCCGGTAGAAAAACGTGAATGTTTCCATATTCCTTCACCTTCCCATCGTTACTTGTTCTCCCCATTGGGATTCATGCGATACAGCTTTGAGGGGCGGTGCCCCGCATCCTTCGTATATTCATTCGTCTCCTCAACAAGAGGGGCAATTTTCCTCCGGAAGGCTGCAGCCAGAAGCTCTCTCCCAAGGATGAACTCGTATACCTGCTGAAGCTCCGACAATGTAAATAATGGAGGCATGAGATGGAATGCAACGTCCGTGTATTCGATCTTGTTACGTAGCCTTTCAATCGCGTACTCCATGATCTTCGCATGATCGAAGGCTATTCCCTGTGACTCCACGATCTCGCGGCTGACTTTTTTCGATCGACCGCTACATTGGGTTACGACCTTCACCGTTGCAGTAAGTACTGTCTCTTCGTGACCCAATGTGATTCGAATCAGGCGCTCAAACTCGTATCCATCTTCTAGCATCGTCTTCTTCTCTTGAGTAACTTGATAGCGAACCTCAAACCATCGGGCGTCTACTGCGTCATCCCCCGCCCTAACATCAAGCGATGTCCGGTCCACAAGCGCCATATAGGAAGAGCTGACCACCCGTGTTCTTGGGTCACGCCCCACATCCCCCCAGGTAAACAGCTGTTCCATATAGAGATTCTCGATATTGGTTTCGCTCTTCAACTCTCTTCTAGCAGCCTCATCCAGGCTTTCGTGTACCGAAACAAATCCTCCAGGCAGTGCCCATTGCCCCAAATAAGGGTGCTCGCCTCTCTTAATCAGAAGCAGCTGCAGGGATTTCGCCGGCAGCTTCCTGTAATTATCTTGTTGCTTATCAAATACCGTAAAAATGAGCATGTCTACCGTGACCGAGGGACGCTCATACATACTGGCATCATAGCTTTGCATGAACTCCTGCTCCGTCAGTCCATTACGGTCTCGAATATTGGAATTGGCCATTTTCATCACCTAGCGAATGTTATTATCATAATGTTATTATCTAATTGTTATTATATAGATTTGAGTTCTGATGTCAATAGGTGGAAACCACCGTGTTGATAAAGGATGTTGGATTGTGGACTCATAAATGCCTTTTTTTCATGTCTTTTTTTGAAGGAAAATGGTTTTTTTCGACGAACCATTAGGATGATATTACCACCGAGGTCCATCACCATTCGTTATTGACAACGGTGACGAATGGGCCTAGCTCTGGATACGATACGTCTCATGGAGAAATGCAAAGTGAACCTGACGCCGACAAAGAAGGAAGTCGAGGAACTGCGGGTTCGGATGAACCTGGTCCGGAACGAGGAGATCTTGGACAGGCTGTGGAGGGTATACGGTTACGAAAATTGGAAGGGACTTGAACAAATGAAAAAGCCTCTCGTTATCGGAACAATTGCCCTGTCCCTTACGGCATGTGGTGAGTCCGAACCTGCAACGGTCAAGCCAGTTACGTCTGCATCACCATCCGTTGCTGCATCGCATTCTCCATCACCGACTATTTTGCCATCTCCTTCACTAAGCCCGACACCATCCCCAACAACAGCACCTGCTTCATCAAAGCCGTCCTTGGAACCAACGATTCAGGCTCCGTCTTTAAAGCCACCTGCAGCTGCATCAGTAAAACCCGTTGAGACGCCAAAAGCAGCAGTCCAACAGCAAAAAGAAGTCTATTATGCCAATTGCACAGATGCAAAAAACCATGGGGCTTATAATATCCGATATGGAGATCCTGGATATCGTTCTGCTCTAGATCGGGACAACGACGGCGTTGCATGTGAGAAATAGAAACTCCCCCAGCTTATGGGGATACTACAGATAAGGGGACATTCAAGTGCATCTGATTCTGATTTATTTAATTGGTTCTATCTCAAGGATACTGACGGTTATGGCAATCATTAAAGATCCGGTTTTGAAAATTGTAAAGGGTGACTATCGAACTCGAATCACTTCTGCACTTATAATCGCTTTTATTGTTTACTCACTAATTCTAGTGTCCATCTATGGTGCCGGGACGTATTTCAACAATTATTTTATTATTGAATTGCTTGCAGTTACTGTTATATTTTTCTTCGTTCGGTTCCGTTTGTTGTCAAGCACCATTTCCTTTCTAAAGCGTGTTTACATTAGAATTCCATTGGGAATATTAATGTGGTTTATTTTCTTTGGCGGGTACATGAATCTGTTTAAACCGATTGATCCATTTTATGTACTTGCGCTTATATTATCTTCTTATCTAACGTATTTGATTGTCAGAAAACCTAGAAACAAATGACGAGGAAGAGGCGCGGAAGGTCCTGACCCATAACAATAATTGGGGATCTTCTTGAACCGTAGATCCATAAGGAATTGGTTCAGGCCGTGTTCCGCAGGATCATCATCGAAAAAAAAGGACGGCTGGGAGTTGAAGCAGCTCCTAACCGTCTAACTCTCAAATATAGGCATTCGCGCAGTTCAATTAGTTCCTCATCTTATACCTTCATAATCGATTGATAAAACTTCTCCACATTGGCATGACTCGGCAGTCCAGATACTTGTCCGTCGCCAATTTCGATGATCGTCCAATCGCCATTGGCCATTTTGGCTACGTCCATGGTAAAGAAATGGCTTGGAATATCCCTCGCTATTTCTTTGAAAAACTCAAGGTCAGGCGCTTCATCTTGGTAGGCTGCTTCGTCCCAATACTCCGTACACTCAATCAACTGGTGATGTAGAAAAAATAATCGGTACTCATTTGATAAAGGCATTCCGCTTTTGGGGTGCTTAGTGATCTGCTCCAGTTGAATAAACTCTCGTATGACAATGCCACCATTAAGTTCTGAACCTTGCCTGTCCATAAAATTCTGGACGACATACTGAACCCTTTGTTTGTCGGATGCATCCGGTATAAAACAAGCCTCTTCCCACTCATGCTTCCTGGACTTCACGTAATCCTTAATGATAACGGGTCTGCTCCCAAATGTACGTATCTTTTCAAATAAGACGTCAAACCCATTTTCTAATTCATTTATATCGACCCACACGCTATAGGGAGTCGTATTTTGAATAGCTTTATAGAAATAGGGAAAGTAGTGACCGTTCCTATATGCTGAGGGGGAATTTATCAAGATAGCGTTCTTCATCTGTAACGCATCATATAACCGTTCGTAATCAAACGGTTTCAACATCCATCCCCTGTAGATGAAGATTTCGGGGGCATCAAAAAAGGGAACCCGTTTGACCGAATACGTCAAATCCCCTTCAAGAAGTGCCTCCAGCGAAATCAAGTGCACATCCATACCAAGCTTACGTGCACGTTCAAACTCATGTTCATATTCCATGTCTACAACCTTATCGTTCAAAGGATCAGAGCAATACAGAATCTTCATCGGAACTCCCCCACTGTTCAAATACAAAAGAACTTCTTCGTCGTCTCCATAGCGGCCCGGGCGACTTCCTCTTCCCTCTTCCCGATGCTTCGGGCTACCGCTTGCAAGATATGTGGCAAGACCGCAGGCTCGTTGCGTCCATCAGCCGGCTTTTGTTTCAGGTCACGCGGAGTCAAGAACGGGGCATCCGTCTCGATCATGAGCCGGTCCAGGGGAATCGTTCGGACCAGCTCCTTCAGGTGCTTGCCTCTTCGCTCATCGCATATCCAACCGGTAATGCCGATATACAGGCCCATATCGAGATACGCTTTAAGCTCCTCCCGGCTGCCAGTGAAGCAGTGGACTACCGATTTTGGAGTTCCATGCTCCTTCAGGATCGAGACAAAGTCGGCAAAAGCTTCCCGCTCGTGCAGGAACAGCGGCATGTTCATCTCCACGGCCAATTGAATCTGTGCAGCGAACCATTTGCGCTGAACGTCCCGCGGTGAGAAGTCCCGGTTATAGTCCAAGCCGCACTCCCCGATGGCGACTACTTGGGGCAGCGCCGCCAATTCTTTAAGCTTGGTCAACGTTCTCTCATTACAGCTCTTCGCATCATGCGGGTGAACCCCCGCGGTAGCGTACAGCTTACCAGCATAACGGCCGGCATAGCGGGCTGCTTCAATACTGTTCCTTTCGCTCGTTCCCGTAATGATTAGAGGTGAGACGTGATTGGCTAACGCTCGTTCCACCACCTGCTCACGATCCTGATGAAACGAACGGTGCATCAGGTTAACCCCGATATCAATCATGGAATGATTCATATCATACCTACTCCTTTTTCCTCGTATCCGTTGTCTTGCAGCATTCAGAAGGCACGTGGTCAGCCAACCACACCTCATTACCGGCGTAGTAGAACGCGACCCCTAATTGCTGTGCCTTTAACGTATCAATCGTAAGAATCACCAATTCTCCTCTACGGCTTCCGGCCAGCGTTGCAAAATGCGTCCCTTCCGACAGGTGGACATACTGCCGGCTCATGGGGCTTATGCCCTCTCTAAGAATGGAGGATACCGCCATCTTGTTAGTTCCATGGTATAAAACAGCCGGCGGGATCCCCGGAGTATACTGCACCTTATCATGGCTGTGCCCGTACCGTGCCCGAATGCGGTCCCCCTCGATTACAAAGCGCTGCTTATCCGAGTTTTGCACGACCTGCTCTACATCTTCAAGCTTAACCCACGACCATCTCGGTTGGGCTTGAATGGCGTAGAGCAAAACATCCACCGGACACGATCCATCCCCGGTGTTCAGCTCCACACCCAATTCCTCGGGGGTATGGCGAAGAATTTTGGTCATCAGCTTGCTTAAGTTTTTCTCTGTTACTGGATTCAACATCTCGTTCACTTCCTAATGGTTTTATATCCGTAATCTGTTAAGTAGCATTATACCCATTCCCATCGCCTTATGGCTGGGATTGTTTCGTTAGAATCGTTTGCTCTTCATCTCCCACGCAAAAAGTACCCGAACCCCTTCGCAGGGATTCGGATACTCGAAGCCGTTACAACCGCGGGTCGATCTCCCGCTCCTGCGCCACCTCAAACAAGAGGTTCGCGGCGATTTCCTTACAAAATATTCCTTCTAACCCCAAACCTCATGCAGGGCGGAACGGAACAAATCATCCAACCGGTCGTCAAGCTTGGTCTGGGAAGTCCTTGAGTCCGCCGCCACCCGTTCAAAATATTGCAAGCGGTCCTCCAAATACTCGTTGATCGGATTCAACCTGGGCTCGAGGTCCAGTTCATCCCCTGCCTTCTTGCGGGCCAATAGATGCTCGATGGTCTCCCTCAACTCGCTGCCGGCAGGGACTAGGTCATGAACTAATCGTTCGAATTCCATCGGGGGCATCGTATCGGTTTTCTCGATCCACGCACAGGCCAATACCGGACGCAGCACATAGAAGTATTTCTTGATCTTTACTTGTTCTCCCTGAAAATATTCCCGGTAATTTCCTTTTGCCATGTTCAGATAGTGGTACATGCACGATTTCGGCAAGAACGTCAACGGGGATACCCGACGGATCTGTTCAGCAACGGAAGACTCTTCCAAATATTGTATCGGCGATTGCAGCCATTCCAATAAGGGCGGATTAGACTTCCGGAATAACGCCAGCGCCTTCTTCAGATCCCAGCCGTTGATGTCGAGCTTGTTGCTGATCGGCCGCTCGATCACATCTCGGCCCTCGTATATGGATAAGTACCAGTCTCTCGGGCGGACATAGAGGAACCGGACGTCATAATCGCTATCCTTGGAGGGGAACCCCCAAGCCCGGCTTCCGGACTCACAGGCATACAGAACCCTTACTCCTTCCTCCTGTTCAATGTTACGAAGCTCATTTAATATGGTAGGATGCCATTCGGACCAATCGGTCATGTGGATCACTCCTTGCTGTATGGGATGGATCATTTTATTCCCCATCTAGAGCCATCGCGTTAACCTGCTCTGTCATGGAAGCATATCCTTGCACGGATTGTGCAATGTAAGACAACACCGTATCGCTCCAGCCGTAGATGTAGAACGTATGGTGATCCTGCGGCGGTACCATGGCGTACCGGTACGGGGCGATGTCTACCACAAAAGTCTTCACATCCGGGTTAACCTTGGAGCGGTAATGCGCAAGCTCTTGGTAGAACGGGCTGCCGCTATTTTGCTGCTCATCTGTGATGATGATGATCTGATCGACCCGTTTGCGCTCCTGAAACAGCTTCCGAACCGGAGCACCGGTATCTGTTCCGCCGCAAGCACGGATATGCTCCGCTTGACCCAGAATGCTGTCCCGCTTGGAAGGTCTGACATCCCGGACCTCCGTGTTGAAGAGCCAGAAGAGTGAGTTGCCCTTCGTCTTCTTGTACAGAGCCAGCGCGAAGACCGAACCGATCTCCAGATACTGTCCGTCCATGGAACCGGAGATGTCGAGGAAAATCGCCGTGTTCTCGCCTACCTCCGGCAGGTTGCCGAACGTGAGGTCTACTGCGTCCCGCAGAGCATCCCGCAGCTCCGGATGCTCCACTTGCCGGAATGCCGTCGCGAACCGGAACGGCAGGATGTGGGCCCTGCGCAGCGCTTCTTCGTCTGTAATCCGGCTGATCACATAATCAAGATGGTGCTTCTCCTCCAATACGCCTGCCCGCTGCAGTGCATTCAGGTGACGAAGCAGCGCAAACGTCGGCATCTGGTACAGCAGTGCCTCCCATATGGCCTTCGATGGCTTGATAGCACCGGTCACCGTCTCGTATGGAAGCTTCCCCCGTTCAATCCATTCGATCTGCTCCTGCTCGGATGCGGCTACTTTCAACCGCTCGAGCGCTTCTACCTGCGGCAGCAGACCGATATTGGCCTCCAGGCCGCGCAGATAGCGGAATAAGGCCATCTGTTTCATGTCAGACGGCTTCGGATGCGCCGTTGCGATCACATCGCCAAGGCTGTAGCCCCGACCGCGGCCGTTATATTTGACCGCCCAATATTCACTGACGGTAGCCAGAAAACGGTTGACTTGGCGTTTGACAGCACGACCTCCTTCGCCTCTGCCTTGGCCCTTGAGAATCGTCAAGAAATCGAACAGGTCAGACGGAATCCGTACCACCTGGAGGAATATCTTCGCGAACAAGTCCGGCCGGTAAGCCGACAGAATGGCGAGACCAAAGAGCGGCTGCAGTCTCATAAAGCCGGAGTTGCGTGCGAACACGATGGCTTTCGCCATGAAGCTCGGGTTGCCCACCGCCATCTCGTGATGAAGCTGCTCGGCATCGCTCAAGAGCTCATTCTGATCGGCGTAGTACGTATTGCTCATCGTATTGGTCAGAAGGATCTGCAGGTACTGCTCCTCTACAGACCGTGTATAGGCGGGATATTGGTCTTTGTTGCGCGTAGTCGGCTTCAAGGAACCGAACAATTTTTGTGCGAAGCTCATGTTTCAAAACCTCCTGCCCGTTTTCAAGGAAAACGGTAAAATGAGATAACACCGGTGAGGAAAAGGTGAGATAGGCTATTTTGCAGGATTCGAACCTGCCATAATGCCCGGGTATTCCCAATGGTCGCTTGGATGCGAAGTAACCCATCTCTGCGCCTCACCGGCAAGGGTCTGTCATGTAACAAATCAAGATCATCGAGGAAGAAAAGATCGGATAGGTACAGACTGCTCTACCATCTGAGCTATTCCATCTTTCGATGGAAGTTGGACTCGAACCAACGGCAAGTCGCTTAACAGGCGAAGTAACCCATCCATGCGCCTCGATGATCTTCGTCGGCCTTAACCTTTCGGCGTCGACCTTCTGAACCTATCTTCGCTCATTTCAGGGGAAACGAACATGGTGAAAGTATTACGACGTTAGAAATTTTGCCCAACTGTTATAACCAAACTTTACTTATAACGCAAACCGAACCTTATGGTATGATGGCGGTAACCTGATTACTTGGAAGGAATCGATGCATGAATATATCCGCTTCAGTTACATCTAAGCAATTGATGGAGGTTTTACTTAATATCGCTGTCGTTCGCCCCGTCTTTATTTGGGGGCCTCCGGGAGTGGGGAAGTCGTCCCTTGTCCAACAGTTTGCCGACATGGTCGGACTGCCCTGCGTTTCGCTGTTAGGCAGCCAGCTCGCACCGGAGGATCTGATCGGAGTTCCGCAAATTGTGGAGGGGAAGAGCCGTTTTTGTCCTCCCAGCATGATTGCCCGAAGTGAGCCCTATTGTTTGTTCCTGGATGAACTGAATGCTTGTACGCATGAGGTGCAGAAGGCATTTTATAGCCTGATCTTGGAGAAGCGAATCGGAGAATATGTATTGCCGGAGGGTTCCGTTGTGATTGGAGCGGGTAACCGCGCCCAAGACAGTGCGATCGTCAAGCCGATGTCTTCTGCGCTGATCAACCGCATGTTTCATGTTCAATTACGTGTCGCCCACAGGGAATGGTTGGAGTGGGCCTACGACAGCCAAATCCATCCCTTGATCATCTCCTACATTGAAACAAGGCCGGATCACCTGTGGGTTCAGCCCCCTAAACACGAAGAGCCATTCTCCACACCACGTTCATGGCATATGTTAAGTGATGCATTGAAGGAATACGGGGATCAACTGCAGCCGGAAACACTCGATATTCTGGCAACCGGTTGTCTGTCCCCTCATCATGCGGGTCAATTCAAAGCCTTCTTCAAGCAGACCCACAACAAATACAAGCTGAATGCGATTCTGGAAGGTGAAGCCGGATGGCCGCATCAACCGGAGGATCGGGATGTATTATACTTCATGGCGCAATCGTTCCGTGCTCAGTTGATCAAAGAACTGCCGGATTCGAAGGACATCCTGACCGAACATCACAAGAAGCTGGCCCATCGGGCTAAGGCTCTGATCAAAAGTCTGAGCACGATCAGTCTTGAGATTGCCCAGCTAACCGTAGCTAAGGGTGAAAACGGAGATAGTTTACCTGACTGGTTCCTCGTAGAGATCGTCCGTGACCTGCCAAGGCTTGTACAGAAAAAGGAAGCTTGAAGATGGCAAAGTCAAAATCCAGAGAGTTAGACCCGGCGACGAAGTCCTATACTGAGGGGCTCCAATTCATAAGTAACCATCCCATGTTCGCCCCCCTAGCATCTCATGCGCGGTTCGTCCGACAGGAAGGCAACCTTTGCCCGGATCATGGCTGGGCTATCACAACCAGCAATGGACATATTCACGTCCATCCGAAGCGAAGAGCACTCCCCGAAGAGTGGGTTTATATCCTTGCTCATGCCCTGCTGCATCTGGGATTTGGGCACTTTCGGGTCATGGATCGCCAAGATCTATGGAACGCAGCGTGCGACAGTTTTATTGCCAAGTTCCTCTTTGATATGAAGCTTGGAAAGCCACCGGAAGGCATGGAAGGGCGAGTCGAGATTGCATCTGCTAGCGAGGAGGAGCTGTACGACAGCTTCGTGGAAAGAGGGCTTCCTCCCTCCTACTATCACTTGGGAACAG
Source organism: Oryzibacillus soli (assembly GCF_051594765.1). Lineage (NCBI taxonomy): Bacteria > Bacillati > Bacillota > Bacilli > Caryophanales > Paenibacillaceae > Oryzibacillus > Oryzibacillus soli. Next base: position 120,913 of record NZ_JBPPGJ010000010.1, read on the forward strand.
CGGGACATGGGTATCAGGATATGATTATCGCTCCCCGCGCATCAGCCCCATCCTACTGGAGCAACAAGGATGTCAACTGGCAGGACTGTCTGGGCAAGGGGCTAGCAATGGCGGTAACCAGCGCGGTCAATGTAACGGCGGGATATGAAGCTTACTTGGGTGCCAACAAGGATGTAAAGTCACCTGCGCAGAAGGCCCGCCATTGGTTCATCAGCAGTTACCCTCTCATGGGAGCTATGGCGGCAGATTTTCAAATTATCGAAGATCCCATCCTGTGCGCCCGCCTGTCCATTTCGGTAGCGGCTGTTGATGCGGAGGCCAAGGAAATCTATGTGAACCCTGCGGCAGGCCTGGACGAGCAAGAATGCCGCTTCGTGCTGGCCCATGAATTTCTGCATGTGGGACTACGGCATCATGCGCGTGCCGACGGACGAGATCCCTATTTATGGAATGTGGCTTGCGACTACGTCATCAATCAATGGCTCATTGAGATGGGCCTTGGTGCCTTCCCGAGAATCGGGGGACTCCATGACCCGGAGCTGCAAGGGTTATCGGCAGAGTCCGTCTATGATCGCATCGTGAGCGATATCCGGCTCTACCGCAAGGTAGCAACATTCCGGGGAGTTGGCCTTGGAGATCTATTGACTCCGCAGACACCGGACTGGTGGAACCGCAGTGACGGAATGACACTGGATGAATTTTACCGCAGCTGTCTAAGTCAAGGCCTCGACTACCATTATGATCAGAATAGAGGGTTTCTCCCTGCAGGGTTAATAGAAGAGATCCGCGCCCTTTCCCAGCCCCCGATCTTATGGGACGTCGAATTGGCCAAATGGTTCGATCACTATTTCTCTCCGTTGGAGAAGGTTCGCACCTACTCTAGAATCAGCCGAAGGCAATCCTCTACGCCGGATATTCCAAGACCCCGATGGGTACCGGATTCGGGAGAAGAAGACGGCCGTACCTTTGGTGTCGTGCTGGACACTTCCGGTTCCATGGACACCAAGCTGTTAGGAAAAGCCCTCGGAGCCATCGCCAGCTACAGCATATCGCGCGATGTCCCGCTTGTTCGGGTCATTTTCTGTGACGCGGCGGTCTATGACCAAGGTTATCTAGCGCCCGAAGTTATTGCGGACCGGGTGTCCGTCAAAGGGAGAGGCGGCACGATTTTGCAGCCGGCCATCGACCTTTTGGAGCATGCAGAGGATTTTCCTAAGAAGGGACCGATCTTGGTTATCACGGACGGTTTTTGCGATCGGCTGCATATCCATCGGGAGCATGCGTTTTTGATCCCAAAGGGCCAGCACTTGCCTTTTGTACCTAAAGGCAAGGTTTTCAGAATGGATTAACAAGGCTTGAGTAAAAGCAAAAGTGGCTCTGGGATTTTCGTCCCTAAGCCACTTTTTTCTAATCCTCAGTCCTTATACGGATCGAACTCATCCGCTCCTGCCATGCTGACTCCGACCGGCTTCAGCACGTGCATGACCTCAATTGTTTCCGCATGGGCGTCCAGAACATCTTGAAGCTTCCGGTATACGAACGGACTCTCATCCGTGCCCGCTCCGCGCAGCTCGACACCGTAGGCCTTTACCGCCTGCTGCATCTGTTCTACGGAAATTTGCCCTCCGGTCCGCTTCTGGGTTTTCCAGTTCATTTTACCGGCCGCTTGCGTTCGGCTCATAACCCGTCCCGCTCCATGTACGGTGCTGAAGAATGAGTCCTTATTTTCCGTAGTATCTTTACCTTTGACGATAACAGAGATATCCCCCATGCTCCCGCCGATGAACCCGAGCTGTCCCGGTGCCGAAGGTGTCGCTCCTTTACGAACGACGATAACTTCCTTGCCGTTATGGGTTTCCTTCCACGCATAGTTATGATGATTGTGCACCTCGAAGTCTGCTTCCGCCCCAAGGATGGCCAATACTTGCTGAATCACATAATCCCGGCCAGCATATGCGTATCGTCCGGCCAGCTTCATGGCCCGGTAGTACATGTCCCCGAGCTCGCTGTCCAGGTCCAGCAGATAAGGCGGCTGGTCCATTTTTTCACCGGGCGCGTTGTCCAGGAACCTCCTCCCAGCAATCAGGTTGATAAATCCACTGGCGGTCTTATGTCCGAAGCCCCGGCTCCCGAAGTGATTGCCGACCCAGACCCTGCCCGTCCCAGCCTCTTCGAACAGGTCCACAAAATGATTCCCGCTCCCAACAGTACCAAGCTGCTCCCGGGCCAACGCCTTAAGCTTGTCGTGTTCCTGCTTGCCGACTTCGGCGTACACGGCCCAGTCCGGATCGTCGAACAGCTCATGGTCCACCCGTTCCTGGTTGACACGGCCCACACCGAAGGAGATTTTGCGTGCAATCTCGTCCATCATCGATGCTAATCTCGGCTTCAGCTCGCTTACATGCAGATTGGTACGAACGGCTTTATTCCCGCATGCGATGTCATAACCCACTCCCGAAGGAGAGATCTGCCCGTCATACACGACAACACCACCGATCGGTTGACTGTACCCTTTATGATGATCGGCCATTAACAGCGTTTGAACCACTTGCCCTGTCGCCGCACATAGCTTCGCTTGAGCCAGTGCTGCTTCCTCCGGTTTCCCCCATACGCGGATTCCATCCATTATCTGATAAGCCATTCAGCTCCACTCCCCTGCTTCTATCTCACTTAACCTCTATTCACTTGTTGCTTCTTCCTCCACGATTGTCGCTCATTTCGCTATTCGGGAACAGGGCAGAACTATTACGAAGACACTAACTTTTCCATTTCCCGGATTTCCATCCCCTGCTACAATAAGGATTAACTTACTGTGGAACGGGTGAATGCTGGCATGGCTAGAGAGAGCTTTGATAAGGAAATTCAGTTTCTGCGCATGCTCGTTCTGACAAGCGGTGCTTACAACAGGCAGCAATTCGCCAAGCGGCTGGGCATCTCGGTTCATACGTTCGATAAGACTCTGCGCCGGCTCAAGGATATCGTGAGCACCATGTACCAGCAGCTGCCGCAGGACCAGGGCATAGAATTCGCGGAGGCCATCCGCTTTAACTATTACGAATCCACAGACCCGATGCTGCTCTTACTATTTCGTGCCAAGTCCCTGAAGGTGTCGGAATCGGAGAGATTGTCGCTGCTCTTGGCAGCCCTGAACGAACGGGAATGTACGGCAATGGATCTTATAGATCTCTGCTGCAAAAGCCTTCCGTCCGATGCTCCTCTGCCGGACGAGAAGACCATCCGTTCCGATCTCAAGTACTTGGAGGAGGTCGGCGTCATCCGGAAAGCCTCCTCCACCCGCCCCTACCGTTACCGGATGGAGAACGACCTGGTCCGGGAGCTAACCGATGATGAGCTTCATGACCTGTACGATTTCGTCGATGTTATGGCGAATACGCAGGTTCCTTCCGTTCAAGGATACCTTCTTCGAGACGGATTGAAGAAGCACCTGCTGCGCACCCGGACGGACCGGCAGGCCGTGGAGCCTTTTCTCTATAAGTACCACTACTACTCCCGGATCCTGGACGAAGCCCATTTGTTCACGCTCCTCCACGCGATCCGGCACCGCCGGAAGGTTCATTTCCTCTACTTCTCGCCTAAGGCGGACAAGAGCTACGCCTCCCAGAACACCAATCCGCTATTCGAGCGGGAGACGGAAGGCAGAACAGAACAGACCCTGCCGCTTAAGATCGTCTATGATCACCAATATGGGCGTTGGTACCTGCTATCGCATGGCCGCGAAGGCATCCGCAAGTACCGGATGGAAGGGATGACGCAGATTGAGGAAGGCGAAGAGGTATCCGAGGAGTTCATACAGGAGCGGACCCACACACTCGAGGAAAAAATACGGTACAGCTGGCTGATCGATACCGGCGACCCGGTAACCGTGCGTGCCCGTTTTTATAGCCCGGAGAAGCCCGAGCGGAACTTTGTGAAGGAACGCGTCCTGCTGCAGGGTCAGTGGGGGCAGATCGTCTCCGAAGACGAACATTCCTTCATCTATGAGATCACAGTCAACGGTACGACCGAGATCAAGCCGTGGCTAAGAAGCTTCGGTTCCAGCTGTGAAATTCTGGAGCCCATCCGGTTTCGACGAGAGATGATCGCGGAGTGGAAGGAGATTCAAGCGTATTATGAACCCGTTTGAGAAAATTTTTAACTACCAGATCATCTCCCGGTTGGAGGACTCCGGCACCTTCATGGTAACGGCACACGAGCGGGCTTGGCTCAAGATGATGCTGGACCACCCTGCCACTGCTGATGCCTTCACCGTAGAAACGAGGGATAAGTTAGTCTCCCTTCTTCACAAGGATGAGGCGCTCCAAACCTCCGATCACCTGATCGAAAAGGCAAAAAACGTGGAAAAGCACGTCTACCACCCGCTCCTGCGTTCCTTGCGCCAGCATATTGTGAATCTCAGCGGAATCCGGATCACCTACGGGGTCAAGGGCGATCGGATTCATACCGACCAGTCCGGCCTCCCGTACAAATTGGAATACTCCATGATCAAGAGGGAATGGTATCTGCTCTGGCACCACCTGCGGAACCATGCCTTTATGAGCACACGATTGAATAACATCCACTCGGTCACGGCCGAATCCATCGATCCGGCAGCCGCGGAGCGAATTCTTGAACGGATCGGCGTTACGCTCAATGCCAGGAAAACGGAAGCCGTAATAGAAGTGATCCACCAGTATAACAAAGAGCTATCCCGCATCCTGTACGCCTTCTCCTGCTTCGAAAAAACCGTCGAGTACAACGAAGAGACAGGTACCTACCGGGTTCGCCTATGCGTTCTCGCAGACGAAGCCGAGTACCTGCTCTCCAAGATCCGTTTTCTCGGCAAGCGGGTCCGCGTCATCGAAGGGGATTATCTGAAGCGCCGAATGCTCGAATCTTCAACCAAAGCTCTTGAGCGCTATGGCGTGGTGTCTCTGGAAGAGGAATAGCCTACCTAAATCAAGTATCCATACTGATATGGTCCCATACCTCATCCCGATACCCCATCAGCCAAAACAAGGCCCTCCGCCGCTCCATGACTACACTTTCGTTCAGTCCTAAGGGAGCCTGTTCCCCTTGAATCCGGGAATTCACACAAGCCCAATGGAGGCGGTATATGATGTCCGCTTCGTCCAGAATGTTTTCGCTGCTTCTTAAGTTGGTCTTGCTGATAAATTCATCGAAGGACTCACAAGAAGAGACCACCTTGATCGCGTAATCGCAATCACAGATCCGGTCAGGGAATTCTAGCGTCTGGACGAAGCCTAACGACCAGATTAACGCCCAATACGCTTCGTACTGCCATGCCATGTTGATCACGTCCTGCTTCAGGGGGGAAGCGTCATGGAGGAGCGCTCTTTCATGGTCGGTCAGTTCCTTCTCGACCCCGTATTTCTGAAGATGCTCCAGAACAAACTGCCTCGATTGATCCAGGTCATTCTCTTGAACCGCATCACAGGCATATTGAATAACCAGCAATAGACTAATCGCACGCTTGGCAATCTCCTCGCGGGATCTAAACTGGAGATCAGCCTGGGCAGGCAATTGGGGCAGCGTCTCTAAGAACGGGACCCCTTTCTCCTGCAGATAGGTGATGGTCCTTCGTTTCCGCCGCTCCCCTTCCGAGGTGATGGACTCCTCCCCTCTGATCTTCCGCGTACAGGCGTATACCTTAAAGTCCGCCGGCCCGGAGCTTCCATCCGGATTCACAATGACAGAACCATGCAGGTCCACCAACGTCGTATCCGGAAGGAAGCCGATCCCGTTCACTCTATTCTGCAATTCCATGAATAAGGTCCTGTATGTATCGTTGTATTCCTTCTCCGTTTGAATCGCAATCATCGTATTGAGAACCGAAATTTGGGTTAGGACGAGCTTTTGCAGCTCTTCATCCTCGAACGGCATGTTATGATAAAGCCCCATCATTCCAGGGATGTTGTTGTGAAAATAATCGGGATCTGTATCCTCGGAAACTACAGATAGTGTGATGGTATTCCGGTTGAACCAGCCCTTAGGCACCAAGGTATACTCCTTGCCATTCTTGCCTATCTTGAATTGGCTTCCAAATACCTCTTGAATGTAGCCGTGAATATCCTGAATATCGTTTCTTGAAGCAAATATGGTGAAGTACTTCAATCGGGATTCCCCCTAAACCGTTTGATGGTTTTGCGGCCGCAGCCTTACTTTAACACGCTATTCACCAGCTTCTCCAACCATTTCCACGGGAGAAGCGTCTTTGCGATGAGCAGCATCCGGGCATCCCGGCCAATGGGGTAGCGCAGCTTCGGCCGTTTCTTCTGTGCAACCCGCACGATCAGCTTGGCCACCTCCATAGGATCGGCAGACTGATCAAAGGTACGCCGGGAATGGTTCAGGACCGTCTCCATCCGATGATGGTACGGACTATCGCCGGCAATGGAGATTTGGTCAAAGCCCTTCTGCCAAATCGCCGTTCGGTAGGAGCCCGGTTCTACGAGCACGACCCGGACGCCGTACGGAAGCATCTCCAGCCGCAAGGACTCGCTGAAGCCCTCCATCGCATGCTTGGATGCGGAGTACGGAGCGTAGCCCGGCAAGCCGATCCTTCCGCTTACACTGCTTACATTAATGACCGTTCCGGAGCCTGCGGTCCGCATCACCGGCAGCACCGCTTGGGTGACCGCGACCATGCCGAAGAAGTTCGTGTCCATCTGCCGCCGCCAGTCCTGAAGAGACACCTCCTCAGCATACCCGCCTAACGCAAACCCTGCATTATTCACCAGTACGTCGATCCGCCCATAAGCGTCAAGAATCTGGGCAATGCAGCGTTCAATCTGCTCGGGCCTTGTGACGTCCATTTCAACCGGATGGATGAGCGATTGGATCCCCCATTTCTCCGCCTCTTCCATAAGCGGGGACGGCTTGGTCATATCCCTCATAGCGGCGACCACCCGGTACCCGCTCTTGGCAAAATGCAGGCAGGCTCTCCAGCCGAATCCGCCTGCCGCGCCAGTGATAAGTACAACCGGCCGCGCCGGACCGGCTTCAATCGGAGGATGCATAAGATCAGCTCCTTACAGCTTATATTTACGAATGATCGGCACACCGATCCGGTTCAGCAGCACCTGCAGGATATGCCAAGGGAGCCGGCGGTACTGCGGCAGATGGCGAACATACACCGCACTGTATTCGATCTCCGGAAGCGCTCCGCGGTTTCGTTTGAACTGGGCGGCGCCTGAGCTCTCGTGCAGGATCCGTCCGGATTCCTCCGCCAACCGGATAAGCAGGGCGGACAGCATCCGGTACAAGCCCAGCTCTTGCGGCAGGGTCAGATCGTAACCGAATAAGGGAGTCGTCATAACGCCATCGCGGACGATAAAACCAAGAACCGCGTCCAGAGTCCCTGCTCTGCGAAGCCCATACAATCGCAGCGAGCCTGTCTCCCGCGCATGGCTGATGAATGCCGGGCTGAACTCAGGATTGCAGCGCGAATATTTCTCCAGGTAGAGCATCCGGTACAGCTCCGTAATCCGCGGGATGTCCTCCTCCATGATTTCCTCAGGGGGAACGATCGAGTAGCCGTGTTTGCTCATCAATCCGAAGTCACGCTTCACCAGCCATCGGGCCTTGGCGTCCGGCGTATGCCGCAGGTGATCCAAGATATAGATCTGTCTGCTCGGAACCAGAATATACCCCATCCCGATCAAGGCGTCCATGATGGGACCGTTCAGCTTTCGATTCAGGGATCGGAATACGAGGGCGTGCTCCGGATACCGATCAAGAAGGCAGGAGGTCATCTCCCGGCATTCGTCTTCATCCATGGATGGGGCAAGATTCGTGGACAGCAGCCAATTGTTGATATGGACCACCCGGTTCAGCTTGACGGCCCGCATTCCGGACCCGATCCCCTTCAGGATTCCTCCAAGGAGCAGCTCCAATGGACGGTTCTTCAACCGCTCCAGCTCCTCATGGGCATAGCGGACATAATGCGTGTACGGGGAACAGACATAGGCATTGTCCCATTCCGTCTCATTCACGGTAAGGGGCAGGACTTGGCTCCCGAGGGACAAGAATGCGAATCGGGTTCGGATATTGTGGATCAGAGTTCTGGAAGGATGCTCAAGAAACGGTTCGAAATAGGTCCGCATCGATCGCCCGTCCTCGGTGTCCGCCCAGGGAACCTGCTGCAGGAGCTCATTCTCGTATATACGCCCCCCATTGCTCAAGCGCAAACCTCCTCTCTACCCGGCGAAGCTTCTTGCCCGCTTGATCTTGATGCATGGCACCTTCGCAGAAAATGACGGTCAGGTCGGGAACCCGGCAGCCCAACCTGCTCCCGAGCCGGGCCATATGCTCCAACAGCGCCCGCTTCACCTGCTCCATCGCCTGTTCGTCGGCCCCGCCGCCAAGAAGCCGCACGGTGATCTCCATTCGTACCGGCGTATGCTGCACAGCCCGGTATTCCGTAATCGAATCGGAGGCTTGAATAATCGAACGGGTGATGAAATCCGGGAAGACCGGAGAGGGTCCTCCATCCGTCAATCGGGGCCAATACAGCAAGTCGTCACAACGTCCCTCAATGCGCGTCAACGCGGCAAAAGGGGACCCGCAGCCGCAGGGCGTGCCGCTCTCTAGGAGGACGTCATCCAGCCTGTAGCGGATGATCGGCTGTGTCCGGCGGGTAAAATCCGTGATGACAGGAGCATACCGGCCGCTTGCCTGGTCCAGAACATCCTTGCCGATGTGAACCAGATCCTCGTTCAGATGGAGTGTGTCTAATTCGCAGGTAGCCGCCAGAAGCCCTTCCGTACATTGGTAGATCTGATGGACCGGACGCCCGAATACCCCCCGGATCAGCGCTTCATCCATAGGATCGAGGGCCTCCGCCACCGACACGATCTTGTTCGGCTGCCCGATCTTGAGCTTGCCGTCTTGTGCCGCTTCGGCGAGCAGACGGAGAACGGAAGGCGGCCCGACGAGAAGCGTGGGCCGGTAACGGTTCAGCACGACCAGGTGCTGCTCCGTCGGTGTCAGCAGATCGAAGAACCGGAACATCAGCCTGCCGCCCCGGACGCTTTCGTACAAATTACTGTTAGCGCGCAGGAAAAAAGCGACCCGCTCCGCCCTCCACAGCGGCCCCGGCAGCACCTTGCCCAGCACCGTCCCCGCCCAGGCCACACTCTCTTCCTCGCTGACCAGGAATAGTCCCCGGTTCCCGGAGGTGCCGGATGAGAGGCCGACGGTTATGCGGTTCTTGCCCAGCTGGCTGGCGAAATCCCTGGTTTGCTCCGCCTGCAGGGCAACGGAGAAGGCAGCCTCCCTGCTGATGCCCGCCGTGTTCAACCGGTCGAAGTGGTCCATCATCTGCGCCTTGCCGATGACGGGGAAGCTGCGCCAGTCGGCGGAAGCATACCCTTCCCACAGCTCCCGGTAATAGGATGAGCGTTCCCGCACCCAATCGATATGGCGGAGGATACGCTCCTCCTGCCAACGCAGCAGATGCTCACGATCCGTCCACCTTCTGTGGGCGTATCGGGCTTTCCAGTAATGGGAGAGGAAGATGCCGATCTTACGCATCAGAGCTCGCCCCCCGCCGGCGTCCAGGCCGTTAGGCTGTATCCGCAGTGGGAAGGTACGATTCGCAGCCCGGGATACTGCAGGTGCAGCTCCCGGAGCTTCTCCATCGTACTCCGGTACGCCAGGCGGTCGGACATAATCAGTCCTGCAACCGGATGAGGCGGACGGTTCTCCCGGTAAGCTCTGCTGGACCATACCGCATCCGCACAGAGGAAGTAATCGTCGGATTCGGTAGCCAGGAAGATCCCGATCTGCCCCTTGGCATGGCCGGGCAGCTCCACCGCGAATAGGCTGCCGTCGCCAAGCAAGTCATACCCGTGGGCATAGGGAGACGGGAACGGCAGCCGGAGCGCTTCTCGTTGACTGACGGGCTGTGACCGTGCGGCGAAATCTTCCGGCAGCAGTCCTGCCAGGAAGCCTGCCCGGAGCGCGGCCAGACTGTTCAGATTCCGTACGGCATCGTAGGCTTCCTGCAGATAAATAAAGCGGGCGCGAGGATAATCCCTGGCGCCGCCGATGTGATCCGCGTGAAAGTGAGTCAGGATGACGGTGCGGATGCTGTCGGCCTCTATCCCCAGGGCCTCTAGCTGTCGAACCCCCTCTTCCTCAGCAGTAACCTTGGCCGGAGTCAGACGCCGGTATATACTGAAAGGCAAGCGGGACGTTTCCCGGTTAAACCGGGCGGTGTAGCCCGTATCGATCAGGATCCCACCCTGTTGCGGATGCTCCACATAGGCGAAGCCCGCCGGGAAAACAGCCGATGACCAAGCCCCGCCCTTCAACGTAACCCATTCGGGGTGCGTACACGCACCCGCTGCGAAGAGGCGCAGCCGGACCGTAACAGGAATTCCAAGCCTCATCATATGTTCTCCTCCTTCCACCAATCGCTGAACCGCTGCAGCCCTTCATCCATGCTTACTGCTGGCCGGTAACCCAGCTTTTCCTTGGCTCGTGTGATATCCAGGGTCTGGCTGAAGCTTACCAGACCGATCGTGCTGCGGGTCAGCTTCGGCTCTTTCCCCGTCATCCGAGATACCACCTCCATACAGCCTCCCAACAGACTGGCCGCCGGGTAAGGGAGGGAGCGGAGCTTCAACGGCTTATCCAACTGTTCAAATAAACGCTGCACTGCGTCTAGAAGCCGCACCGGCTCATCGTTGGACAGGTTGTACGCCAACCCCATCGCAGACTGCGGCGCCGACGCCGCCTGTTCCAGACCATCCACCACATTATCGATATAGGTCATATCCAGCATGGCCCGTCCCCCGCGTATGAGCGGAACACCCCCTGTATCATTGGCCGCAATCAGACGGGGCAGAATGGAGGTATCTCCCGGTCCGAATATTCCGCGGGGGCGGATCATGACGGAGGGCAAGCCGTGGCCCATTCCCCTCCGCACGGCCTCTTCCGCCAGCCGCTTCGTTGCGGCATAAGGATTGGCCGGCTTCATGGGAAGCGGGTCATCCTCGTGTATGTTCAACCGGTCCGTATAGTCAAAATAAATGCTCGGCGTTGAAACATGAACGAGCCGGCCTACGCCCTCTCTCAAGCATGCTTCCACAACATTCTCCGTCCCGGTCACATTCGTCTCATAGAAATCCTGATACGCCCCCCAAGGCGACGACAAAGCGCCGCAATGAAACACAACATCCTGACCTTGGCACATGGTGCGAAGCCGTTCCTTATTCCGCAAGTCAGCCTGGACAAAGTCAACCCCGTGGGCCCTGAGCCTCGCTCCAATGTCAGGGTTGCGCCCCGTCGCGGTAATATGCCAGCCCCGTTCCGTTAACACCCGCGATAGTCTTTCCCCCAGGAAGCCTGTTCCTCCCGTAACCAACGCTTTCATGCTTCACCATTCCATTCGATATCCGAAGTTGTCAATTCCAATAAGGACATTCCTGTACGCCATTGCTGCACACACAGTCGGCCGAATACCCCCAGCTGCTCCACGGCAGGCATGGGATCGTTCCAGCGGAACAACACATCCCGGGCACGGGCATAATCGAGGACCCATTCCCGCCATTGACGGATCGTCCTGCTGCCTCTCCATCCGGTTAAGAGCATCGCCGCCCCCAGCATGGATGCAGTCCCGGAGGCCGGCGGAACCAGGATTCCTTCTGATTGAAGCCCGGAGGGCGCCACCAAGGCTCGGTCGATGCCCGGGACTCCCGCCAAGAGATGGATGCCGCTGGTCGCCCTGGGATTGCACTCGATCGGCAGGAGACGCCCGTCCAAGCCCTCCTTGAAATCAAATGCTATCTGCCCGGTAAACCCCGTCGCTTTCACGAAGATTTCCACGAAGTGAAAGGTCTCCCCCTCCCACACGTGCTCGAAGTGAACGCAGCTGCCTACACCTGCCGTATACCGTGTCCAATAGGCGGTGTGGGCGACAAGGGTACCCTGCTGGGCGATGCTGTAGGTACAGAGCTGGCGTCCCGGCAATCTCGCCTGCACCACCCAGGGATAGGCGGCCGAGATCGGAGCTGCGGCCTGGACCGCCTTCTCGATGTCAGGGGTGAGGGCAGCATCGGAGATGACCCCCACTTTGGACCCGGAACGGGAATATGCGGGCTTCAATATGACCCCGCCTGGGAATAACCCCCGGTTCGACGCCAGGCTCATCAGCTCCTCCCGGCTCTCCGCCATCCTGGTCAGAGGAACCTTCAATCCGAGGGATTCCGCCCATTCTATGAACTTCCCCTTATGGTGAAGCCTCTCCAATACCGAGATCGGCTCTGCAAACACCTGGCAGTGTTCTATCAACATGTCCCGGTACTTGGATATCGTATAGATTTCCTCGCAGGTGGGCAGCAGCACATCCGCCTTACTGTCTATAATAACGGAACGCAGTGCTTCGGCATATACACGCGGGTTCTGATTGGGAGGCGGAAGCTCGCAGCTCATCGCCACACTTTTGGAAGCGCCGCATAGATGTCTCTTCCAGCTCTCAGCCGCGATCACGGTGTGACCGGCCGCATGAAGCAGCCTGGACAGCTCCAGCGCAGCCGGTGAACGGCCTCCGGTCAGAACGATCTTAATACTCAAGAACCATTCCTCCCAAGGATAGCCCTGCGGCCGTTCCAAGCAGCATAAATTTATCGCCGCGCTTCAATCTTCCCTGACGCACGGCTTCATAGAGCCCCATCGGCAGGGAAGCGGATACCGTGTTCCCATGGTTCGGAGTAATGTACATCAGCTGCTCGCTCGAGATGCCCAGCTTCTTGCAGATCAGCCTCATCGCCATCGCGCTTCCTTGGTGGGGGATCACCAGCTTCAGCTCCTTCATGGAGCAATCCGCTTGCCGGAGCAGCTCATCCACAAAATCCGGAAGCAGCTTCGACGCCATCCGGAATATGCCATGGCCATCCATCTCGAAAAGGAAGCACTCCTCGGTCTCTGCGCTATGCTCCCTGGGATGCATCCTGGTGCCTCCGCCCCGGATCTGGGAATAATGGAGGCCTTCACTGTAGGTTCGTATCGCGGAAGCCAGGATAGCGGAACGTTCCGGAGCCCCAGTGTCCTCCGAACGGCTAATCACAGCCGCCGCCGCACCATCCCCGAACAAGGCAGCGCTTTCCTTATGCCTCCAATTCAATCCAGCGGACGGGATCTCGGAGGAGACCAGAAGCACACGGCGGTACCGCCCGGCATCCACCAGATAGGACATCGTATCCAGGCCTGCCATGAATCCCAAACAGGTCGCATTAATATCATAAGCCGGAATGCCCGATTTCTCCTGGCCCATCGCCTTCTGAATCAGGACAGCGCTGCTTGGCAGCGGCTGCTCGCCAACCGCACTGGTGCAGATCAGGCAATCGATGTCCGCAAAGGTTAATCCGGCGACACGCAGAGCCTCCCAAGCCGCCTCTGCCCCCATGAAGGATGAGGTCTCTCCTTGGACGAAGTAACGCGTATCCACATCGGTCGTTTTCTTGACCCACCCCTCCGCTACTCCAAGTCTGGCATCCATCTCACGTGAAGTCACAGGAAGTCGGGGCAAATATTTGCCTAAGCCTTCGATTTTCACCCAGCGTTTATGCATCTCGTTCACATCCTGATCTGAATTTACCGGTATATCCGTCATTGTAACTTTTGCAGTATTAAGCGGATAGTACTAATTTAGCGTAGTACCTGCTTTTTTCAACAAGAACCGACAATAATGGTGGATCCGTTCAACATTAGATGCTGAATGGCGGACTCATAAATGCCTTAATTCCACTTCTTTTTGTGAAGGAAGCTGTCATTTTTCGACGAATTATTAGGATAAAATTGCCATCTGAGGTGAAAAGAGGTCTTTCATATGTCCGCAATGATTGGAATCGATCTTGGCACATCGAACAGTCTCATCGCCTATTGGGACGATCACACCCAAGGACCTGTTATGATACCGAATGTCCATGGGGACCATCTGACACCTTCCGTTATCAGCATCGATGACAACGGTGAAATTATAGTTGGAACAATCGCCAAAGAACGGCTAATTACGCACCCCCAAGTGACGGTCGCTGCTTTCAAACGCTTCATGGGCAGCGAGAAGCGCTTTGAACTGGGGCGCCACTCCTTTTCTCCGGAGGAGCTTTCCTCCTTTGTCCTACGGTCGCTGAAAGCAGATGCGGAGGCCTTTTTGGGCCATACCATCACAGAAGCAATCATCAGCGTTCCTGCCTACTTCAACGATACTCAGCGCAAGGCGACCAAGCGCTCTGCAGAGCTGGCCGGTTTGAAGGTAGAGCGGTTAATCAACGAACCGACGGCCGCTGCCTTATCGTACGGCCTGCATTTGAAGGAATCGGATACTAAATTCCTCGTATTCGATTTGGGCGGAGGTACCTTTGATGTATCCATCCTCGAGCTGTTCGAGAACGTTATGGAAGTGAAATCGATTGCCGGAGACAATTATTTAGGCGGCGAAGATTTTACGGAGCTCTTGGTCTCCCATTTGGTCCAAACCCATTCCATCGATGTTCACTCCTTGGATAAAAAGGCCTATTCAGCCCTAATCAAACAGGCTGAGCTATGCAAAACTGCGTTGTCCAAGGGCAACACCGGTACCATGACATATATGGCTGCGGACGGCCAACCATGTGAAGTCACTCTAGACCGTGCTGAATTCGAAAAGTTAGCGGGGCCGTTGCTCCTGCGCTTGCGCCATCCAATCGAGAGGGCACTCCACGATGCTTCTTTTTCTCCGAACGAAATCGATGCCGTTATACTCATCGGCGGGGCCACTCGGATGCCCATGATTAAATCTGTAGTCAGTCGGGTCTTCGGAAGACTCCCCTATACGCAAGTCCATCCTGATGAAGCGGTAGCTCTTGGGGCTGCGATTCAGGCTGCCATGAAGGGACGCAATCAAATTCTGAAGGAAGTCATCCTGACCGATGTTTGCCCCTATACCTTGGGGACTGACGTCGCTCGGGAGACGAGGAACAATCAGTATGATGGGGGGTACTTCCACCCTATTATAGAACGGAATTCCCCGATTCCTATCAGCAGGGTGGAACGGTTCTATACCGTTCGAGACAACCAAACCCAGATAGAGTTAGGGATCTACCAGGGCGAGAACCGGCGTGTGGAGAACAATCTGAAGCTCGGAAATCTCCTTATCGAGGTCCCTTCCGCTCCTAAAGGTGAAGAACCCATCGACGTCCGCTACACCTACGATATCAACGGCATACTCGAGGTTGAGGTGACCATCGTAAGAAGCGGATTGAAGAAACGAATGGTCATTGAAAGAAATCCCGGGACCTTATCGGAAAAGGAAATTGAGGCAAGGCTGCTTGAGCTCAGCCATATGAAGATCCATCCGCGTGATCGAGAAGAAAACCGTCTCCTTCTGGCCAGAGGCGAACGAATTTATGAGGAAGCACTGGGAGACAAGAGAAAAGAAATCTCCTACCTTCTGAACCAATTCGAGGATGTACTGCGAGGTCAACAGGAGTTGGAAATTAAAAAAGCTGCTGCCTTATTCAAACAACAACTGGATTCACTGGAGCGTTGGTCATGAACATATGGCAAGTTCTCGAGATAAGCCCCACTACTGATATCTCCGCTATAAAAATTGCATATGCTACAAAACTCAAGCAGCATCATCCGGAGGAGGATCCGGAGGGATACCAATTACTACGCGAGGCGTATGATACGGCCATCAAGCAGGCCAAACTGCAAAACAAACGTTCTTCCGAACCGGAATCCCCCCAGGGGGCGGATGACGTCTTACCCATTATTATCGATCCATTGAACTCATTTATCGAAAGGGCGCGTATCCTCTATCACGATTTCCCTTCCCGGATCGATCCCGCTAGGTGGGCGGAGCTGCTCAACGCCGACATCATGTGGGATATGAAGCATAAACAAATGGTTGAGCAAAGGCTGCATCGTTTCTTGCTGGAACATCGGTTACTGCCGAGAAGTGTCTGGCTTCTATTCGAAAGCAGCTTCCATTGGAAGGGGCAGGATGATCCCGATTACGATGAATTTTTGCAGTTTTACCTGCAGCAGCTGGACGGCCCTGAATTGCGATTCTCCTTTATTCCTCCTCATATGGACATCGAATCCATCGATCGTTTTCTTTCCCTCAGGGAAGCTGCTTGCCACGCTCTTCAAGAACATCATCTGGAGCTTGCCAAGCAGAGCATAGAGGATGCCTTGGATATCTTTGTGGAAGATCCCGATTTATTACGTCTACAAGGCGAGTTCCTTGTTCGAGTAGGAGAACTGGATGAAGCCTTACGTGTTTTCAACCAAGTGCTGCTCCTTAGGCCAACCGAAGCAGACGGTTATGTTTACCGCGCGAGGATTTATCATGAAAGGGGTCTATATTCGGAAACCATCCAGGAGTGCCGCAAAGCGCTCACTTTGGATCCCGAAAACAAGGAAGTTCAGTACTTGTTAGGTAAGAGTCTGAAGAATGTTGGAGAGATCGGGCAGGCTATCACCGTTTTCAAGCAGATGAACGCGGCTGACCCCCATGATTTGGGGATCCTAAGCATTTTGACGCAGCTTCAAAGGAAGGATAGAGGTATCCATTTCACCCTTTCCCCCGCAATGAAGTTCCGGTTTCAACCAGGCAGACGGTTTCTTCTTTTCCTGCTTTCGGCACTGTGTTTCTTCACCATGTTCTTGTCCGATCAATGGATTGATCCCTATCGTGATCCAACGGTCCTCGTTTCCCCTAAAGAATTGTTAAAGCCGAATAAAAACGGAGCATACGTCCAAGTAAATCTAACGAAGCCATACCTCACAGACTACAAGGAGCTTAACGGTCTGATAATGGATCACACGACAGCCTCTCGATTACCAAACGCTGGACAGCACATGAATCAAGTCGTACTGGGGTATCTGGATGATACTTTGGTTATCGCGGCGGTCCCCCTCCAATCTGACGAGTGGTTAAGCGGTGAGGGCAAGTTCAAGGGAGAACTCAAGCTATTTGCCAGCAATGAAGTGAATGCTCAGTTTGAAAGTAAGATAAAGGCGAAGCACGACAATAAGAAGGTGGCCCCCGTTATCATTGATACCTCTTCCTCGCCTCCTTACAGCCGACTACGAACCATAGAAAATTTCTTTAATTTTCTCATGGTCATCTTTTACTTTTGGTTGATAGGGGCCTACATATATAAACGGCTTTAATAAAAGATTGATGGAGGCTAACGTGATCAACACCATATTTCACAAAAAATGTCTGCAGCGCTACATAGACGAATTGGCTTCCGTCTGTATGCACGACAACCTCATCTTTCGTCATTTATATAAGAAAAAAGAGGCGGCGCCAATCGTGCTGCAATGGAATATTCGTGATACCGATTCTCTAACCCACCGGTTGGATTGGCTGCTGAATGTGGGGTATCAATCGGAGTATGAGCGTACCAGACAGTTTCTGTCCACGTTTACGTCTCAGAACAGAAGATCTTATGTCCTCTCGCTGTCGGATGAGGATATCCGGTATTCCAGACTGTCCGTGACTGAACGAACTTGGGGGCGTCTCCCCAAGAATCGAATCGCCGCGTTTGATTATGCCTGGTGCATTGTATTGGCGACGGCAGGCCACACACTGGACATCCTGAATGAATACTCCCTAGAGGGCTATGTAAATCAAGCAGCACTTAAAGCACAAAGTGACTATAGCTCATGGGAGGAATACTTATTCGCTTATTCGGTAGGAGCCGAATTCTCAGGCCGATTTCACAAGGCACACTTTGCCAGGAAGAACGAGGCCCATTTCCTTCAGCTCCTCCATGCATGGCAGCAGAGGATCAACCGAGTGAACTGGAATACGCCCGTTAAATGAGAGGAGAGTTTAGCTGTGCTGTATACCGTCGTATGTCCGGAGTGTTGGGGCAGCGGAAAATCCGGAGAAGTCGATGACAAAGGTGAGCCTTGTGTATGCGATAGGTGCCAGGGAATGGGCGAAGTGAAGGGAGACGAATAGGCGAGGGGAGTCGCAACGCCACACAGGCTCCAACGCTAGAAATCCATCCAGAAAAATTGAGAGATCGCTAGGGTCAGCCCAATCACATTTGCAACAACAAAAAACCACTTCTTGACCCTGCGGCTTGTAGGCCCTCCCTCAACAAACAAAGTCCAAACCAATATTCCATTTATCACAACCATAATAATCAGAGCCAACCACCAATTAGCGGCCATTTCCCTTCACCCTCTCCTGGCCATAACCCGTTCTATGGAATTATTATTAAATTACTTTAGTCTCCTCTTTTTTGTCAAATTATATGGATTGTACCGTAATGTTCAACAAGAGCAACCAAGCGTTCACGATAAAGAGAACCGCTGACTGTGGATTGTCCCAGTCTAGCGGTTCTTTTCATTTGTTTCGTACTCTTCAGAAAAAAACTCCGTCACTGCAACGGCTTTTCTGGTACCCATACGATGCCGCTGTAGGTTGAAATGTGGTACCACTTCACTCCTTCTGGAGAAATCCACTTTTCAAACGACAAGGCATCCTGATTACTAAAAGTACCTGCCTCATGGCATACTTCTCCTGTTAGCGGGAAATAGTAGCTCTTGGTTTCAGGAGTTAATTTTACGACCTCTTGTGTTTCTGTAATACCTTGTGGCCTTTCAAGCGGCGCTCGATCCAGGTTGACTACTTTCCAGCCGAACGGAGTTTGTATTCGCGCCCAACCACCGTTTATTTTATCCGCAATATATGTGCCGGGCTGAAGCCAGGTTTGCAGACTAAGGCTAGAGTCACCATCAATGTCAAAATAGCGCGTAGCAGTTCGCAGAGTAATCTTCTCATTAGGCATGCTGAATTGGGTTAATGGACCACTCTCACTCTCAGACAAAGGATACTCCTTGTTAACCCATTTGAATGTTCCATCCTCTTGTCGAAGCTTGAACCATACATAACTTTGAGTCTTGATCCAGTAACTAGAGATCGCATCCACTTGAAGCACACCCGGATTGGCCTTCGTCCCCTCTCCCGCTACTTTATGAGGGTAATCATAAAGCAGCTCGTTCCCAGTCAATTTTATGATCCTGTCATTTGGAATCTCATACTTTTGCATGTCTTCTAGAATAAACGGATCAACAATCCACTTCTGTCCTTCTTTGGTATCAATTCGATACCATGTCGGCGCATTCACAAATGCCCTTCCATTATGGGCTCCTCTATATAAATACCAGTATCGTGCTGTCACATGAACCTTTTGCGGCAAAAGCGTTTCTGTAGGGGGATTATCCTTTCGATAAACACCAACATCAGGATCATCATAAAGTGGCATTTTTTCAATAATGGTAATATCCCGTTCGACTTCCTGATAAGTTCCAGCGGTAATTCTGTCATCATCTTCGATCCATTTGTTCCCCATCCATGTTTTTACAAGAACGTAGTCTTTGCCCCCTGCGTTCGCTAGACAATCGGCTTTGTCCAAACAGGCCGTAGTCAACTCCTGCATGCCCGCAATAGAGCCAACCACTGACTCCGGATTGTTGTAATCATCATAGAGTTCCGTCTCTGTGAGAACAACCAATGACTTATTTGCCATCCAATCGATTTTAGCTGCTGCTTTGTTGCCCATTAAATGAAGACTGCTCAACAATACGAGCATTGCGATGATACATTTACCAGTTATTTTCATTATCTACCCTCCTAATGCGAATCGTGGATTGGCAAATCCGCAATCCGCCGCTATAACGATCGTAGGGCAATCAATGATCCTATTCCTCAGTCAACTATAAGATCCTGTTCTCTGAATAAGCTTGCAACAGCTTCATCATAATCGTATAACCGTTCTGATTTCCTGATTTTCTTCGCATATTTGGCATGATCCGAAAACACTTGAATCATATAAGACCATAATTCCTTCATCTTATACAATACATTCTTATCTCCAAAAAGGACTCCTTTATAACCTTCATAAACTTTATCATGAAATTCTTTAAGTAGTTTTTTGTCGATTTTAATGTTGTTTGTAATATCGCTGATCAGTCCAGGATTGGCTAATAATCCCCTGCCCAGCATGAATGTATCTACAGTAGGGAAATCAGCCGAAAACTCCTTGTACTCTTTAATTGTGAAAATGTCCCCATTATAGCAAACAGGGTTTTTGCTTAACATCAAGGCATCCTTAAACACTTGCAGATTAGGCTTGTTTTTATAAAAATCTTTTTGAATCCTAGGATGAATGATCAGCTCTTCCATAGGATATTTATTAAATATTTCGATTAAATCATAGAATTCCTCCGGTTGGTCTTTTCCTATTCTCGTTTTCACGGAGATTTTCGTTACGGATTGGGTAAAAATTTCTTCCAAAAATTGATCAAGCTCTTCTTTTTTTTCAAGAAATCCGGAGCCTTTATGTTTTGAAACTACCGTTCCAGAAGGACATCCCAAATTTAAATTAATCTCATCATATCCCAGCGCCTTCAAAATTTTTGAAGTATGAATAAAGTCTTTTGCATGATTCGTTAGTATTTGTGGAATCAAAACTAGCCCTTGGTTGTTTTCAGGCGAAATATCCTTTACATCCCGAGTTTTAAAACTATCATTTTGTTGTGGAACAATAAAGGGTGAAAAATATTTATCTACATTACCAAAAAAAGTATGATGTGCATTTCTATAAATGTACCCAGTCAAACCCTCCATAGGTGCGAAATAAAACTTCATAATATCCAGTAGCTCCTTAATTCAAGTTTTTCAGCAGCATAACCTTTTTAACTATATCGTAAACATCTTCTATAGTCACGTACCGCAAATAGCAACATTGCGATGCTTGCATAACACCAAAAAGGAGCCTCAGCACTTAAGTGCAAAGCTCCTATTCGTTTTTGTGATATGGAGGCGAGGGGAGTCGTACTGCCGTGCCCATTTTATGCGTTAGCTATCTTGCACCTCAAGCCCCTTTCACCGCGGCCATCGGTTTGCATTTTGCTACAACCTGAGCAAGACCCGCTCCTACGACGCTCCCGATAATTTGGTCCACATCCTTATAGGCCTGTGGGGATTCGTCTATGATCGACTCCAGTGATTTCTGGTTCACAACGACTTCTTCCTCCGTTCCCACCTTTAGTGCAGACGAGAACTCTTCCAGTGTGATAATCCGTTTGGTCTCACTACGAGAACGAATCCTTCCCGCACCATGGCAAATGGAATAGAAATTATCCTTTCCTCCGGTTGCACCAACCATAATATAGGATGCAGATCCCATAGACCCTGGGATAAGTGCAGGATGGCCCGTCTGTATATACGGAAGCGGATTATCTGGGTGGTTCGCCGGAAGCGCACGGGTAGCCCCCTTTTGATGAACAAAGTACGATTGGCCCTCGTGCTCCTCCTCCCACGCATAGTTATGCATCAGATCATAAAGCGTCGTCATCTCGAATTTGGACCCAAAGATATCCTTTCCTGCTTCCCTTACCGCATACGCAATCAGATGACGATTCGCCACCGCATAATTTAACGCGGAATACAATAGATTTACGTATGATTGACCCTGTGGATGAGCAAGCGGCGCGAAAAGCAGATTCGGGTCTGCGGTTCCAAGTCCTGCGGCATGCATCATTTTCTTCATCAGACTTCCGCAATATTGACTGACGGAGCCTCCCCAGGCACGAGAGCCCGAATGAATCATCACTGCTACCTGTCCATCGAACAACCCCCAAGCCTCCGCGATGTCCCTCATAGGTTCGGAAATCTCAATAACTTGTATTTCCACAAAGTGATTCCCGTTCCCAAGTGTGCCAAGTTGCCTATGCGAGCGATGCCACACGCGCTCCGGAAACAGATTCAGTACCTCCTCATCAAGCGTAAACTTACTCCGTTCTACGTGAGTGAGAGAATGACATTTGCGAGGCGTGTAGGCATCAGGGATATACTTTTTGGGTAAACCGTGCAACCCTTTTGTGACGACATGCTCTAATCGGATATCTGAGAAATGCCCCCTTGTGTGGTCTTCAACCGGTAAGTACTTCTCAATTGCTTTAACCAGTTTGCGGCGCAGCTTCACATCCTTAACTGCATCGTTGTGCAGGTTCGTGAGATGCACCCTCATACCACATCCGATGTCGCTGCCTACGATCGAAGGCGAAACATAGCCGTTGTGCGTATTCCAGACTGCTGTTGTTCCAATGCAGGTCCCTACCCCCACATGCACGTCCGGAGTGTAGCTCATATAGACTTGATTCGGAATCTGTAGATTGTTATTTGCCATTTCAAACACTTTGTAGTTGAGCTCTTTAAACAGGGAATCCCCTGCATATACGTGGACATCCCCTGAAGGAAGCTGTACCTTTCGATAATAAGTTTCGTTCATATTCTATGATCTTTCCTTTCGTTGTGGTATGTTCCGTATTACCAACCTGATTCGCACGAATTCTATATCCCGACACCGGAATCACCCTTTCCATTTGATTTACGAACGTGAAAAGGCCATAGACCAACACCGTCTATGGCTGCATATGTGATATGGAATAGGAGTATACGAAAAGTAGCCCTAACCTTCTGTCACAGACCCGCAGAGACCGATGGTACGAAATCGTTGTTCAATTGTCTGGTACCTCATTTGAATGCTGTACATATTCACCGGCTCCTTTCCAATCATTTAAGTGCATCATACTCTTATGGCCGAAGCCTCGTCAATAATCTGCAGAGGGAGAAAATAGTTAGAAAAATTTAGTCCGGCGATTACTTATAAATTATGCATTTAAATGAGGAGAGAAGGATAATAGCATTCTATGTTTAGATCAATGCTTACTTGCCGCCTTCTTATCACCAATGAGAGAGCTTAACCGTTCCAACAGGTCCCCGCCGCCCGTTACAGAGATGGACCCGATTTTCTCGCATATTTTCTCGAGGAATTCCAGCTCCTTCAGACGGAACAGCGTCTGGTTCTCATCCATCAGCTTGGCGGTATTCAGCAGACTTCGGGTCGAGGCCGTTTCTTCCCGGCGTGTGATGAGATTCGCCTGGGCCTTTTTCTCCGCCAACAGGACGGTGTTTAAGATCTCCTTCATCTCCCCCGGCAGAATGACATCCTTAACCCCCGCACTCAGGAACTGTACTCCGAACGCTTCCCCCTTCTCACGTAAACGGGACAGGATGAACGAAGCTACGTCCTCTTTCCGTTTCAAGAGATCGTCTAGCTTCAGCGTTCCGACATACTCCCGAAGCATGAGCTGAAGCTGGATGTGAATCTGCTCGTCGAACGATTTCATTTCCAAGCAACGCAGCGGGTTTATAATTTTGTATTGGCAGACGAAGTTCAGGCGCAGCGTGACCTTATCCTCCGTCATGATTTCCTGGCCGATAAGATCCATTTGCTGCTGCCTTCCATCAACCGACTTGACTACAACCGAAACAGGCCCCTTCCAGAAGTAGTACTTTCCGGGAGCAAGCTCCCGCTGCAGAACATGATCATAAAACAAAAATCCAGTCTCATAACTAGCGATTTCAAAAGACTGCACATGGATTCCAAGCTTCGACAGGATCGAACGATCTACCTCAGCAGGCAGTTCAGGGTTTCGGATATCTGCATGCAGGAACGTATGTTTCTTTAACACATTCCAGTAGGCATAGGTGCCGGGCTTAAGCAACTGCACGAATTGGCCGTCCTCATAATGCAGCACGTACTCGTGGTCCTGTACCCGTACGATATCGAGCTCCCGCATCAGGTCTTCATCTTGAAGGAACAGCTGCAGCTCTTTTCCCTCTACACCGAACGGCTTCGCGACATTCAGCACGACTACCGTGTTCTGCGACCACGATACGTACCGGTAGGTCCCCGGATTGAGCTTCTTTACATAGCTTCCTTTGTGAAAGAGTAAACCGCGCTGGTCGGCTTGAATGGTTACTTGTTTTAACATCTTTGTTACCTCCTTAATGGTTCGACCATTGGATGAAGAATCCCCCTGCAGTTCCGGCGGAATCCGTTTGAGATAAGTGGTCTACCGTTGCTTTTGTTAGGACATCGGGTTCAGAAGGGTGACCCTCGTTCAGCCAACCTTCTTCCTCTTCCATCCTACGAAAGCCTCCGGTATTCCCCCCATCGGTATCCACAGATTACAAGGCTGAACTGAAGTGCGCATACACAAGCCGCTCGGGATTCTCTCCTTTGGTCTTTGATTAGAATTTTCGCTCGATTGAAAGTCGAGTGCTCTACCAGAATCGCTCCCTAGGCGATTGGGGAATTGAACCCCAAATAGTGGTTTCTCACCGATCCGTCCGTACAGGATACCGCAGCCTAACAGGCGCGGCACTGCGGGATAACACGATATCCCCGCCTCGTTACGGCCGTCCGGATAAGAACCGTGTGTCTTACAGGACCTATAATCTCACTTTTCAACGGGAACGAACATGGCGAAAGTATTACGACCCGGCATAAAGTTTTCCATTTCACCCAAATCCCTCCCCTGCTACAATGGAAGAGGATGTTTTTTGGAACGGGGGATCCCTTCGACTTGAGGATGAAGTGGAGTATTTCCTTTCGAAGATCCGTTATCGGGAAGCGGGTTCGGGTTATTGAGAGGATTATCTGAAGGGGCGGTTGCTCGAGCCTCGACCAAAGCCTTGGAACGTTACGGGGCTTCTACGGCCGGTCAAGAGCTTTTTGATCATGGATGTTTCGTTGTGGAGGAAAAGCGATGGCAAACTATGACTGCTTAATCGTTGATGATGAAGAAGCATTATCGATAAGCACCTGCAAATATTTTACCATGTTCGGAGTGAAAACCTTTTGGGCAGCAGATGAACAGGCTTGCTTTGATTTCCTAGCGGAAAACAAAACCGACCTGATCCTGCTTGATATCAACTTGGGGCAGCTATCGTCTGGTTTTGATATATGCAAAAGGTTGAGAAGGACTACCCAGATCCCGATTTTGTTCATAAGCGCTCGGACAAGTGACGATGATGTGTTGCTCGCGCTCCATATCGGTGGAGACGACTATATCCAAAAGCCGTACGCACTCAGCATTCTTTTGGCCAAAGTAAAAGCGGTATTGAAAAGGTATAAGGGTAAAGAAGATGCTTTACGTTTCGGAAGCTATAAACTGGATCTCGTCACAGAAAAACTGATGGATGATGGCAATGAAATCAAGCTTAAGGCGATGGAATATAAGCTGCTGGCCTATTTAATCCAAAACAAAAATCGCCCTCTATCCAAAGAGGAATTGTTCACTAACGTTTGGAAAGACGCCATTACGACAGATGGAACCTTGAATGTCCACATCCGCAAGCTACGTGAAAAAATTGAAGTAAACCCGAATGAGCCACGTTACATTAAGACCATATGGGGAACCGGCTATGTGTTCGAAGCCGACTAGAGGTGCAGATGAGAATCAGGAAAGGGTCGATCTGGGCGGTAGCCATTCTTATCATGGGAATGGGTGTTATTCTTATTATGTTTCGCAGCTCGGATGAAGAAGGAATCGATCTGGTTGCTGTGAATGATATTACGGAGTCCCTTGTCGAACAGTGGGGCCGTATTGATCCGGCTGAATTGCCTGGCCAGCAATACGGGCTGGATTATGCGATATTGGATAACCGCGGCGATTTCCTTGGAGCAACAAAGAGTGGCTTAAATGAGACCATGGACACGGCTATCCGGAACCGGGATACGATTGTCGATATCACACGGGAAGGAACCGTTTTGGGAAAATTGATTATTTTCAATCATACCCATGAGATCTGGGAACATTACCGGGATGACCTGCTCATTCTATTAGGCGTAAGTCTTGTTTTTATCACTTTGTTTTGTCTGATCTATGCCGAATATATCGACCGCTCTATTTTTCGTCCCTTTCGTAACCTGCAAGCCTTCGCCCGTCATGTGGCAGAGGGCAAGCTGGACATGCCGCTCGAAATGGATAAAGGCAACGGGTTTGGCGCATTCGCAGAAAGCTTTGACTTAATGAGAGAGGAGCTTGCGAAAGCGCGTGAGAGCGAAAGAACGGCCAATCAGAGCAAGAAGGAACTGGTCGCATCACTTAGCCACGACATAAAAACACCGGTTGCCTCCATCAAGGCCGTATCCGAGGTGATGATGATGAATGCGGCTGATGATGACAAAAGTCAGCTCGCCGTGATTAATTCCAAAGCGGATCAGATCAACACACTCGTCACCAATCTGTTTAATGCCACATTGGAAGAGCTGCAGCAGCTAACCGTCACGGTAACGGAGGAGTCGAGCGCCGTAGTGGGGGATGTCATCAAACAGGTTGATTATCAAAACAGGGCTACGGTATCCCCTATTCCAGAATGCATCGTGCAGGTCGATCGTTTGCGGCTTCTGCAGGTCGTTGACAATGTGATCAGTAACTCCTATAAATATGCAGGTACATCCATCGAAGTATCGGCATGCATCAAGGGACCATATCTGGTGCTGGGGTTCAAGGACGATGGCCAAGGTGTCTCCCCAGATGAACTTCCCCTTCTATTTCATAAATTCTATCGTGCCCATAATGCAGCAGGCAAAAGTGGAACCGGGCTTGGCTTGTACATCTCTCACTACCTGATGAGCAAAATGTCGGGAAATATGGATTGCCGAAACATAGAGGGCGGCTTTGTGGTGTTCGTCCGTTTACTTCTCGCATAAAAAGATTTCAGAATGGGATAAGAACCGATTAAGGACCCGTTAAGAATTGATTAGGTATGATAAGACTGTCGGAAACCTTACCTGCATCGCATGCATGAAGGTGGAACAGTCTTATTTTGATTAGGGGGCCAAGTAATGAGTCAAGTCATGATCACAACCAACAAGCTTAGTAAATCGTTCTCCAGCGGAGGCATGCAGCAGCATGTTCTCAAAAATCTCGACATGGAGATTGTAGAGGGTGATTTCACCATCATCATGGGTTCGTCCGGCGCGGGAAAATCCACGCTCTTGTATGCCTTGTCCGGTATGGATAAACCAACTCTCGGATCCATTACTTTTTTTAATCAGGAAATCGCAAAGCTGTCTAATGATAAGCTGGCGGTTTTTCGTCGATTGAATTGCGGATTTGTGTTTCAGCAAATGTTTCTGCTCGATAATATGAGTATCTTGGACAACATTCTTGCCGCAGGACTCCTCGTCAGCAAGGACAGAAAAGCCATCACAGCAAGAGCAAAAGAGCTGCTTACGCAGGTTGGATTAACCGAAGCCATCTGGTCAAAATTCCCCACCCAGTTGTCCGGCGGGGAAGCGCAGCGCGCTGCGATCGTGCGTGCCTTGATCAACAAGCCGAAGGTTGTGTTCGCCGATGAGCCCACAGGCGCCCTTAACTCCGCGTCAGGGAAAGCGGTCCTTGATGTACTGACCGAGCTTAACAACAAGGGGCAAAGCATCATCATGGTCACCCATGATTTGAAGTCGGCCAGAAGGGGAAATCGGATTTTGTATATGCGAGATGGTGTGATTCATGGAGTGTGTGAGCTGGGCCAATACGTAAGCGGCGACCTGGAACGGCACTGCAAGCTGCAGGCGTTCCTTGCGGAAATGGGGTGGTAACGTTGCGGAAATTAGTCATGCTCAGCTATGCCAATATACGAAAAACGAAAGGACACACGGTTTCTCTGTTCCTCATGTTTCTCATTGCTGCGTTGCTGCTAAATGCGGGATCACTGGTGTCTTCAAACTTTGGAAGCTTTTTTGAAAAAATCACCACAGAGCTCAAGGCATCGGATGTCTACTATATCATTCCAAATTGCTTATACAGCGAAAAAGTTGATCAATACGTCAAAACGAATAAGAATGTATTGAACGTGCAAAAGGAAGAGGCGCTATGGGTTGCGGATTCCATGACCTATAACGGGGAAACACGTGAGGTTAGCTTTCTTATTCGTGATGCGGATAAACAACGGGAGTTTTCAAAGTGGAAATTTATTGGGGAACACTTGCCACCTGATTCCATGTCGATCTATTTGCCGTATGTGATGAATATTGACAGCGGGTACAAGCTGAATGACAAATTTGAGCTGACCTTTAAAGATACAACCTTTACCTTTACGATAAAAGGGTTCACGGAAGATACCTTTTTCAGTTCTCTGGATACCGGGAGTTTAGGAGTTTATCTGCCTCATGAAACCTATGAAAAGCTTGGGCAGCAGGCGGGCGACTCTTATCATACAACCCTCCTTTTTGCTGATCTGGATAAGCTGAATAGTGAAGTGGAAGCAGGAATAAGAGAACTCCTTCCGAATGATAGAACCGCTGCTTCTGCTCTGGGGAACGATACGAGCACATTGTCCAGTTTTGATTTAAAGTTGGTGAAAATGTCCCGCGTTACGATATCCAGCATAGTTTCGGTCATGATGATGGCTTTTGCTGCAATTATCGCAATTGTTTGCCTGATCATGGTTCGATTCAGAATTGGGAATAGCATCGAAGAAGACATGTCCAAGATTGGGTCCTTAAAGGCGATTGGCTATACCAGTAGACAAATTATGGGATCGATTGTTTTGCAGTATTCGCTCATTGCTTTTGTTGGCAGTCTGGTAGGGATATCGTTATCCTATCTCACAACACCCTTGTTATCGAATGTATTTGCCCATCAATCGGGACTGAAGTGGGTACAAGGCTTTGATGGGATGATCAGCGGTATCGTTTTATGTGCCCTGCTAGTCGTGGTGATCCTCGTTTCATTCTTTACTTCAGGTCAGCTTCGCAAGCTGAACCCCATTGTTGCCTTAAGAGGCGGAATCGTAACCCATAGCTTCAGAAAAAACCATATGCCTCTACACAGAACCAGAGGGCGCTTGCCGTTCGTTCTTGGGTTGAAATCCATGCTGCAAAACAGGAAGCAAAGCATCATGATCGGGATTATCCTTGCCGCTGTATCGTTTGCCAGTACATTTGGCTTTGTGATGTTTTACAACACGACGGTCGATACCAAGGCCTTTGCAGAGACACCCGGAATCGAGCTATCCAATGCTATCGCTATTTTGAAACCGGATAGGGATCATGCCCAACTTATCGATAGCTTGAAAAACAGAAGCGAGGTCAGA
This sequence comes from Oryzibacillus soli, assembly GCF_051594765.1. NCBI lineage: Bacteria > Bacillati > Bacillota > Bacilli > Caryophanales > Paenibacillaceae > Oryzibacillus > Oryzibacillus soli. The sequence continues at coordinate 149,903 of NZ_JBPPGJ010000010.1, forward strand.
AAAGTCCAGTTTATTGATCAAGCCACGCTCAAAATGGAGAACAATGATGTAAAGGCTTTTGTAATGGACGACTTTTCCACCAAAGAAACCGATACGGTCTATCGAGGCAGATATCCGCTTCATAGCAATGAAATTGTTCTTGCCGGTGTGCTCGCAGATAAAGTGGACAAAACGATTGGAGACCGTGTGACGATCAGAGTGGGGGAGAACCAGGCGGAGTACCGGATCACCGGGTTATCACAAGGATCGAATATGGGCGGAATGAATGCCTCTATAAGACGGGACGGTATGCTTCAGCTCAACCCAGCCTTTAAGCAGCAAAGCCTACAAATCTATTTAAATTCGGGCAGCAAAGCGGATGAATTTGTGAAAATGCTTGAGCGTGACTATGGGGATTCGCTAAATTCAGCAATTGATATGGATAAAACGCTGGAGCAGGGTATGGGTATGTACACATCGATTGTCTCTAAGCTTGGTACAACCATGATGGCGATCACCATCGTTGTTGTGATTCTAGTTCTCTATTTTGTTATCAATTCATCGGTCATTCGGAAGAAACGTGAACTGGGTATACAAAAAGCAATCGGGTTTACCACCCTCCAACTGATGAATCAGCTTTCGCTTGGGCTTTTGCCGCCAATCCTGATCGGGGTAGTGATTGGCAGCGCAGTTGGAATTACCCAAACCAACGCGATCATGTCAGTCGCACAGCGGGCGATGGGGATCATGAAGGCGCAATACATCATCACGACTTCCTGGATTTCTTTGTTTGGAGTGGCTCTTGTCCTTGTTTCCTACCTAACCTCGATGCTGATCACGTATCGTATTCGGAAAATATCGGCATATGCTCTGGTAAGTGAGTAAAATCGGATTCTGCCCACATTGCTTTAGCATGACCACAACGACGCAACCCCAGCATGCTTATGTTCGTTATTCGAGCGAGGCGAGGGGAGTATCGAAATCCTGATTGAACTTGCTGCCGAAGTGGAGCCGACGAGAACAACCTTAGCCGTAGATTTCGATGTGTGCTCGTCCGCTGACGCTCCCTGCGCGCGGGACTGAACCACTATCCTCTTCGGCCACAGGGTAATCTCCCCTTGCCTCCAGAGATAGCAAAAAGCCGCTAACCATGATGAGGTTAGCGGCTTTCGCTTATCTCCATATGGGGGCGAGGGGAGTCGAACTGCTGTGCCCAATCTATCTACTAGTTTCTATAAGTGCCGAAAAGCCTTATTTTATAAGGGTTTCTTGTCGTTTGGTATCTTTTGAAATCACGCAGAATTAGGGCTAATTATCCCTTTTGGCTACACCCTGACTACAAAAAAACGAGAGGAGTCTGGGGTATTCACGGGAAAAATTTATTTTTTTCTCGTGTGAGTTAGTATGTTTTAATTGCTTGTTGAGCGCACACATAGTATGGGGAATAACCGTGGGCGATAAATTTTCACAAGAGGCACTTATTGCAAAGTTGCAGATCTTGACCGCATAAACCATTCCTTATTAAGAGATCTATGGTATGCCATTTCTTCATATTTTGTCCCCTTTTTGCCCCAGTTTACATAAAACAGCTCATGTTGGGGGGCAAATAGTGGTGTAATGATAAATTCAATAAAACGAGGTTGAATTAACTGACTTAGTTGGTTAATGTTCTTTTGTAGTTCATCTTCGGAGAACGATCTTACATTCTCTTTTATATAGCGCTCGAGTGAGTGAGCTTCAACGAGTTTGGCATCCGGAATATAGGTAATGTTTAATTTTTTAATACCGATCTGATTGAAAACTTCATTTTCAACAACTAGAGAAACAAAATAGTCTCCCTTTTCGTATTTATTGGCTGTAAACTGAAGGTTATGACTTTCGTTATTATTCAAAATGAACTCTCCCCTCGGTTACCAACATACTAATGACTTTCTAAGTTAACGATAAGCGGGCAAAAATCATGCAAAATTATTCTAACACTTTTTAACAAAATTATCACGGATACAATTGTTAAACTATAGTGTTGCCAATACTTCCAACTATTATTCTTAAATCTACTTGAACACTAATAAAGCGACTTCACATAAATTGTGAGCCGCTTTATTATATAAAATGCCTTAGCATCATGATCGTTTAATCAAAAAATACTGACAATTTGGTTGCCTAGTTTGGCTAAAGCGGGCCTTGCCATCAAGACCTCGTCTTTCCATGACCAATTTTCACTACCAAGTGAGTTAGCACGATCCGATCCACTTCCAATCATACAGACAACATGTTCTGCACGGGTAACGGCTACATAGAAAATGCGTGCTTCTTCCTCAATAAAATTACGTTGATAGTTTTCCGCCCATTCATGGTATCGAGAAGAACACCCTCGTCCGCCTGGCAACTCCAAATCAAGACCCCAGTCGTGAATATCAAAGAATGATGGAATTTGGCTATTGTTTAATAACTTCCGTCCGATATCTGGAATGATTACAATCGGGTATTCGAGACCTTTTGCAGAGTGGACTGTTGAAAAACGAACAGCATTAGGTTTTTTATCTCCCTCGCCTGTATCTGCTTCATCCATCTCCACATTCGCTAATAAAGCGGTCTGAAAACGAGCAAAAAATTGTTGTAAAGTTAAAGCTTCCGCATCCATTAACTCACGGGACCACATTACCAATTTTTCGAGGTTTGCAACAGCCTGTAGATCTCCCTTCTTGCCGTAGTACTCCCGCACACGTGTAAAGTCGTACATATAGGTAAGGAGTTGTGGAACAAGATCTACCTTCATTCTTTTTCGTATATTACGAATTCCCTTTAACCATTCTTCCGAATCCTCATGGTCCTCGAACCAATCGCGAAGGACCTGATTAGTACCATCACTCTGGTATATCGAGTTAGGAGCAATGAACGGAAGGAACGGACTACCGAGAGCTAAATCTAGGGAAACATCATCCGGATATTTCAATATAGCCTGAAGAAAGTGATAACAAGCAACGATTTCAGGTTTATGAAAAAAGCCCCCTCCTGTATCCGTCACTACCGGAATTGTGTCCGGAAACCGGGACCAATAACTTTGCAACTGATAATTAGATCGAAAGAGTACGCATATATCTCGAAATTCAACCGCACGCATTCCTTTTTCCCTATCATCGATCTGTTGGTTAAGAAACTCACGGATTTTGAAAATTGTACGTTCTGTTATCAGTTGTTCGCGATTGTTATAGATCTTTAAATGCTCATACTGAAAGGGAACAAGTGAATCTTTTGGCTTATGGGCATCGTCCGATTGCGTAGACTTATCCTGTAGAAAGTCGTAACGCTGTCCCATAGCTTCAAATAACACCGATTGTGCCTGATGTAAGGGTTGAGTTGGACGGCGGGATGCGCTGAGAGAAAGTGGCGTTATATTGTTCATTTCGGCTATTCGTTTGATTACCAAGTGATCGGCACCACGGAATCCGTAAATTGCTTGTTTTCGATCACCCACGACGAGCACATGATTAAAACGCGGAGATAAGACCTGAATGATTTTCATTTGAAGTTCATCGGTGTCTTGGAATTCATCGACAAACAAATAGTGAAATCGTGACGCAACGAGTGGACCGATTTGGTCTTTATAGGTTTCAACGAGTGCCGCGCATTTGTGCAAGAGATCATTGGTATCAATTCCGCCTCGTTCACGTTTGAGTTCACGGTATTCATGGTCAAGTTTTTCAAGTATTCGGGCGACTGCATTGCGGTATTCCTGAGCGTCGTCCTGTTCATTTTGACGCAATGTCTCCACTACAACATCGGATATCGAACGACCCCGACTACGAATATATTCATACCACTCCTCGAGCTTTTTAGCCATCTCGTGAGGGGCCCAATGAACTTCTTCCGTGTTAAATAAAATCCCTGTTTCGGGATCACTCAGAGCGGCATTCATTGTGTTTTTTAATGCAGTCAAGAAATGATGACGAGCCATCAGAATTTCTGATTCATGAGGTATCAGTTCGGTAAAACCGAAATTTCTAAGCAACATTGCGCAAAATCGGTGAATCGTACCAATGAAGGTCGAGGCAATACGCTCCTTTTGCTCGAACCAATAGGCACGTTCATCCCAATCCCCCACTTTTTCACTGGCTTCGATCCGTGCGTGGACGCCCTTTTCCAATCTTTCGCGCATCTCATCGGTTGCTTTATTGGTAAATGTAATGAGGGCGAAATCATCGATATTCACGTCTTTACCTTGCACGAGTTCAAGAACAGATGCCACCATGGTACGTGTTTTCCCAGAACCTGCTCCTGCGAGTACGACAGTCATTCCGTTTGGTTGTTTGATATTGTCTACGATTGCTGCCTGCTCTTTAGACACATCCATTCCACCACGTTGAATACTCATGCCGATGCCCCCTCTGTTCGTTCAGCAATACCCAAACACTCTGGCCTTACAGGACAAGACATACAATGTTCACCGGGATGTTTAGGGAATTTGTTTTTTTCGATACTATTGATAAAATGACCGATTCTCTCTGGTAACTGATCGTAGTGCCGATCAAGTTTTTGAGTATAAGCGTTCTCCGTCACCTTTTGTTTTTTCTCCACGGTGAAATATGCATTGATTGAATCTCTCCACCAAGTTACAGCCTGATACTGAGTCGGAAATAGTTGAACCCCCTCAATCTCAAGTACTTCTACAGGGTCGCCTTCTTCGGCTTTTCCTGGAAGAAGCCACTCTGTCGTCTGAACATCGCTTAGATAAGCAGCGTTGAACCGAGCCGTCTGCACAATGAAAGGCACATCAACGTTGATTTTAACGGTCTTTTCTTCTTCTCCGACTTCAACCATAATGCGGAACGAATCGCTCCCGCCTTTTTCCACACCCCGATAAAACCGGTATCTTTCTTTGGAGAAATGCCCCAGTTGCTCCTTTACGCGATGTTCAATCGCATGCCATGTAATGGAGGGGAACGCTGGGAAAAGGGCCTCCATTTCCGGTTTCATTGATGACATGAAACTGAGTAAATGCTGATAAAAGTCGCCTTCGTTTAATTGGGGAAGCCGTGCGCTCGATTGTTCCAATGCACCAAAGATTCGGTTTAACCAGATGCCTTGAGCGTAGATCTCAATTTGCCACTCCATCCGGTACATTCTGGCCTCAGGATGGAGCAACTCGAGTCTGTACCGCAGCGGACAGAGACCGTAATGTGCTAGTTCGCTTAGGCTATATGTGTTCCGTCTTGCTGCGCGTACCTTGACCGTCCTTACTCCGTCATGGGCTTTGCTTAGGTCGAGCGTGTCTAAGATCCCTTGTTCACTCCACCTCTCCCCGAGTAAATAGTGGATTTCTTGCAGATATGTGCTCGGTTGGAATGAACGGTCTCCGTCCTTGAGTGCGAAACTCAAGACAACTTTTTGGGATGCAGCACGAACGACTGATAGAAACATGTATCTTTCTTTGGAAAGATGGTCATCGCGTCCATCTACATAGAACGGCCAGGGTTCCGGATAAAGGACCGGTACATGGACATTATCACACCCCACGTAAATGACCACTTTATACAACATGCCATCTATAGTTTCGGGAGTGACAATTCGTAAATGGTTTGGTTTAGGTTCTCCCTCATCATCTTCGTCGTTTTCATTCTGTCCCGTAGTCAAAGCATGAATTGCATCCCCGAATTCATTCGTTGTAAGAGGAATGGAAAAGTAATTGCTAAGGTCATCGAATACAGATTGAATTTCTTCAAGAACACGTTTTTCCGCCTTACGAATATGTTTGGGCAGCATTTTATTCAATTCTTCCTGCAATATCTGAATATGTTTGGCTACGGAGCTCTCTCCCTGCTGGAATAGGCGGGTACATACGGTATCTAAGAGCAAAACTACATTGATCCACGAGGATATGGTTTCGGCATCCAGTAAATTTACTGGCAGACGAAACATCGATTCTTGACCGCAATGTTCTTGCATTTGATTCAAGACCCTCAGCCAGTCGTTTTTCGTTCGGCAGGATGTAAAATACTGATATTTGACTGCTCTAAAAGTTGGCGTCGTATCTTGAATGACAGCCCCAAGCCAACCCGATGAGAGGATCGATTCCAAGGAATCCACCTCGAGGAAGAGCCCCCCATCTTGCCAAATTTGATAAAGGTTTAGGATAAATCGACCGACCGGCGTTAAGAGCAACAATCTCGGATTTGTTGGCACTTCGACTTCTCGCTGTTGGCCAGTTGCTGGATCCTTGTAGACAATGGGGTTCATCGCGATATAATCCCGAAGTCGGTCAATGAATTCTTTGGAGCGTCTCATTACGATAACAACATCTTTCGGTTCATACTCGCCATTTTCAAACCATTGCTTTAGTTGTGAAATGCAGCCTTGTAATTCGCGATCGCGATTCGGATATTGGCGCATGAAAACGTTGGATATGGCTCCTGAAAACGGCACGGGTTTCCCACTCTTCAAAAAATTTGTTTGAATGTGGGCAAGATCTTCATGTTCGCTCAAGGGGACTGTCGTCATGGAATATCGTAGTTTCTTTGAAACAAATCCGTACGTTTTATCCATAATCTGAAAGGCTTGTTGTTCGTTCCGATATGGTACCAGAAAAATGACCTCTTTGTTTTGTTTGTCACATTGCTGAATAAACCACTTTTGTAGTTCAGTCAAATATGTGAAACCTTCCATAATGATGAGTTCTGTAGGTGCAGCATGAATTGCAAGGTATTCTCTAGCAGCGTCTTCAAATAACCGTTTCTTTACACCCCTTAGTTGATCATAAAATGAGGACTGGATGTTCTTTAAATGCTTTTCAAGGACCGGGTTTACAAGTTGATCACGCTTCGACTGAGGCAATGGATGTTGTTGCAGATTGATGCCTTCCGCGGCTAAATCATACAAAACACGAATCCAAGAAGAATAGTCGTGTCGAAGTAGATCACGAAGAATTACATCATTTCTAGAGACTGCATCCATTGCCCGAAATAACATTGTCTTCTCTTCCCCACGGGAAGACAAGTTGTATGTTTGCTTCGTCCATGCTCGAATAAGATCCGCAAATAATGCCATTTTCTTCGTTTCACCTTTATCGTTGGTAAAACGCTGTGCTTCTCCAATTAAACCATTGCGCTCCCGCTCGGCAGCAAGCGCCTTCGTGGCCGTTACATATGTATAGTTGCGACCCTTAATGATGAACTGCTCGATTTGCGCACGATCTGGCCGTTTGAAGTCATATGATATCAGCGTGAGCATGCAATCCCTCCGGGTATTCCGATTTTTGGAATAAGAAAGGCCTTTGGGCAAAGTAATCCCAAAGGCTCACGACCATATTACCATAAATATACTTCGAAGGGAATAGGTTCAAAATAGGATAATGGGCAATTTTGTGATCACGATGATAGCTTTTCTCGGGCATACACTTCAAAGCGTTCGATAATGCCCGCCTCCCCTGAACTTCGAGGATAAATCGGTTCTTCACGCAATTGATCTCGAATCCCGTATGTGAGGGCATGAGAGATACAACTTGTCACCACAATCGATAGGTCCGATTGACGTGCATAAGCAGTGGTTTGTTCATTCGGACGATCGAGCGTACAAACGCGTGTCTTAAGTTTGGCATTACGACGCGTGATTTGATCAGCAGCACGGCGAGCTGCCTTCTCCCTGCACGAAAAAATCGTGATTGTCATTTGGGGTAGTCCCATGAGTGGATCGTCCGCATCATTCTCACATTGTTGCAGATCTTTTAGCTTCTGTAGGGTTAAGTAATTGCCCGCTATCGTTTCACCCAGATCAATCAAATACGGCAAAAGCCATTCGATTTGCTCATCTAGTTTATCATGTAGTCTTCCTGTCCACTCGTTCCACATCGGTTCAAGCTCCATACCTGGTACGCCGTAGTCACAGAACAGTTCTAAACAATCATATACAGAAGCGAGTAAGTTCGGGATTGGTTGAAACGTCATCCAATCTCGCATGTTACGCCACTGGGTGTCTGTTGCTTCAGGTTTCTTTAAGAGAAGACCATCGATCAACCGAAGCAAGTTTTGTATCGTTAATTGGTTTTTTCCGGCAAACAAACGCAGCATGTCTGCCAAAGTTTCGTAAAACTCCGTTTCATCATTTTCCGGAAAATTTGGGTCTCGCGTTACATAATCAACAAATGGACTTAAAGAGCGGGCTATTACACTTCTCTTTGCGGCCTCAGTTTCAACAACTATCCAATGGATGAACCATTCGTTGATTTGTCGTTTTGCTGATGGAGACCAATTCTCGTAGTTTACACCAACCCGTCCAACCCAATCGGCCAAAAATTGATAATCTTCCTCTGCTTCAAATAGAATTTGATACCACGTCACCCATTCTTTTGGAATAAACCGCTCCTCAATCTCTAACCACTTATGATCGGACAAGACGGAACGACCCGTTAGTTTAGAACGAATGTAGTGAATGAATCGCAGACAGGAGTGGAGGTCTGGACAAGGCCGGTCCCCTGCTTTCTCAAGTACAGGATACAAGATCTGCAAAAAGTCAGATGAAGCCAAACGGTTCCATCCCTCTATTAATTCGTGAAAGAGTTTTTGGTATTCCAAACGGGTTAGACCCAACTCTAGTAACCGTTCAGACCATTCAGCTGCAATTACCATTTCACTACGCACACCTTGCATTCGAGATAAGAAACGTTGATGCAATTCAGTATAAATCGACTTCAACTCTTGCCGCGGCCATTTAGGATCATTAATGAGATAGCGCTGTAAAAACGGTAACACAGATCCCACGACGTTTTGCGTTTGAGATGAATCATTCCGAAGATGAGACAGCAGTATCTCCACCTCTGTAGGGTTGGATAGGAAGCCCTCACGGTCCCATTCCGTAACCCCACGTTTCGCTAAGTCATGAGCCATTTGAGGTTCTAACTCTTGAAGTCGATCAAACCATTCATTCCAGTTCGTTGGTATTTGTATGGGTGTGGTCCGGATGGTCTGGTTTTCAACTTCAGTATTTGGGAATAAATACGTATAGCAGACCTTGAGTTGCCTGCTGGATAACACGGAACGCAGTTCATCTTCACTTAATCGGGAAATGACATCAACAACACACTTGTCTACACGCAAGTCTTGGATTTCGAAAGCACATAGAAGCATCAATTGGATTTTTTCGATTGAGTATTCGAGTTTGGAGACAATGGCAAACGCCTCTTCATACTGACCGCGTTCCGTAAGGATTCTAGCTTCTTGGAACGTGCTGCCGGGAGTTGCGGAACTGCTTCCGCGAATTTTTGCAGAGTCAAACAAACTGTGTAAGATCGACTCTGCCTCTGACCCTAATCCTGCAAGGAGTAATTCATCTTGCATATCCGACAGTGGCATGTCGGGGTGGACGGCCCGCAACATAAAACTAATTAACGTATCAGGATGAGTCAGTGCACCTCGTACACGATATAGAGACTGATATTGCGGCCAAACCACCTCTAAAAATTTGTTTGTAAGCATCTCGGGGTCATTTTTATGCCCATCCAAGTAGAACCTGTAGACGGCCCGGATTAGGCTTTCCGTAATACGGGAAGGCCTGGAAGCTTTTAGTAAGTCTTCCATCTGCGGATGATGAACAATATCTTGCCAGCGCTCAAAACTGGACATCATTTCGATCCGCATAAACAACGCATTCCGCGGATCAATGAGACGATAACGCTCAAGCAAATCAATTTGATCTTTGGCGTGACCTTCGTCTCGAGCCTGTATGGCTAACTCAAAGCTATGCAATATTTGGAACGGGTCTTTGGGAATTTGGGATAACCGTTCCGGACGTACCTCTTGCAGTTGGAACATCAATTTCACTTTTTCACCAATCGTGTTTTCATCGCCACGAAAGGTAAAAAAGTGTCCCCGCGTGAACTCTTCCACAATCGGGTCTGCAACATGTGGGACCCCGCTATGCTGGTAACCGTTAAAATCACTGTAAGTCGGACCGATAAAAGAACGGATTTGTTCCCGTAGATGCATCAAGGAAGATTCATCGAAAGCCAATGCAAACCAAGTAAAGGAACGGTCACACTCCAGAAATGGAATAACAGTGGATACAGGGCGGCTTCTTGTCAGTCTGGATATAAATAGGCTCAGTTTGTTAATGGAACCAGATTGAATTTTATCCCACGTGATGAGGTTCGGGCTTGCAAAGAAACGTTCCAAAAACTGTTGGGCGTTCATACAAGTTCTCCCTTTCCCCACCAACGGCTCCACACAATCCGGTTCTCTGACACTTCCGAGGGGTCTGCCGTATACTGGATACATTCTTCAAGTGTCGTAATGCCGTTAAAGGTGAAATTCATCGACCCGCTCACGAAATACGAATCTCCTAATAATCCCTTCCGATGTAGGACGGGATTGTACCGAACTTCGAACGGTTTTGCTGTTTTTTGGCGAATGGCTTCAACAAACCGTTCATTATAGTCCAGTTTCCGCGTTTCCAAGAAAAATTCCGTACCTCTGTCGATTAAATGAGCAATAACATCAGAATACGTAATGTCCTTCCTGGCCCACTTTGGTTCAAGCAACAAAAATTCGTTGCATCGATTGCGAATAACCGTAATATCAGATACCCAAGGCGATGCTAAAAAAAGGCGGCGACTTGGCCGAATGAGTTCGGCAGACAAAAGGCATTGCAGCAAATCCGGAAGTTCACGGGACGCAGCATTCGTATAGATGTACCGAGTCATTGCAGCGCCTCCCGAATTTCAAAGTTCAATACATAATACCCGTTCTCCCTCGTGATTCCCTCGATCCTGGGATACACATGCAAAAATCCAAGATCCAGGGGCTCCGATGCGAGTGATATGATGATCGTGTTGATTTCCAACTTCTTGTCTTCCGGCACGAGAAGTTGTACAGATCCGTGTGCAACGAGTGTTGCTGTCATGTTTTCTTTCCAGTCAGGGTCTGAGTACATCACCTTTTGATGCAATTGCAAGGAGTCCAATAGTAGTTCACGATCTGTCGGCACACGGTTTGCAAAAGGGTTGTACGATTCCAGGGCTCTTTTTCTGATTTGCGAACCTTGCGGCCATATCATCCCGTAGATGACATTGAATCGCCAGTTGAAGTCATTTAACGCCCGGACATCAATATGATGAAGGGCGGCCTTGAACGATTCTGATTTCTCTACGTCAGCACTGCAAACATAGGAGAAAACCCGGGAATCCATTTCAATACCCAAGCGGGACTCTTCCTGTTTCCACGTTTGCAAGAGTTCAAATAAAAACTGATCGGTATTCGAATTGCTGCCAGGACGAAGAACCCGATTAAATAAACCGTTCATGACCGGCAGCGTGGCAAGAATCCCGCACTCTTGCATCCCCTGCTTGATTCGCTCAATAGATTGGGTGGTATCATGATAACCATTTGCGGTACGGAAGTGCCCAATCGATTCCCGCAGCGATTCATTCGTTTGAACGAGTTCCAATATACGGGACAGTTCGCGGTGAACAACTTCCGCATCCGATGGAGCAAGAGCACTTTCGATCAGTCTGTAAAACCGACGCGGGTCTTTTTGATAGGCATAGGCAATCTCTTCAATGATGCCGCTACCACCTTCGATGGTTTCGGTAATCCATATTTCGCTATCGGCATTAGACCACCTTCCTTCTTCTTGTTTCTGTGGTCCGCCTCCAATGTCCAGAATTAAATCGCTATTCCGATGCGGTCCCGCCATTTCGATACAGGCTTGCAATAACGCCTCACCGATTGTACTGATCCAACGTAGACGGGCCCAATCGTGCCAAAGTGCATCGGGTTCATCCCACAATACCCGGGCAAGTGTCTGTAAACGTTCGACTACTTCCGGCATTTGAAAGAGTGCAATGAGTTTCAGATGCGTCCGCTGGTATTGCGCTTCTTCCTCAATTTCCGATTCATTGGTGTTGGTGTTCAGTACTTGGAAAATAACGTTCATGACGGCATTCATATGTCCCGTAAACCCGGTCGAATGCAACTGACTGCATGCTTGTTCAAGGGGGCAATCATGAACCAAGGAGAAATGAAGCAGCGCAGAGAGATAGATTTCTGCCATACGTTCCAGCACGAAACCATTGCCTGCTTCTTTCAATACGGCATCCTCAATAACGCGGTACTGAAAGTATAACGAACGAAATGACCGTAACTTATCTCCATTGGAATCACCAACCGATATGACTTGTTCCGGGATATGTTGCAATAAAATCCGAATACCATCCACCTGTTGGACAAAACCAAGGGCTGCCGGTTGACGGTCTTCCAAACAAAACCGAATCGACAGTTCAACCGGGTCCGCTTGATTGGCAATTCGAACGGAAGCCTCCGACCCAATTGCAAATCGTCTTACGGATACGGCACTTTGAGTTTCATGAGTGTAGAACCGCACTTCACCCAAAATCGATGACCACCTGGATCCTTTCGGTATATCCACCTTAACCCCGTAGTCATCTCCACCTATACCATTGGCAGGCGCTAATTGGCTTTTCCAAACGAGAGTAGCGTTAGACTTGGTATCAATTTTACGATCTGACTGTTTGGGGTGGATTTTCCACGGCCGAATAGCCGGGAGTTCGATTACTTCACCATTGTACATGTATTGGAACAATCCCAGATGCCGATATTCATTTGACTGACAGAATTCGGTGATAGGCAAAGATTGCGGTCCTTTCCCTGGAGTGAGAGAAGGTGGTGCAATCCAATGGCTTTCTGCCCCATGGGAAATACCAAAACGCCGTGAAACGCGACCCGGAGCGAATGTGTTTAATGCTTGCAAAATATCCATCGATTCATCGTTACGGGACACATTGGGTGGCGGCGGCAAGACGATTTTTACTTCCGGGAGATTCAAATCCGTAAACAAATTCGCAGGTACAAATTCAGGCAACGGATGATTTAGAGTGAACATCTCCTTAGCCCCGCCAATAACGTCCCAGTTCGATTGAAGACGCCGCAGTAATGTGGGTATTACCTCTAGCAAGAGTGATCGCGGAGATTCCCACATTAAGGCATGCATCATTTCGGGTGAACATTTGAGCGCTTGCCTGATATAGGTTTCCATTCGATTGCGAACCGAGGATTCTTCCAAGACCCGTTTGATGAGATGGATCACTTCATTCTTCTCCGAAAACTCCCCGTCGGAAGGTTGGGCAAACATGTACCATAAACTTCCTGCCCAGGTCCGCTGCTGATGAAGTTCGTAAGAGGCCCAATCCATAAAAGCAAAGACAGCCTGGATACGTAGCACATATCGGTTCATAATCGGTAAACTTTGCCGCTCAAGGGATGGCTGAAATAACGTATCATAACTTTGGTACATAAACCGGTCACGGCCATAATCCGACAAGACGGTTATCATCCAAGGCCGCATATTCGGGTCGCGCCCTGCGCGGCCTTTACGCTGCAAAAATGCCGCGAGGTCCCGGGGGGCTTTATGCTGGATCACCGCCCCAACCTGCTTGTCGTTAAAGCCAACCTCCAACGACGGGGAGGAGACGATTACTTCCGCTTTCGGATCCACTCCCGCGTCTTGCGAACTCGTGCGACCGATCTGCAAGGATTCTGTTAAGTCGTGGCCGATGTTTTCACTGTACAACCAAGACTGCCCATGCAACAATCGCAGGGTTGCCTGTTCCCCATAATGGCTGCGTAATGCGGCAAGGGGTTGGCTATCGAGTTTTTTTGCAAGTGTTTTGTTGTTCCTTGCTTCAGCATCGAGCAGCGTATGGAATAATCGGTTCGTTACATCCAGATCATCAGTAAATAGAAACAGCTTTGTACCATAGGCGCTCACCATGTCACTTGCTTGAGTTGGCAGATCGAGCATCCGTCGAAGCAACATTCCCGCCTGAATGGTTGTCGAAAGAAGAGAAGTCCCAGATGCCGGGTCCCCCCGCAGAATCAACTGATACTCTTTTCCTTTGGACTCCATCATTCCAATCGAGGCGTCAATTTCAGATACAGCTCCCCGTGGAAGTCCTGTCAATTGACTGAAGAAGTCCCCAGCATCCCGCAAGGTAGCGGAAAGACCCGTAAAATGCAGGGGTGCTTTCGCCAAAGCATGCTGCCACCTGCGCAGCAGGAGGGCTACCTGCGCGCCATGAGTTCCCGTATAGGTGTGCACCTCATCCAACAAGACAATACGCGGTGCATGTTCCGTCCTCAGTCCGATCAGTGAACCATATGTATGATCACTCATATAACGGTTCATCATTTCGGTTGTGGTAAAGAGAATATCCGGCGGGTTTGTCCGTATGGAAGAACGGGTAAGCGGCATCAATTCTCCATCGATGGATGTCCCGCATCCCCGTTTGATGCATAAAAGTCTTTCACGGCCGGCAGCATGATCCGTAAGATTCCAGACGAGTTCAGATTTACATTGCGGGCATTTCAAGAAGGGACAGATATAGCCATGAGGACCCTTTTTCCACTTCTTTGCCACATGATTTATCTTGTTCGGGATATCTCCAAACACAGCTGAAATGGAGATGGGCCGCTCCAGTTGAAGATTGCGGTTTAATTCCCGGACTTCATTCAAGGTATCCCAAAACTGATCTTTCAGCAACTCGTTCCGGGGATAAAGTGCAATGGCTTTCGTCCAGCGGACACGATCGATTTGAGAAGCAATCCATGTCAGAGCCGGCAGATAGAACGACAGGGTTTTACCAGTACCGGTACCCGCGGTCACAATAAATCCGCGGGACTGCTCTTCCTGTAAATCCCGGAACATCCGCATAGTCGCATCCCGTTGAAAGGCAGACAACCGGAAGTTCTCTCCCTTTCCTTCTATGAACTTCTGCAGGATCTCCCGTTCATAAGTATCGAGGACGCCTTCTGCTTCGCGGAGCAGAGTAGAACCATCAATGTATCGTTTGGGATAGACCCGCGTCCGCTGATGAAACCGGAAATCAGAGACAAGAGTCGGAGACGTCTGCCATGTCTTGGAAGGGAACCATTGGCGAAGTCTGGCCATCAAACGAACCGTTTCGGCCATACGTGTTCTCCATATTTCTTTTCCACCAACAGGAAGCGCCGCGATCATCCATTCTTCCATTAAAGAATGAATGAGTTCGTCTGCAGTGAGATCTTCTATTTGATTCCGTTCAATAAAGTCAATTGCTAATTGGCTCAATTCTTCATCTGTAAACGAACCTTCAACATAGCCCCAGGATAAATACTTGGCTTCGTGCTCTTCCAATTCGTTGAGGAATAGTTGCTTCCAATCGCTCAACATGTTCCCTCTTTTCTAGATCCGTATTGTACAGTGTTCCTTTATTCCTTGTTCTTCAAGCCATTGAATGACTTCCGATGTCCAAAGTCGGATGGGTGCTCCGTTTGGACTTCCAGCAAGTTTGAGGAATTCTAGCACTTCACCCGGGACATTTCCTTGTCCAAATCGGTTCCATATCGCATGCACGGACTTAATTTCTTCGGTAACTTTCTTTACTTCGTTTACCGTCATGGGCAAGTGATTGGAAGCATTACCTATTAACTGTAAGCGCTGATTCATCACTTCAATATCCTGTTGAAAACTGGATATTTTTTTGAAGATGACTAACGTTTCGGTCTGGATGTGTGGTAATGATTGCTGTATATAAGCATTCCATATGTCAAGAAGTCGCTTATTCAATGTCTCTACAGCACTCTTTAATTGACGTTGAAAGGGAACAAATTCTTGCCCATCAAGGGCCTTATTGGGATTATCTAAAAAATGTTTTAATCGTATTTTTACCATGGTTAATGCCGATTCGATCGTTTCCCGTAAATTTGGGCACGGGATTCCGACATTTGTCATGACTTGGTAACTCGTACTTACCCCCGCTAATGCGCTGACGATCTCTTGGAGTGCGGTTTTACGAGTCGTAAAAAATTTCAACGATTCTTTTTCCGATTCCAACCTTTGTTTGGTGTTTACCAATTCGATAAAACGCTGTGATCTTGTTGCTAGCATACGTTCCCCTCCCTTCAGATAGATTGTAATCCTTGAATGATCATGTTCAGTTGGTCATTGATATCGCTTTTTACTTGTTCGAGTTGTTGAACGGCTTCATTTTGCTGGAGTACGCTTAAATCTTTTTCGATCTTTTCGGTTGAATTTTCCAAGAAACTAGTTAATACCTTTATGGAATCCTCAATTTCCGTGATATGATTTATGGGCAGATTACCAAGTTCAACAAGTGTTTCCAAAGGGGACTTGTCGATGACGCTTTCGATACGACGAACGATGTCCGCAATAGGGCGACTTTCGAGAATCGCAATCGAAGATTGAATCTTCGACGGATCATCACGTAGTGTTGCGGAGGACGCTGACGCTTGGTAGGCTTTTTTAAGATTATTTGTTGCACATTTTACGTCAATCTTATCACCTAAGGATTGCTTAACCATCTTGACCCATAGCTCTTTATCCTGTCTCTCGGCTTCAATCGCTTTGAGCAACCCTTTATTTAGAAGGTCTGCGGAACGGTTCAGTTTATCAAATGTGTTGATTTTATCTTCGGGAGTCGGGATTAGGTGGTCCAATTGCATGATGGAAAGTTGTCCCACTACCTTTGAGGCATCAATTAAACGAACTGACTTGGTATAATCCCCTTTCACCATGGCTAATTGCGCAGAAGCAAAATTCATAATTTCTTCTCGGTAATTCGTTAATGTACCAAATACCTTATCCCATTCACTCGAACGTTTACCGTTTTTTTCTACCAGGGGATTAAATAATGCATTTGCAAGGGATTCCACTGTCGTATCGTCCACTAAACCACTCATTGCTGCCGTGATGGCAAGGACTTCAATCGTAGACGGCAGTGGGTTCCATTTTCCTTCTGTAAGTGGAATATTACGCATTTGTTCAAGAAGCAGTGCACTCCACTTCTCCAAGTAGCGAGTAACAATACGTAAAAATATGGTGCCTTGTTTAAATTCCCAATGTTTGTAATGGTCGAAGTAAATAAGACCTTGGAGCGCAAGCGCTGTATCCTTCCATTCACTTTCCGTTTGCGGGAGCAACATAAGGATAGGACCCGTTCCCTGCTGGGTGGATTGACGAATAAAATTAATACTTCTATTACTCCACAACCTTGATTCGATAAACCATCTACCGTTTATTCGCTCACTATCCCATTGTATAAAGTCATTTAATGCGTCAAAGACGAGTTCACGTAAATCTTGGGTTAGTTTTTGAGGAATGATCCCTTCGTTTACCCATGAATCTACCATTCGTAACAATTCTTCGGTCTTCTGTGGTAATTCATTAACGGGTTGTGGACTAGGTTGAACCACACGTGGTTTTTGGGGATCAGTTTCTAGCCCTCCCGGATCTCCAGTACCAACACCTACATGGGGGTCTTTTTCTTTTTCCTTATCCTTATCTTTTTCTCTTGTGTGAGTGTATTGATCATCAAATCCATAACCCTTTACATGCAACGGGTCGAGACTAAACGCCTCATGAACGAATGGATGCAGATCCACGACGTCGAATTGTTCGGTCCATAATTCTATAAGCGTGTTCCGGCGCTCATGATGTACCGGATCTCGTCGTTCGATTTCACTTTTGACCATGGTCGTTAAGCGATTGTTTGTCCTTCCACCGAAATGATCAAATAGCGTGGACGACGGGAAGGTTCCTTCCAAAATGGAATCTGCATAGTTTTCTGTAATATGACGAAGTACTTTGCTAATTAATAAACGGGGATTGAAATTCTCTTCTTTTGTTGCGCGACTATACATGGTATGAAGGGCGACCCGATTAAAGGGGTACAATCCAACTCCCTCCACTTCCCCAAATGCCTTATGACATTGGTGCATGTGAGGACATTCGATTGCCGCGCATGCCGAAGGAAGCGGGTTTCCTTTTTCAGATTTCAAGAACCAATCCGAAATTTGATCTTCTGGCATCCGTATCGCATTTAAGTATTTGGCAGCGAAACGTTCGATTTCTTCTGGAGGTACGAGTTCTTCATCCACATCGAGTGTAACGCGGAAATCGATACGCGTAATTACGGTATCCTCTAATCGCTTGAAATAACCCGTTGTGCACCCAAGTGCGACACGCATATCGCACAATTTATCTCCGCCAGCATCCGAAGAAGGCTTATAAATAAGCGCATCGAGCAACTGGTAATCGATTCCCTGTAGAACCGTAAAGTCTTCAATTAAAAGCACTAATTCGATCCCTTTTCGAGCGAGCGCCATTCGTACTTCACTCATCAATTGAATCAAATCCGTATTGGACAAATTCAACATCGAGGAAATGGCCTTATCTAAGTTGCGATTTATCCATTCGACTGCCCTTTGTTGTAATTCATAGTCGCCGGCTAAATCAGAATAGATAGAAATTGCATCTTGGCTTGCACGATCAATAAACGAAAGGTTTAGGGGTAAATCTTCGACTGAAAACTCTTTACGTTCGTTTAATCGCCCTCCGTTTCCACCTACGATATGGTCTGCTAGTTGGTGAATAACGCCACCTTCCTTAAACCAGACCGGATACAATGCTGGATCACGAAAGAGATGGGGTAAATTCTCCATAAAATGTTGCTCGTAATCATCCAATTGTTCAACGGGATGATTTCCGTTTGGTCCAATATAGTAAGTGATGCTATTATGCAGCATTTCTTTTGCTTGGGCCAAAGAAACACTTCCGGCTGAACGAAGGATCTTCTGCCGATATTCTTCAAAAATCGATTCTTCTAGACCGTCCAGAATCATCAAAATAATATCTTTTAAGTTGGAAAGACGGGGGATAAGCAATACTCTCCGATTCTTTGGATCAATTTGAGCATGTAACCAGCGAACTAAATGCGATTTACCTGTACCCGACTCCCCCAATATGGGAACAAAGGCGTAATCCTTCTTTGCCATAAAATCATGTAGAAACGAGGTTTCGTCGTATGGAGAGCCTTTCCCCTGCACCTTAATGCCAGCCGTTTGTTTATACATTTTAATGGGATGGTGGGTGGCTAAAAACATATGCCGCTGAATGTGTAAGGCATCCGTATCCATGACTTTATGAATTTGCTCCGGTTTCCAGCAAACTAGTGGATTCATCGAACAGCCTCCTCTGCCTGCCACGTAATCTCGGAATAGCGATAGGTATTTTTAAATTCGGAAAAAATATATACATCATCGTCTGATTTTTTATCAAGAAGAACGTACTTTTCCTCGTGTAAACGTAACCAAGCAAGCGAACTAGATTGCGAAAGGTGACCTTCTGGAAGTGAAGATTCTACGCCAAATTCCTGATTCACCCAATCCCGGTATCGCCCCTGTTCCAAAACGGGGCAAAGTTTAGCCAACCGCTTAACGATCTCCTCAACATTATGAGTGCGCTTGTCATAAAACAATTGTGGTAAATAGTAACGGATGACTTGCGTAGGGTCTGGAATTAATTGTTTTAGAATCCGTTTGGCAAGCCCAAAATATAGAATCCAGTCTTCGAACTGACCATATCTTGCGTCGCTTGAGCAATCCATTTTGGTTTTCAACTGACGAAGGAGCGCTTCCTCCACTGCCTTCCAGTTTCCAGGAGCGCTATATGGATTCTGCGTCATATACCACGCAATAGTTTTGGCTAAATCTTCATTCTGATTTGACGCGGGGTCTGAAGTAAGTGTCCATTCTCGAATTAGATGTGGTAAACTCGCGTCCACTTTCGTTGCTTGCAAGACTTCTTGAGGTAAAGCGGTGTTAATAGAAAGCATCCCGTCTTTATCTTGAACTAGGAGTCCAAGATTGGTCAGTTCGCGAAGCGAATCCCCTACAAAATCAGTTTCATTCCGATCTGTTGATGCAAAGGCCTGAGGCATAATGAGGCGCCGTAACGTATCTGGATGAATTCGTCGGTCGGGAAATTGTAGCGTTAAACGATATATGGCATAAACCCGACTTGGTGATGCCTGGGGGTTTTTCAATAAACTCATAAGCCCACCTCCTGTTTAAATATCTCATATCGATAAGAGCGGATATCAATCAGGTCACTTAATAGATAACCCGGACGTGTGGGATGCTCCATTGTCTCAGGAATCAAAAAAATAACGGGAGTCCCTGGTTCAGCGTTTTTTTGCATCCACCGGAATACCGCACTATCATGTTCGGACTTCTCATGGATGACGATTGTTGGAACTTTCCACTTTAATCTCATGATTCCGGCATACTCCCGAATATCACTTGTCATTAGGGTAAATCGCCGTGATAATGTTTCATCCTCTTGAATCCAATTCAACCAATTCCCCGATGCTGCGATATGCATAATACCTTGAGTTGCAAACCAACGAATCATACGGAGCATTGATTGTTTTTCACGTAATGGTGCTTCTTTACTTGTACTGGATGAGCGAAAAAGAACCAGTTGATTATGGACAGTATCCAAATACCGTTTGAGTAAATTGGTGATCTTATGTTCCTGTTCCCACTGCAATGGATAGGAGTTCATTGCCGGAATTCCGGGATGTTGCCCAACCTTGCGACATGCGGGGCAGCCGCCGCAGGCAGTTGCTACAATGACTTCCCGCCTCTTACTGGTTGGATCATGGTGAGCAGGAATTGAGTAGATTTCCTTAAAGAGTTTGGAGAAACACTCTTCGCCACTGAGCATTCGTTCCATCAAATCAAATTCGCTCCGATTTGAACGTCTACTCTCTAGACGAAAATGGTCAACATCTTCCCAAAAGGATTCTTCAAGATGATCATGACGGAGCATACGCACGATTCGCCAGTTTTCGTTGCTGTCTTCCTCGAATTGTCCTGTTTGCTCCCAATCAAACTCTAGAACACCCATGCGACATAATAAAGTAAGGGTCCGGAGATGCCATTGTTCGTTATAGTCGTTTTTGCTATCAATCTGATCTAGGCCCATGCCTGGTGATATGGATACCGGTAATCGGAACAAATCGAGTTGTCCCGGTACTAATTCACGATTCGAAAACATTCGCTGCCAACGAGGACGGCCTTTTTCTACAGTAATTAGTTTTGAGACACTCATTCGACGTGCTAGTTCCCGATCGTCGTAATCGTATAACAATAAAGACATCGAGGCCCGACCATCACGTCCACCTCGCCCCACTTCCTGATAAAACCGATCAATACTCTCAGGAACGCAAGCATGGATGACCGCACGAACCTCGGCCTGATCGACGCCAAGACCAAACGCTGAAGTTGCGACAACCATATCAATACGGCGATGTTGCCAGTCCAGGATAATAGATTCTCGCTTGTCTTGTTTCGTTTCTCCGTGAAAGGTACAAACTCTATCGTAACCCACTTTCCTTAACACTTCACATAAACCGATAGCATCCTCGACCTCCGTCGTGTAAACAATCAGTGGTCTAGGTAGATGATGAACTGCTTCAAGGAGACGCAACGTTTTTTCATTTTGATTACCGCATTTTGCAACCCAGTATGAGGGTTCGGGGCGAAGAGATACAGCGGAAAAGGCATCGAAAGGTCCGGGGCCCCCAAATAACTTCTCCAACGTACCTAAGCAAGATTCGGTAACGGTAGCAGATAGTAAGACTGTCCGAAATGGGATGGCAGATTTTCGAAGGATCATTCTACGCCAACCGGACAACTCTTGGAAAGCTGGACGGAAGTTTTCCCCCCATCCATCCACCGTATGTGCCTCATCAATGACAAGCATTTTTAAGAAACCGCGTTGTGCCGCAATTTGAATAGGAAAATTTAAGGACTGTAGAACACTTTCCGGTGATGTAAATACAATTCGCTGCGATCCATCCATAATTTTTTCTTTTATGATTTCATTTTCCATTTGACGTGAGGAACTCGAGAAATACGCCATCGGATGATCAACCAAAGGCTGGAGTGCTCTTTCCTGGTCTAATGCTAATGCCACTGTTGGCACAATAACGACAGTGACCCCTTCTTGCTTCGACATCATGAGTGCAGGTAACTGCCCACAAAGGCTCTTTCCTGTACCGGTTGGCAGGTTGATGAGTACAGTTGCATCCTCAGGTGCGGTCAGAAGGGAACGTACGGCATCTCGTTGTGCGCCACAACGATAAGAATGTCGGCCCACTTCAGGCAAAAACGGGTCACCTTGGACTTCTTTCAGGTGACTCCGCTTCACAAGACCGTATAAGGGTTTGTCTGGTTCCTCACCAGATTTGAAATTCAACCAATTGGGTGCCCAGGGTTCTGCATACACGAGGAATGTATTTTCATTCTCCTCGAGAGCAACAACCCCTGCCTCCTGGTACATCGCTAAAGTAGGCCAAGACTGTTGTTTAGGCACCTTTAAGAGGATTCGTTGTCCACCACTTCTCTCTGATTCTGCCCTAAGGATTCCCCTCACGAGTGCAGCAAGATCTCTGCCGCTTACACCATTTGAGACCGCTACTGCGAAACGTAGGAAGAATGGATTTTCAAATGGGGGGAGGTAGTTGAAATCACCTTGCTCCAACCAATCTTTTAACTCATCCCATTCGTTCAACCCCATTCCCTCCCCTTTGTTTCTGTTTTTTCAGCATTTTTGCTGAAAGGACCATGAAACCAGCCGAATCCAGGTGTACGTTTGGTTTTTCAATTCCATCGATTATGGCCGAATACAGTTCCTCGTCAAATGTTTCTTGTTTTCCCCATTTGCTCTCGTAACTGTTACGCAACTCCATCTGGGTTTTCATGTATTTAAAATGAACTCGGGCACGCTCCGCATTGGAAGCGCACAATTCCTGAAAAGAAAGTTCCGTGAAGAGTTTTTCATTGGCTTTTCCTTCGCAATTATTGCATAGCCTTCGCCACGTTTTGGAAGCAAAAGTGTCTCGAATGACATTCAGTCTCTCTTTTGTAATATTGGTGTCGTTTCCACCATCTTCTACATCAAGAAAAGGTGCTTCCATGAGATTGATATATTCGATGCTAGCGGGTTGACCGCGGAAGTCCATATAAACCGTGATATAGGTCGGTTCAAAAAATTTATCGAGTATTCGCCGGAATGCCTTCACTTTATTCAATTCTCCACGTCTAGCCAGAAGTTGCTTTAATGGGGTGGTATCGCCTTCGATGATATAGTGAAGGCAAAATCCGAGCCAATCTTCAGTTCCTTTTTCCCAATTAGGAACACGACGCCAGATAGCATAGGTCTGTCCTCGATCATCCCAACGTAAGTAATCGCTGAGTATATCAAAGAAAGGTTCACCGATCCGGTACATCTTAGTTTCTTTAAGTTGAACAGATTTTTCTCGATCGTAACAACCGGGCATGTCCATTTGTTTATGTAACGCCTTCAGATGAAGTGTTGGGACTAAAGTCCGTTCTGTAGCTTTGTACAGAATTTGGCCATCGTGAATCCCTCTTTGCGGCAAAAAATTCAATGCTCCAATGATCCACGGTTCTACCGAGGTTTGAATTTTTAGAGGATGACTTTCGTATCGGACTAACTCTTCGAAAAAAGTGGTTGCTTGATTTTCACGAGCATCTATTTCGTCAATGATTTGTTGTTCCGCAATTTTAATTTTTTCTTGCTCGATCGCCGCGCAGATTTCCAAGGTGTTCGTTTCTAGCCTAGGTAGACCATGGATATATAAATTCCGCAGAATTAGCGGCATATGTTGGTCAACGAAGAATTGCAGTGACGAAATCGACGTTTGGAAAATTCCCAACCCATTTTTTAATAAATGATACCATGCGTATTGATAATTGACCTTTGAATCCGGGCCTGTCAAAACTGTCATACGGAACGGTCTTACACGTCCCAAACGATCCAATCGGCCAATTCGCTGCTCCAGTCGATTAGGTGACAAGGGCAAATCATAGTGAATCATATGGTCTGCAAATTGAAAATTTCGACCGATCTCCCCTGTGCTATCACAGACCAATACTTGCATCTTTGAGTCATTACGAAAAGCATCAGTGACTTTCTCAATGTCTTCTTGATCCAAACCTGCATGATATGCGCCTACTACACCTTCACCGAATGCTTCGTGAAGTCCATTCACTATGTCCGTGCACACTTGCGTATACTGGGTAAAGATGACGATCTTCTGAGGAGGTTCTCCCTCACGATTTGCTTTATGTTGAAGATGTTTCATAATTGAAATTAACAATTGAATTTTGTCTCCAAATTCACTTTGTTCTTCGAACACTTTCAACATGCGCTCAAGAAGGTCTTTCTCACCGCGGAAATGTCCTGAGGTTAGGGAATCGAGAAGTTTTTTTGAAATCACTCTCTCTAATCGCAGTGTGACTTTTTGATTAAGACGTGATCGAACAATTTCACAGAAAAGTTTTTCATCACTTCCCGCCGTTTCCAAGAAGAGTAACCAAATTTGAAACAAAGTGGAGGAAGTTGTTGTTTCCTCTTCCCATAAATCTCTTTCGGATGCCCAAGCCTCATACCGGTACTCATCTAATACTTGATGAAGGATTTCAGTACGTTCATCAATATCAGATTGTTCCACGATTTCATGCTCGCCCCGAGTGTGTTTGAGTAAATCCCCTACACTTTCTCTCCGGTTTCGTAGCATGCGACGGTGAAGTCGGTAGGTTTCAGAAATATGTACTCGAATTCGCCGAATAAGACTGCGTCTTTCATCCTCACTGAACTGATTCAGACCGTCTTCTAATTGGACAAGCATCCGATCCAATATCGGGTCATTTTCAAACAAGGTGCGCAAATTCGCAATACCTCGTTTAAGTAAAAAGGGTTTCGTGTCTTCACGAAATGTCAGCAAACTTTTGCCGACATCTTGTCGAAACATAACTTTCTTCTGGAAGTCAGTCAACTTATTCAGTTTGTAATTGTCGGGGTCGAGAAGATGTAACATGGATAAAAATTCGTGTTCGTTGTTTAGGACCGGAGTTGCTGAAAGAAGCAACAAGGCATGTGCACGGTGACAAATTTTTTTGATGCTCTCATAACGATTTATGGCTGCCGGGTCCTTTGAAAAAGCCAACTTAGATACCTCGTGGGCCTCGTCTATAATCACGATATCCGGGAAAAAGTAACGATCCACTTCAAAAGTTTCCACAGCTGCAAAGTGTACGCGTCCGGGAAATTGCCAAACCTGGCATCGATGGTCCAATTCCTCCCTCCACTGTGCTAGTAAGAAAGCCGGAACTAGTATAAGAGCATTTCTTTCTCCTTCATCCAATAACATCTGTCTAAGTATGACCCCTGCTTCTACTGTTTTCCCAAGTCCTACTTCATCGGCAAGAAGATACCGTGGCACAGGATCTTCTAAAACACGCCGAATCACTTCAACTTGATGGGCCATCAGAGTGATATTGGAGGAGATTAAGCCTGTCATACCTTTCGCCGCGGCACGTTGCTCCATTAACGTTTTCAAAAAGACAGCTCGACGAATATGAAAATATGCTGTCTCTTGTCCCAATATAGACAAAACGTCTGTCGGATTAGGCAAAGACTCATCACAACGTACGAATAAATCCTTAGGCGCAATATACATCGAGTACCGATCTGGAAAGTCAACTTCATACTCTTGGTCTACCAAACGAAGTGCTCTTCCCATCACCCACTGGTCATTTTCTTCGATATAATAATAACAACGGGTTTGATGTTGAAGAATAACTTCCGAGATATCAGACATGGGATAAGAAACCTTCTCTTGCTCATGTATCGAATGGAAGTAAGTGACTTCAACGGATTTTGTATTGTCGGAGATTGAAGTCAGTTTTCCAACTCCTTTACCATCCGATTTCGATTTAACGAATGAACCAATATATATTTTTCCCACGTTGGTTCCTCCAGTTACCTGTATTCGGTCTTTAATAATTTCTCTACTTTATTCACAGACTGCTTTCTGTATACTTCTATAACCAAGCCATTCTTCCTGTTTATATAGGATAAACGTATCAAATACGCTTAATGCTTTCAACAAAATACTTTGTTTACCACCATTTTACAACAGTAAACCCTACATAAGTAGAAGGAGGAAGTCGTTGAACCGACTTCCCCCTCTTGATGCATAAGAAAACCCCCAGTTCAACTGGGGGTCCACGTAAAGTTTACAATTATGATTGTTTGTTCCCGGTTTTGATCATTAACTTAATGCCGCTTCTAATTGTTTAACATATTGGCACAGACGAACCGGAAGCACCTTTTTTTGTTATACTGTCAATTATATGACGACCCTTGGACAGGAATTCTCACCGACAATTGGATATTACCTTTAAGCAGCAACATTATTACAGATCCTTACCGGCTACTAACTTAATATCCACAACTTCAAATACTTTTGGAAACCTCCCCTTCATTTCCTCGATTAAATTCTTCCATTGTACAAGTGGGAGATTACTGTAGCCATTCTCTAATAGTTGAATTAATTGTCTCCTTATAGCTGGACGAAGGTCAGTTGAATTGTTGATACGGGTAATTGCTCCCTGAAGATCTTCAATATCATACCAACCCATATCTTCACACATTCTTGAAACAATATTTGATATCTCGGTTGCCCTTTTATTTATTTGGACTAATTCAACCATAACTTTGTGGAAGTCAATACCATCCCAAGCTTGTAGGTCATGTATATAATTCGAATCAGGAAACTTGTAACTTAATAACTGCTCAACAATCCACCGCACTTTCCTCCATTGCTTCTGAACGCCAATAGTTGTTGGTGTAATTACCTTAGATATTAAGATTTCCCTCACTACACCACGAGGTGTCATTGTTAGAGTCTGGATCAAACGGATCATATCTTCAGACAATTGAACAACTTGATCTTCACTCATTTCTGTTATTAAACTAGAATCTTCAATAGCTTTCCACTCACTTGAATCTTCAATATCAGACATTAGTTTGCACAATTGTCCTCTGAAACTATTTACCCTATTCGACCACTCTAGGAGTACTTTTTCCCTTTTTTGAACAAACTTAAAATCTTCATAAACTCCACTTTGTACCATCTTTTGATTTACAGTATGGAACGTCTTGTAATCTATAAAATCTAAAGTATGTTTTTCCCTAAGTAAATCAAGAGTAATGGCATATTGTTTCTTTGTCGGGTCTTCCAATGAATGTAAATATCGGGTTAACCCGATTGTTTCTAGTAATTTTTCTCTAAGTTGTACTGAGAATTCCGATTTGTACTCATTAAACTCATCTTTCAGTTTTAACAAGAATAAACTTAAGGGTATCTGTGTACCTATTTGATATTGTTCTAACGATTTGCTTGGGGTTATGTTGTTTAACCACTGTTCGAAATCGAAATATTTCGGTTTTATAGGATCAATCATATTATCCCGTAACAAATACCAATCTTGAAAAAGTTGTTCGGTAATATCCCTCAATTCTTTTGAAAAGGGAGAGTCCTTTATATTGGCCCAATCCGATTTACTTAATAAGACCCATTCTTCAACCCAGCACTTCAAATTATATGCAAATTCATTAAGGCTGATTCCTAATACTTCTTCAAGTTTACTCTCCCACTCATGATGTAAAAGGTCACTTTGATATACCCATGAAGCTGTATCCCAATCATTCGAAATTCTATTAAAAAATCTCGCACGTTCAGATGGTTTTGCATGATGTAGATTCGATACTTCAAGCGCCGCTAAACTTCTCCTGACAGTAATATGCCCATAAAGTGAAGAGTTTGCTTGAAATGATATGGGGTATCTCGCCCCTTTAACAACTTCCTTCCTTTGTATCACAGAACTTGACCTTGGAGTAAAAGGTCTTAACATATTTGTTGCTTTTGTTACATCATGTAGTAAACTCGCAACACCTAATCTAACTGGTTCTAATAATTCGATATTTGTCTTTTTCCCTTCTACCCAATCACGGATTACTAGATGGTCTATACTTAGCGTCTGTGGCTGTTTATCAATCGTTTTATAATCTATTTCTGTTGCAAATGTACCTCCTAAAGAATGCAATCGAACAGTTTGGTCTGGTAATTGATACCCAAAATTTTTCAATAATGATCGCGGTAATACAACAGAATCATCTTCTTCAGGTGCCATCCATTCCGCTATGGTCTTTAGAAATACATCAGGATGTTCAGCAAAGGCCTCTCTGGCAATATAAGGAATAATCCTCGATATTTTTTTCCGATCTCCCTTTTGAAAAAAACGAACAATCTCCTTTGAGTATAGAATTATGTATCTGAGTTTACCTTTCCCGATTGGAATTGCATCATATATTCTACGAATCATGGATTCATTAAAGGGATGGAGAACAATCTCGTTTTCATCTACAGATACATTATTCGTTATTATCTGACTTTTACAATCTGTGAAATGAGCACAAGCCATTGAACAATCAAACCCCTGACTCGCTTTTAATTGAGATAAGTACTTTCTCATATAAGGAACCGATTGTTCACGACCCAGATTGTAGAATACCTTTCCGGTTTCGTCTGAGAGCCACAACTTCTTAACACGGTCATCTATCGTATCAAGAGTCTGAATTCTTTTCGTTATTTCGACTCCTCGTTTTGAGTCCTGTATCGAACCTGGTGTAAGTCCTATGACTACATCCCAATTCCCCTCTTCAAGGGTTATTAACTGATCTAACAAGTCGTTGGCATATATGTTCACTGATTGCACCAAATCATCAATTAATAACAACGGTCGGATATTCCTTTTGACCAATTCCTTAGACAAATGTCTAAAAAGTGACCCCATGTCCCATCCTTCAAACAAATATTGATCCAACTTACGTGATAGCGCTTGCCGAACGCCCTCATAATCCAGGTTCAATGTAATCGTTGTATTTGCAAGTAATTCTTCAAACTGTGCTGGATATAGCACCTCAAGAGGAGTTGTTATCTTTCCATTTTCAACCTGCTTAGTAAATTCCAAAATATTCCTTTCTATGTGATGTCTTAATAAAAGAGCTGCAGGTATGATTTCTTCATCCGAATCCAAAATATCTGAAAGTGTCGACCATACCATCTGATTAATTAACGTTACAGGCTTTTTCTGCAGAAGTTCCCAACGGTTTTCATCAATTTCAGTTCGTATTGGTATATTAAATGTCTCATAGCATTTCTTAATTAATACTTGTGGATTTAATTCAGTCCTAGAAATTCGAACGACAGGACGATCTTGTACTCTTTTTATCCATTGGTCTCTAATCCAACATAACAATTCTGATTTTCCAGAACCTGTAGAGCCAAATACAAGATAAACCCTATTTCCAGCAGTATCAACATTTGATAGGTCATCCAACAACTCCAGTTCAGTCACTTCTGCGATAAGATTATTACCTTGATATTTATGCATCACTTGTGGAAAATGAGTCTCGTTGAAATACTCGGATGAGTAAGAATATCTTTCATCAGCTGTACCGACCAAAAGCTTAAGTGATTCTTTATTTAGGCAAGGAATCATAGATTGACATCCTCTCCAATTCTTATCCAGTTCCATTCATAATTTGGGCCATAAGACATAAAGGGAAGGTCTTGTTTCATCTCGACTTTAATATGTCCTCTTTCACTTAATGCAACTAACCCAAACAATAGGCCATTAAAAACTTTTCCATCCTTCGTCATACACGGCAGTATAGGATCAATAAATTGCTCACAGTATGGGTGTAAACCACCCTCCCATGGACCAATTTTTCTAATGATCTCTATAATTAACTCGATTTGAGGTAATGCATAGAACCCTGCATAGGCTCGCCTGCCAATCCCAAAGTACTCCATAATACGTTTCCAAGCATTTATTTTTTCATGACCAACCATTGTCTTAGGAAAACTTGAGTTCACATGATAGTGAATATTTGAAATAAACAATTTGTTCGGTTTCACGAAAAATTCCTCATATATACTTGCGAATATATAATTTAAGGAATTGGCCTCTGAAACCTTCGCTAACTCTCTAAATTTCAATAGAGCGTGTAATGTGCTCCAATTAGGAACCATGGGATGATAACTATGTTCTCTTTGCTCAATAAACTCTAGATCTTTGAGAAATACTATTGTGCTCTCAATTAAGGAGGATATATCACCATCATCCTGATATTGCATCTTATCTTTTAAATCCCTGATATTGTTTGCTTCACCTTTCTGTATACATTCATAGATTGTACGAATCTCGGGACCATAACACATTTGGAATAACATCTAAACTACCTCCTCCCTTTCTGTACCTACTTTCATCTTTTCTATTGTTTTCACCAAGTGATAATAGTTATGAATAGATCTTAGTCGCATGTATGGCCGCGGCGAAGGAATAAACATATCCTGTGGGTTTTCTTTACAAACAGGACATTCACAATAGAGCGGTTCTCCTAGTCGATCGGATTGTGGTTTGGCACGGGAGGCACTGATTACGTAAGTCCGGAAAGGATTGCTATAGAATACCTGATAATATGCAGCTGCCATAGTTGGCCGGGTAGAATCAAACGATGCAACCCTCATTCTGACCATTTCTGCCATTTGTGTAATACCTGTTACACCAAAAACATGTAAATTCTCAGCTCCCACCGCTTCAATTGCGTACTTAATGAATTCTATTTGTTGTTTTTGGTTCTTAGCCAATAACGAGCCAATACCGAAAAAACGATAACCCATTTTTTTTAATTCATTCGC
Organism: Oryzibacillus soli; assembly: GCF_051594765.1. NCBI lineage: Bacteria > Bacillati > Bacillota > Bacilli > Caryophanales > Paenibacillaceae > Oryzibacillus > Oryzibacillus soli. The sequence continues at coordinate 180,366 of NZ_JBPPGJ010000010.1, forward strand.
AGAATAATGAACACTTGCTCTATCAAATCCCTGGATTACCCCCATTGTGGAAACATTGACCGGTAGTTTTTCCTCTGATACAACCTTTAAGTATTCATAAGCGTTATATAGCGTTCTTTCCATAGCATAATATTGGTCTGATAAGGAAGTCTTATTGAACATGGGTTCGTCAAAATGTACTAACCTAATTGAAGATGTATTTGGACATTCATCTATTAATGACCTTTGGATCTCAAATACATGTTTGAGCGTAGGTCTTTTTTGTTGTTTTACATAGAAAACTGAACCACAATCAATGATTAATTTATTTGGTTTGTTTTTAAATCTCTTGAGGGTTCCCTGATTGTCAGATACAGCACTTACAAGTGTCGGACAGTCAGAGTAATAATCAGAAAATAAAGCATCGCTATGGGACCACCCTACGTAAAATTGCATTCACAACCCTCTTCTCTACGTGATCTTACGTGATAGTCTCATCATAGCACATTATTGTTTTTCCCAGCTACTCTTTTTTACAAAAAAAATAAGAGAGTCATAATTGACTCTCTTATTAGTTTATCCATATACTGTTAGTTCAATCATTTTCCAATACAATCAATCAATAAGTTGTTTCCAAATAGAATAGATTTCCAACCGTTGAGTTGGAGAAATACTAAACTTTGCATTACCGCCTAAATATGTGCTCCAAAGTGGATTCCCTCGGTCAAAGAAATTCCCTTCCCAAATGCTATTACTATAATTTTTATTTAAATCGGGAATAGCTATATTGGAATAAACCCCCGTCAACCACTTATCATAAAAGTATCTAAGATACATTTCCCAAGCAAAACTTTGATCACCTACATATTTTTCTCTATATCGTATTCGTTCAGCAACCGGCAAGTATCCCAGACTTGGATATCTATTAATGAGTTCAGTTATATATTCAGTAAGACAATCTGCTAACTTGCTCCATTCCTCTTGCTCATGATGCTTATTAAAAACCCTTAAGATAGTCTCCTCTAGTGAATGTCTTTTCAAGGTCTTTGTTGAGTTTTTGCTTGATTTAGTATTTTTATCTATAATCTGCTCGAAGGGAATTATAGATAGAAGTACTTGTTCAATAAATAATGGTAGATAGTTTCCCTTTTCCATGAATAATACCACGTATTGTTCCTCTGATCCTCCGTGGGGAATACACGATACTAATTGAGGTTCTATTAATTCGTATAACTTATGTTCTCTTTCAATTATTTTAGTAAAACAAACAATAACTGTTTCAGTTACTTGTTTTGAATTAAGTGACTTAATCCCCCAACTTCCAATAACCCCAAGGGAAAATACACCGTAAAAAACCTTTCTCTTGTCACGATATAACTTTTCCAAATCCGACAAAACCAACATATCTTCACCCCATGAAATTAAATAAATTAACCCCAGGACAAGAGACTGGGGTTAACTTTAATGTATACTGATCAATTCATAAATTTGTTGCGCATTTTTTTTACTTGTTCATAGTAGGCAAGGGTATTATGAAATCCCCTGCGTCTATTTCGATTATTGCCCCTAAACACCACAACATCAATACCAATCTCTGCACAAATTTTGCAATTGCATTTCTCCCATGGCCTTTCTTCTAAAACTTCTCTGTATAATTGTTCATGAGATTCCCGCTTTTCCCCTAGCAACTCATCATACTTTAGAATAGAATTAAGGGCCTCTTCAACCCCGATTTGTTTCTTACTAAATCGCCTAAGTGCCAGCAGCGCCTCTTGCTCAAGAATTTTATATTGTTCAAACTCTCCTTTACCTTCAAGAAGCATCTTCTTTACTCTACCGGCAGTTTCCTTTGCTTCTGGTATACGAATTGCAGAATAATGCTGCCCATCAATAGTATGGTAGTTATGTCCGGAACCTAACCAAGCTCTTCTTAATGGAGATGCTGAGTCAAATGATGTTACACCTAGTTTATGAAAAGCATACATCGTCCTCATGTCACGGGCTACTCCAAACAAGTGAAGTTTAAAATCCTTGTGAGGAATGATTGGCGCAATCTCTTTAAGTATCTCAAAGATCTTGTCTGACTGCTCCCTTGCAAGACCACCGAGAGCAACCCTATTATAACCCAAATCGATCATATATTGAACAGCCTCACGGAATGAATCAGGACTCCAACCCTGGGCAACTCCAATTGGTTGGAAACTACGCTCTCGTTCACGATAAACATTAATAAATTCTTTAGCCTTTTCTAAAGTTAAATAGAACCTTTTATTTCGTGTTTCCTCATTACTCTTGAAAGGACCTACTATAAGATGGTCGATGGATACTCCGTAGTCAAACCCTAAGTCCTCATAATATTGAATAATCTCTTCCGTCGAATATGGCGGTTCTTCATTAGTAATATAGCTAAATGCACCACAATCACCCATTATTGGGTAGTCAGAAGGAAGTCGCAAAAAATCCCTTATCCCATGTTTTTTGATTAGTTCCCTCTTTTGCTGAGTCGCGGCATCTATATTTACTTTTGAAATCAGAATCCCATCATATTGAGGGGATCCATATATTTCATGAGCGTAAACATCATTAATGAGAGGGTTTCTATTTTTATCTGAGTGGTCGGTTAAGAAATCAAAGTTGGGATCCACACGATCATCATTTTCCGGCATAAAAAATCTAAACTCAGCCTTATAATTCTTAGCAACCAACTCTGGTGCAACATAATACAATTCGGTATAAAACTTCAGTAAGGGTTCTTCATTTTTCAATTCCTGAAAAAGTTCTAATTGCATCGTGGCAGCTGTATAAGGACTTAGAATTAAATCTCTTACCAATTCAGGTTTCTTTGCTATCCTTTCCCATAACAGTTCTTTTTCATCACTTATCTGGACTAATAGTTGAGCAAAGAGATAACCTTTAATGCCTATTAATCCACATCTAAATTTCTTTGCCTCTCGTTCACCAATTGACATTAAATAGTAGTTATCTTCAACCAATACTTTAGATTTACTTGAATCTCCAGCAAAGAAGATGAACTTTTGATGATCATCAATATTCAATGGCCACTCGACTGACTGGAGATATTTATCTCCCAGTAGGAAAAAGACCAAATCAAATTGCTTTATTCTTTCCTGTAACTTAGTGGTTATTCCTTGTTTTCTCGACCACTGTTTAATAGTAGTAGAATCCATAGTGTTAAAGGTCACTTCATATGGAACTATTTCATCATTTTCATTAATCAAACCGTAACCCGCAGAGATGATATCAAGTTCTATATGACCACCATTATTTCGGTAATAGTCAATACCATCCATTAGAAACTTATGTTGCTTTCCGGTATACATCTTGCCCGCTTTTTCACAAAACTTCAAAAGTTCGAATTCTCTTTCCCGAAGACGGGATGAATCCATAAAATCATCTATTGTTAGTTGATTCTCAGGCTTATGTAACTTCTCACCTGTACATGAAGTAACAACTAGAATACGTTTACCCATTGTGTTTTCACCTTTAGTTTTGTCATCAATAAAAAAATACTAACATAGTTTTTACTAGGATTATAGTCGAAATAATTAGTAATAGAAAAGGGGCCAACTTGGCCCCAACGTTTTTGGTTATCTTTTAGTTATTAATCATTTTTATTTTACTTGATAAGACCTTCACAATAACTGCCGCGAACATTTGAATAAACGTCTTGACTAATATTTGGCCAATAATAGCATATGCTACAGCGCTCCATGGCAAGAAATTCGCCCCTAAAGGGGACAATCCTATAATTACAAAAATAACACTATCCAATATACCACCAACTATTCCACTATAGGCTACTCTGAGTGAAAGTGGCAATTTCAGTCGTGTATAGATCTCTGTATCCGTAGTTTCAGAAACAGCAAATGTAAGAATTGAAGCAAAAACAATCCACAGTGTATCCCCCAGTATAAACGAGGTTAAAGCGGATAAACCCATAGCAACTAAAATAATTAAATATGTTTGCTTCCTTCCTAAGTAATATTGCACAAAATCCCTTAAGATGAAAGTTGCTCCAATGATAAACGTCCCTGCTGGTATAACAAAATACCCAAAAATAAAAGGATTAGTTCCCGCGGTTACAACATTTGCTGTAACAATAGCTATTAGATAAGACAACACAACAAAGTACTTCAATATCACACCTCATTTGCTTCATTTTATTACATTATACATCATTACTTTCGTCTCAGCTACCCTTCTCTAGGTAAGGAATGATGGAAAAATACACTCTCATAATACCCACATCAATTTATTAGCCTCACCATACACAAATATCAAAACTTGATCTATATAAACCTATCTTATCAAATGCTATCTAGTCCTCCAAAGACATTAAGTCACTCCATAATCATATTCTAATGGGCAGATTCGTATAAATCTTAAGCCAAACGCGAATATTGCCTCATCCTATAGCGTTTGGTCCTATAATTAGTCATAAGATAAGGTCACCCCTGGGTGTCTTAAAGTGACCTTTGGGTGTCATTAAGTCACTCTATATCTATATTACTAATGGGCAGATTCGTATATAATTTCAAGCCAAACGCGAATATTGCCTCATCCTATAACGTTTGGTCCTACAATTAGCCATAAGATAAGGTCACCTCTGGGTGTCTTAAAGTGACCTTTGGGTGTCATTAAGTCACCCTATATCTATATTACTAATGGGCAGATTCATATAAAATCTCAAGCCAAACACAAATATTGCCTCATCTTATAACGTTTGGCCCTACAATGAGCCATAAGATAAGGTCACCTCTGGGTGTCTTAAAGTGACCTTTGGGTGTCATAAAGTCACTCTATATCTATATTACTAATGGGCAGATTCGTATAAAATCTCAAGCCAAACACAAATATTGCCTCATCCTATAACGTTTGGTCCTACAATTAGCATAAGATAAGGTCACCTCTGGGTGTCTTAAAGTGACCTTTGGGTGACCCTATATAAGAATGTACTCAAAAAAAGAACTCCTAAATTCACCACTTCAAAAAGAAAAAAGGTATATATTTTTCTTAATCTTTCCTCTTGATTTTGTACTAATTTATTCACCCCTCCAAAGCGCATATTTTTCTCACTGTTCTGAAAAGCTGAAAAACCCTTATTTATCAAGGGTTTTTCAGGTATTAATTTAGTGAGAACTTCAGTGAGAATCTCGGTGAGAACTTCAGTGAGACACTCACCACGGTTCTCACTGAAGTTCTCACCGAATTTCTCACCAACCATTTCCCCAAACACTACCCTATCTCACCTCTAGCAATAGAATAAGAATTGATTTATCTTACCTTGCTAGGCAATGTATTAGGCGCGTGATATGGACCTATACAACCGTAAAAAAAGTGAGGTTTCACATGACTGAACGAATGATGAAAGAGTTGGTGATTCAGGTTCTGGACCGGACGTACAACTGGTCGCGACCTGGCGACAAGATTTTCATCATTCAGACCGTGGCAACCTATACGCCTCACATGATTTTCAGATTCGACTTCAGAACTCAAAGTAAGATGCAACCTGCCCCGCAAAGGAAATTGTTATGAAAATGTATGCATTGTATGTTTCACAACGTGATCAAAAAATTGAATTGATCTACCTAGTACGTTCAAGACCAGGGTACAGGCACGAAAGCGAATCACTTCGATCAACAATTGCTAATGTAAAACCTATTCGTTCCACAGTTGGGTATTATCGCCTAACGATGCGAACGTATGCGCTTAAATACAGACATAGGTTTCTATCACTTGACACTTAAAAATTGATGTTTATAATAAAGTTATACCTTGTATTTACCATTCATTTAGTTCCAGCCATGCGGCAGGAGCAATTCTAATGTCGTAAATTACCCCCATTTATGGGCGCAGTCTGTCTAAAATTCTCGATTAATTATAATAAATTCTCTCGCCACGAGAGCTTGAGTAGAAAACTTCTCATAGGAGTTTTCTACTCTTTTTTTGTTCAATGGTTTTTTCCTGTTCCATTTAAAAACGGGATCGCAATCAAAAATAGGAGTTAGGAGTTGATAATGTGAAACAAGAGTTCAGCGTTGCAGAAATAGCACGGAATTTGCGGTTATCTGATTCGACGGTCCATCGACGGATTCAGCTTGCAATCGATTTAGGCTGGATCCAGCCTGAAAAGAAAGGAAGCAGGTACAAGTACACCAAGAGAGATCTTTGTGTTATTGATAATTTAGAGGAAATTTATAAAAGGCTTCACTCGGATGAGAAAATACTAGAACTTTTCTCAAAAATAAGGACGCAAGCACCAAAAGGTCTGGATGAGGCAATTTTTAAGTTAACAGACGAATTCAATGTAGTAACGCAAGATATGTTAATAAACACTTCCGATGTGACTTATGCGTTGCAACAAGTTGTCGAGTCTAACCAAGCACTTTCTAGGCAACTCCACAATATACAAGATAAACTCGACGCTCTGTCTATACGATTAATCCGAGTAGAGGACAAGCTTTACACAAAATATAACCATACCCAATAAATACTCAGCAGGTATCTGATATTTCTCCAACAAACCAGAGTTTTAACCCCTAACTTCTTTCTATACTGATACGTGAGGTGATTTACATGAGCAATGACGAGATCATCATAGCCCCAAGAGAAGACAAGACTGTAATGATGTCAATACGTATAGAAAAGGTCTTGCAGGAGCAACTGGATGAGTTCAGCCCGCAAGAGTAATCCTTCTCGAAACAAAATCATAAGTATGGCATTGGAATATGCAGTCAAAAATGTAAAATTTATTGATTATGCAAATGGCTAAGCAATTGTATGAAAAAGGTGCCCTCCTGGGCACCTTCAGATTGTTGGCAAAGCCCCGTTTTTTGGGGCTTTTTCTGTTATCGGCGGTAAACATGCCCACAAAAGTAGTAGATCGCCCATTACCCGGCCCTCTTAGCCAGGAGATTGGCGATCTTTTTTACGTTCTGACATATCGCTGTCATGAGCGCTTGCTGCTGGACTTTCTTCTTGCCGCGGAACCGACAATAGCGAAGCCCATGGAGCTCTTTGGCGTCCGCGAAGCTTCGCTCTATCGTTTGATATCTCAAGCGGTATAGGTATTTACCGGATTTGCTTCTTCCGTTTTGCTTGACCCATTCCTTGCTATCCTGCCACACATGCCGGGTCAAGACTTTTTGTTTATTTTTCGAGCGAGTGCACTCCGCCAATAACGGGCAGCTCGAACAATGATTTGGATCAGACTTGTACTGCCGATATCCTTCACGATCCGTCGTGCAGTATTGTAATTCATGTTTCTGTGGGCACACGTATACATTTTTCTCCGGATCATACTTGAAGCGCCACTTGGCAATTAACCCTTTGACGGGGGTGTAAGCTCTACCGCCGATGACCGCGTAAACCTTCTTTTCTTTCAGCTTCTTGCAGATATACGACGTGAAATATCCGGCATCCAGAGCCACAGCTTCTAAGGTGGATTCAAAACCAAACTTCTTGACCACGTACTCCAACCGTTCAACGTAAGGCACGGAGTCATGCACATTTCCAGGTGTGACATGGACGTCGGTAATGATGTTGTGCTTATGGTCGACGGTTCGATGGTCTAAATAGAAGAACCCTTCCGGTTTCCCATCCCGTACCATGTACCCACTTTCCGGGTCGGTGGTGCTCACTTTGGTCTCTTTGGCTTTTCCCACCTCCTTTCGAGGCTTTAAGGCTTTTTTCCGTGAGCTTCGCGATCCGCCCGAATCGCTTCGTCCAGTTCATCCATATAAGCCTTTGTGCTCTTGGTGACTTCTTCTTTAACAAACTTCTGTTTGTTGGCATTGGCTTTCAAATGGGTGGAGTCCGTCACCAGCACCCGCCCGGCAACCAGACGGTGTTTGATGGCGAGCAGTACAATTTGGTCGAAAATCTGTTGTACGACATCTCCTTCTTTGAGCCGTTCCCGGAAATAGCTCAGTGTGCTATGATCCGGAACTCGGTCCGTTAACCCAAGGCCGAGGAACCAGCGGTAAGCGGTATTGGAATAAACCTCTTGTTCTAATTGGCGTTCCGAGCGGACTCCGTAGAGGTAACCAATGAAGAGCATTTTGAACAGCATAATGGGATCCGTTGAAGGGCGACCGTTATCTTCACAGTAGTAAGGACGGACGAGATCTAAAATAAAGGAGAAGTCGATGTGCTTTTGTATCTTGCGTAAGGGATGATGGGGGAGAACGAGATCCTCAATACAAACTAGTTCGTACTGATTTTGAATATTCGGATTCGAACGAAGCATGACGCCACCGCCTAAAAGAGTATAACTATATTATACCATATTAACGCGGTAATTTATTGAAGGACATGGATGTAAAAAAGCCTGTTGAAGTTTTTCAACAGGCTGAAGGTGCCCTCCTGGGCACCTTAATTTATCTATTTGTAACTTTTCTGCTTCTGCAAACCACTACTTTTTGTAGTTAGGGTCTATTATACTAGAATCCCTATCCAGTACAATTATTTCTCCACTTGGATCTTCTCTAACATATTGGCCATTGTGCATATAATATAATGGTGCTCCCGCTTCTTTTGCTTTTTGGCGAACAGATGCTTTTACTTTCTTGAAGACCTTCATTAGTTCTTCCCTGCTTATATTAGTCATGGAGTAAATCTCCCTTCCCCCAATAATATGCAAAGCTGCACACCGGATATTCTACTTATACAATACGATATCTAGCCGGTCCCCTGAATACCTCCCTTACATGCCAGTTGATAAAACTTTCTTTCGGTGTATAAGTTGGGTTTATTGGAGAACGCACTTTTTTTCCGTGAAAGCGCATAAGCCATTCCTCAAAGCCTTGTGTTCCGTAAGCCTGTTCAGTCACAAGTAAATCCCGCTCCCCAGTTATCGTAAATACACCACGATCAAACAATTTGTGATGCAAGGAGCATAGCGCTATTCCATTTCCCTCCGTATCCGGCCCACCGGCTTGATGCCACTGTATGTGTGCCGCATCAATGGCTACTAAATTATGCCCCAGTCTGACATTGAATCCGCAAACCGCGCAGCTGTATTCGTAAGCTTTTAAAATCCTGTCTCTAAAACCCGGGTCACGCTTCCGCTTCTTTCGTGTAGAAAAATCAAGTCCGATTTCATCAAGAATGTCTTGATGGATCGTTTCTGGGAAATGTTCATTCAATAGCAGTTCAGCTAGTTCTTGGATTAGAAATTCATTGTTCTGAAGGAGTGAAAGCACCTCTCCGCTAAACCCTCCCTCTACGTTTCTCTCTAAAAGCTGTTTATCCGAAAAGTTCCTTTTATCAATTAAATCAGTTAATCTCCAAATCCCATCCGTTGTTAGCCGAACAAAAGGCTCCTCAGGGTGATATGATTTCCTGGGTGGCCCAAATTCAATAAGCAACCTTTTTAATTGATCCCGGACAAGTTCATACGGTAAAATCGTTTTATTTTGCTGCAATTGGGCCAGTCCCAGAAGAATTAACAAAGGCTTATGCGGGGCCCGCTGTCCGTTCTTTTTCCATATAGAAAGGTTAGATAATTTCTCTTTTAATTCAGACGCTTCCATTGTTTTAACCTCTTCCTAAAAATAGAAGTACATTTTCATAATACCCCCTTCAGATCTTCAACACAAGAAGCTTTGAATAAAATAAATTACATTATGTTATAAATACTTTACAAATTGAATGATATTTATTACAATGACATTGAGGAGGAGAAAAATGGAGATCAATGGTGAGCTTCAAAACAACGTATACCTCTTAAGGGCATCAAGAAAATGGTCCCAACAGGAAGTGGCCGACCGTTTAGGTGTAAGCAGACAGACGATCGCCTCTATCGAGGCGAACAAATACAACCCATCCTTGATCCTAGCATTCAAAATCGCCAAATTATTTCAAGTTGAGATTACGGAAGCATTCCAATTTGAAGAATATGAAGGATATGAAGAGGAGGAGTCTGAGTGAAGTGGTTAGAATTAGTAGTATGGTCCATCGCCCTTGTCGTTGTTTCTTATAACTATTACTACGATAAGAAATTTTATAAGGAAGAGGGGACGGATGAACGGTCTGATGTCATTAAGGGCCTATCTTCAAGGCTGTCATTTTCGTACGTATCGATGATGATAAGTTTATTGATTTTTTCTGACATCATTTTTCAGTTCCCGTTTCAAGTATATAAATTACTCGTTGCTGGAATATTAATCGGTTCTAACGTTGCTTCCTTCGTTACTATGAACAGAATTCGAAAAAACTACTAGTCCTTACATAGAGAAATGGCCTTAGACTATGAAGTGCTAAGGCCATTTTCCTTATTAATGCTCTATTCTTCGTCCATTCGTTCCAGCCTTACCCGTTCAGACTTAGGCAACCCTAGTTCGCTCGTCTTCTTCCTGCAGTACGAACACGAGCAATGAATCTTACCCTTAGCAAACGCTCCTCTACACTTCTCATGCCAGCCGAATTGTTTCGCAAGCCTGCTCTTCCGCTGAATCACCCTTTTACGATGATGTCGGTAATAGGCCCGAGAACGATTTCTGCCTTTACTTTTCATTCCATCACACCCCTTGGGATAAACCCAGCCTGCAAGGGAGCCAAGGGAATCTGTGTCCTCCCTTACAGGCCGGGTGTGATGCGATTGTCCTTATAAATAATCACGTAATCACCCCGATTACTACAAGATATCAGTTACCCGCCTTAATCCTTATACGGATCAAATTCATCCGCGCCGGCCATGCAAACGCCGATGGGCTTCAACACGTGCAGTACCTCGACTGTTTCCGCATGCGCATCAAGCACTTCCTGAAGCTTCCGGTAAACAAACGGGCTCTCATCCGTACCTGCGCCGCGTAGTTCCACACCGAAAGTCCGAACGGCTTCCATCATCTGCTCTGTGCTGATTTGACCGCCGCTTCTGGTGCGGGTTTTCCAATTCATCTTGCCTGCCGCCTGGGTACGGCTCATGATACGGCCCGCTCCATGAACGGTGCTGTAGTAAGCATCCCGGTTTTCTTCGCTGTCCTTCCCTTTTACGATGACGGAGATATCTCCCATGCTGCCACCGATAAAACCAACTTGGCCTGGCGCAGAGGGAGTCGCCCCTTTACGGACAACCATGACCTCCTTGCCGTCATGCTTCTCTTTCCAGGCATAGTTATGATGGTTATGCACCTCAAGGTCGGCATCCGTCCCCAGAATGGCCAGCACTTGCCGAATAACATAGTCCCGTCCCGCATAGGCGTAGCGTCCCGCCAGTTTCATTGCGCGGTAATACATATCGCCCAGCTCACTACCGAGATCAAGCAGCACGGGCGCTTGGTCCATCTTCTCACCGGGGGCATTAGCGAGAAATTCCCTACCGGCAGCCAGATTCATAAACCCGCTCGCTGTTTTATGTCCGAATCCTCTGCTTCCAAAATGATTCGCAATCCACAAACGGCCAGTATCCGCTTCTTCGAACAGGTCTACGAAATGGTTTCCGCTGCCGACTGTACCGAGCTGGTCCCGCGCTAACGCCTTCAGCTTGTCATGCTCCTGCTTGCCTACCGCTTTATAAACATCCCAATCCGGGTCATCAAAAAGCTCATGGTCCACCTTTTCATTATTGACGCGCCCCACACCAAAAGATATTCTACGGGCAATCTCATCCATCATCTTACTTAGTCTGGGTTTCACGTCTGCTGCGGTCAAGCAGGTACGCACCGCCTTATTCCCGCATGCGATATCATACCCAACGCCGGATGGCGAAATCTGCCCGTCATATACCACGACTCCGCCGATCGGCTGGCTGTATCCCTTATGATGATCTGCCATGAGCAGGGTTTGAACCACCTTACCCTGTTCAGCACATGTCTTAGCTTGAGTCAGTGCTCCGTCGTCTGGGTTCCCCCAGACACGGACGCCATTTATTGTTTGATAAGCCATAAGATCAACTCCTGTATCTATCAAGCATTCTCTACTTATATAACCCTTTAGCCTCACGCAGCTTATGAACACGTTCCTTAACCGCGTCATCGGGTTCCACCTCTGACAAATGATTAATAGCCGCGACGAGCTGATCACCCCATGAAGCCACACTCCAGCCTTCTAATGCCTTCATCGCCATGTTCCGATTGCTTATCACAGGACTGTTCAGTCCGGCGAGGATCAACCCCTTACCAATTCCCTCAAACCGATCCAAGCTTTGCAGAATGATACCCAAGTTCCTGTGCGCGGCATATTCCTTGCCTAATCCCATCTCTTTACCGGGACCAGCAGCAATCTGCTCCAGCGGCAAATGTTCAGCGACAAGTTGAACCAGCTTCCGAATCCGATTTGGATCATCCGATTTCATAAGCTGAAAGTAATGAAGGTCCTGCTCCGGGTTTTGCATAAGCTGATTGTATAGGTTATCCCAGATATCCATACCGAGCTTCTCGGCACAGGCCACACCATAATAACGGTCCAATGAGTTGATGGAGTTTACCGCATCCATAACAACAGCGCTCCATTTGGAATCGGAAATGACACGCTGACAAGCATCTCTAATGTCGCTTCTAAGCTGGTCCGTCCACCCCGCTACCATTCGCTTCGCCCACTTCTCTTCATCCTGAACCAGGAAATCATGAAGACTCATTAGGATAGACAAATGCTTTGCACTTAAGCACATCTCACGAGCCAATCTGACGAATTCAGCGATCACACGGGGAGCATGCTCATAATCATCGATGTCTTCCGCTGGACCGCCATTCAATAAAGCTTCTATAATATCGGCGGCGCCATCAAACAACTCCTGATCCACCTGTTCAGCGGCAAGCGCCTCATGCATGTTACCATTTCTGGCACATATGCAGGCCAAATATTCATTCATGACGCTGTTTTGACACCCATGGCGCAGCAGCCAATCCTTGATCTCCCGGCTGGTTGGCTCCAGTCTCTCGACGAGATGAATTTTCCCCCAACCATGGACATGCTTAGCCAATTCAAAGAGTACTTCATTGCTGTTTTCCATCCCATTCTGAATCGCGACAGCAGCGTATAATGTGAATTCTTCATGCTTGCCAAGAGTTAAGAGAAGCTCCTTCATCTGTTCATTTTGAAAAAGTCCCAGCAGCGCAATTCCGAATTTGACGACATTCCGGTGTGCTGCATTCTCCGCAAGCCACTTCGCCTCTTGGAAAATGGCGCCCGGCTGGATACCGGGATGCTTGCGCACCTCTTCCAAAATAGCGTCAACCGTGCCGCCGCTAATATCCATTTTATCGAGCATTGCGTATAAAGCCTTCCTCATCGAAGGCTTCGGCTTCCTGGAGTGCTTCGCCAATAATTGAACCAGCTCGCGCACTTCATCCGGCTTCTTGCCGGAGCCCGAATGGTGTCCAAAGGCTCCATCCAAGCCGCCCGCTACCCAACGTATTTGGCCGCCGGACCAGAACTCTTCATCATCGGGCAAGGAGCCATCTACCTCCGCACCTTGCTCTCGAATGTATGGATAGATGGGCGTCTTCCCCTCCCAAAGGGGCCGTTCCGCTTTATTCAAGAACATTAGCATTGTTTTCAACCCCTTTTTCCCAAATATCTCTTACTACAGACCGGAACAAATCATCAAGCTCCTGACCCTGGACTCCATCCGCCGTTTTCATACCTGCTGCAGTTTGTTCGTAATACTTGATTCTTTGATCTAAAAAGTCGTTGATCGGATTGATCCTAGGTTCATAGTCCATTTCTTCTCCAGCCCTTTTTCGAACTAGCAAACTCTCGATGACACTTCTTAATTCGCTTCCTTTCGGGACAAAATGATCGACAAGCCGATCAAACTCTATAGGCGGCATGGTGTGGTATTTCTCGATCCACTCACATGCCAAGACGGGGCGAAGAACATAGAAGTATTTCTTGATCTTAACCTGCTCTCCCTGCAGGTACTCCCGATAGTTTCCCTTGGCCATATGCAGATAGTGATACATACATGCCCTAGGTGAAAAAGTAAATGTAGAGAACTTGCGGATTTGTTCCGCGACCCTATGGTCCTCCCTATAGATGATCGGAGACCCCAGCCATTCAAGCAACGGCGGATTCGACTTGCGGAACAAGTTTAGAGCCTTCCTTAAATCCCAGCCGTTGATGTCGAGCATATCGCTGATCGGGCGTTCGATCACGTCCCGCTTTTCAAAGATGGATAAATACCAATCCTCCGGTCTGGCATAGATAAACCGGACGTCGTAGTCGCTGTCCTTGGACGGGAAGCCCCATGCGCGGCTGCCCGATTCGCAAGCATACAGGATCCGTACGTTCTCTTCCTTTTCTATTCTCCTTAATTCATCAACTACTTGCTGTCTGACATCCAGCATGACGCTTTTCCCTCCCTAGGCTAGCTGAGGATCAACTCCCACAGCCGATTCGAATAGCAATATTTTAGGTTCCGACGGAGTAAAATGTATGTTTCATGACGACGATCGTTATTTACTTGCTTCCTTCTTATCACCAATGAGAGAGCTTAACCGTCCCAACAGGTCCCCGCCGCCCGTTACAGAGATGGACCCGATTTTCTCGCATATTTTCTCGAGGAATTCCAGCTCCTTCAGACGGAACAGCGTCTGGTTTTCATCCATCAGCTTGGCGGTATTCAGCAGACTTCGAGTCGAGGCCGTTTCTTCCCGGCGTGTGATGAGATTCGCCTGGGCCTTTTTCTCCGCCAGCAGGACGGTGTTTAAGATCTCCTTCATTTCTCCCGGCAGAATGACATCCTTAACCCCCGCACTCAGGAACTGCACACCGAACGCTTCCCCCTTCTCACGTAAACGGGACAGGACAAACGATGCTACGTCCTCTTTCCGTTTCAGGAGATCGTCTAGTTTCAGCGTTCCGACATACTCCCGAAGCATGAGCTGAAGCTGAATGTGAATCTGCTCGTCGAACGATTTCATCTCCAAGCAACGCAGCGGGTTTACAATTTTGTATTGGCAGACGAAGTTCAGTCGCAGCGTAACCTTATCCTCCGTCATGATTTCCTGGCCGATGAGATCCATTTGCTGTTGTCTTCCGTCAACCGACTTGACGACAACCGAAACAGGCCCCTTCCAGAAGTAGTACTTACCGGGAGCAAGCTCCCGCTGCAGAACATGATCATAAAACAAAAATCCAGACTCATAACTAGCGATTTCAAAAGACTGCACATGGACTCCAAGCTTCGGCAGGATCGAACGATCCACGTTAGCAGGCAGTTCAGGGTTTCGGATATCTGCATGCAGGAACGTATGTTTCTTTAACATATTCCAGTAGGCGTAGGTGCCGGGCTTAAGCAGCTGCACGAATTGGCCGTCCTCATAATGCAGCACGTACTCGTGGTCCTGTACCCGTACGATATCGAGTTCCCGCACCAGGTCTTCATCTTGGAGGAACAGCTGCAGCTCTTTTCCCTCTACAACGAACGGCTTCGCGACATTCAGAACGACAACGGTGTTCTGCGACCACGATACATACCGATAGGTCCCCGGATTGAGCTTCTTCACATAGCTTCCTTTAGAAAAAAGTAAACCGCGCTGGTCGGCTTGAATGGTTACTTGTTTAAACATCTTTGTTACCCCCTTAATGGTTCGACCATTGGATGAAGAATCCCACTGCAGTTCGGGCGGAATCCGTTTGAGATAATCGGTCTGCCAGTGCCTTTGAAGGACATCGGGTTCAGATGGGTGACCCTCATTCAGCCAACCTTCTTCCTCTTCCATCCTACAAAAGCCTCCGGTGTTCCGCTCATCGGTATCCACAGATTACAGGGCTAAACTGCACTGCGCATAGACTAGCCGCTAGGGATTCTCCCCTTTGGTCTTTGATCAGAATGTTCGCTCGATTGAAAGTCGAGTGCTCTACCAAAATCGCTCCCTAGGCGATTGGGGAATCGAACCCCAAATAGTGGTTTCTTTCCGATCCGTCCGTACAGGATACCGCAGCCTAACAGGCACGGCACTGCGGGATAACACGATATCCCCGCCTCGTTACGGCCGTCCGGATAAGAACCGTGTGTCTTACAGGACCTATAATCTCACCTTTCAGCGGAAACGAACATGGCGAAAGTATTACGACCCGGCATAAAGTTTTCCATTTCACCCAAATCCCTGCCCTGCTACAATGGAAGAAGATGTTTTTGGAACGGGGGATCCCTTTGGCTAAGGAAAGCTTTGATAAAGAAATTCAATTCCTGCGTATGCTGGTGCTGACAAGCGGTGCCTTCAACAGGCAGCAGTTCGCTGAGCGGTTAGGCATTTCCGTCCACACCTTTGATAAAACGATCCGGAAGCTCAAAGAGGTCGTAAGCTCCCTGCATCAGCATCTGCCGCAGGAACAGGGCAGGGAATTGTCCGAGACCATTCGCTTTAGCTACTATGAATCCACGGACCCCCTGCTGTTATTTCTGTTTCGCGCCAAATCCGTCAAGGAATCCGAAGGCCAACGCATCTCGCTCCTGTTAGCTGCGATGAACGACCGGGCCTTGACCGCGATGGAGCTGCTCAATATGTGCTGCAGCAGTCTGTCTTCCGACCTTCCTATGCCTGATGAGAAAACCATACGGTCCGATCTCAAGTACTTGGAGGAGGTCGGAGTCATCAAGAGGGAACCTGGCCCCCGTCCCTACCGGTATCGCATCCAAGACGACCTAATTCGATGCTTATCGGATGATGAGCTCCTCGATTTGTATGATTTTGTGGATGTAATGGCCAACACGCAGGTCCCCTCCGTTCAAGGCTATCTGCTGCGTGATGGAATCAAGAAACAGCTGCTGCGCAATCAATTGGAGCCGCATGCTGTCGAGCCATTCCTATATAAATATCACTATTATTCGCGGATCTTGGATGAGGCTCATCTGTTCACCCTGCTTCATGCCATTCGTCACCGCCGCAAAGTTCGGTTTATGTATTTCTCTCCAAAGTCTGAGAAGAGCTACTCCTCCAAAAACACCAATCCGCTGTTTGAACGGGACCCAGAGGGGAAAGCCCATAAGACACTTCCGCTCAAGATCGTATACGATCATCAATATGGAAGATGGTATCTGCTGTCCCACGGGCGAGAGGGAATCCGGAAGTACCGCATGGAGGGAATCACGCAAATGGAGGAGGACGACGAGTCTGTAGACGAGGTTTGGTATGAGGAAAAGCTAAACGAGCTTGCCGAGAAAATACGTTGCAGCTGGCTGATCGATACTAGTCGGCCGGTGACGGTGCGCGCCCGATTTTATAACCCGGAGGGCTCTGAACCGAACTTCGTGAAAGAGCGGGTCATGCTGCAGGGCCAATGGGGAAAAATCGTGTTTGAAGATGAACATTCCTTTATTTATGAGATCACGGTAAACGGTACGACTGAAATCAAGCCGTGGCTGCGGAGCTTCGGTTCCAGCTGCGAGGTTCTGGAGCCTGCCCAGTTCCGCCGGGAAATGATTGCTGAATGGAAGGAGATTCAGTCTTATTATGAATCTATTTGAGAAGATATTTAACCACCAGATCATCTCCCGACTGGAGGACTCCGGTACGTTCATGGTCACCTCCCACGAACGGGCTTGGCTGAATACGATGCTGCATCATCCCGCGGCGGCGGATGCTTTCACTGCGGTGACATTAGACAAGCTGCTTTCGGCCCTCGAGCCAGACCCGGTTATGGATATTTCCGACCACCTGATTGAAAAGGCCCGTACATTGGAAAAGCAAGTCTATCACCCTCTCCTACGGACTTTACGCCGGCATATCATGAAACAATCCGGCATTCAGCTAACTTACGAGGTTAAGGGTGGGCGTGTATACACTGACCAATCCGGGTTCCCCTACAAGCTGGAATACTCCATGGTCAAGAGGGAATGGTATTTGCTCTGGTATCACACCCGGCATCATGCCTTTATGAGCACCCGGCTGAAGAAGATCCTTTCTGTCACAGCAGAACCTATTGAGCCGTCGGCAGCGGAAAAATTCCTGCAGAAGATCGAAAAAACACTCGATAGGCGTAAAACGGAAGTGGTCATTGAAATTGTTCGTATCTATAACGAGGAGTTGTCCCGAATCCTGTACGCCTTTTCCAGTTTCGAAAAAAATGTAGAGTACGATACGGAAAGCGACACCTATCGAGTCCGGGTTTCCTTGCTTGGAGATGAAATGGAGTATTTACTTTCGAAGATCCGTTTTCTCGGGAAGCGGGTTCGGGTTATTGAGGGTGATTATCTGAAGAGGCGTTTGCTCGAAGCATCGACCAAAGCTTTGGAGCGTTACGGAGTTTCTACGGCCGATCAAGAGCTATCTTCGTAAACTGGAGGAATACGTGTGGAGGTTAGTGTACAGGTCAATCAAACGATGATTTCCCTGCTTAAAGGGGACATTACGAAAGTAACGGCAGACGTAATAGTCAATGCCGCGAACACAAGCTTACTGGGTGGCGGCGGCGTGGATGGAGCCATTCATAAGGCTGGAGGTAAAAGCATCCTCGAGGAATGCATAAAGATCCGAGAACGTCAAGGAGGCTGCCCTGTCGGTGAAGCAGTTATAACCACAGCAGGCAACCTGCCTGCGTCCTATGTCATACACACGGTAGGTCCTGTTTGGAATGGCGGTAACAACAACGAGATCGAAAAGCTGAAGAACTGCTATAGGAATTCCCTAAGCCTGGCCACGGAACATAAAGCCAAGAGCATCGCTTTCCCGAATATCAGCACTGGTATCTACCGCTTTCCCAAGCAGCTCGCGGCCGATATTGCACTCCAGGCTGTGATTGAGTATTTAAATGCTGTTGGTGACAAGCAAGTAACAATCGAGAAGGTTTATTTTGTCTGCTTTGATGAAGAGAATTATGAGATTTATCGTAAGAAGCTCATTAGAAGATTGAGGAGCTTATAAGAATAGCGATGGAATCATTTATAGGAGATGATCTTCATGGAGAATGTCCAACCTGTAAATCCAGTTCAACCCAGTGACAATAAAGATGACCTTGCCTTTGCCATTGTAAGGAGCATTCTAGATGACATTCAAGGCAGATACGGACTAGACCAGATGATTCTTGGCGGTACCGATAGAACGGAACAGGAAGTCATTATCGCGATGTTTGAAAAGTGGAGACATCTCGTTTCCCACGAGCTACATTTAAGGGGCTTGATTACAGAAAAATATTCAGCAATGGAGACCAATAAACTTAAGAAATTAAGCCTTAACGAATTGTTGGAATTACGAGAGAAGTATTTGAGTCATGACCCCGCGAGCTTATTGGAATAGAAGGACTGATTATTCATCGAACACGCTGCCGGCACTGTTCATTGCGATCATGTTACTGTGATACAAATAATAATCCCTTTATTTACGCGCGAATAATCTTAGGAGGTTAGCAACATGGATACCAAAGTTTATGTATCATTGAATGGAGTTGTTTCTGAAGCTGTTGGCCCTCAGCCGAAGGATGCACTGTTGTTTGTATCTTCAAATATAAGCGTGAAGCAGGTTATACTTGAACAGCGAAAAATTCGCCAGAAAAATAGTCAGTTCATTAAGGAGTGCCTTGAAGAGGCATTCAAAAGATAATTTCTATAAACAACACACCATTAGAATTTATACATCGTTGTATCCATACATTCTACTCGGTGTGTTGAAACATACATTCTACTCCGTAAAAATAAGCGATTCCTGCTTTATAAGTGCTTTCTATATCTCTGTCCTTTCAGCCCCGATAATACGTCCTTTCAACCCCGATACTTTCTCTCAAATTCTTGAGCCCTCGAATTCAGGGAGGGGTAATTCAAAACTTGATAGGATAGTTATGTGGCTCCATTGTCTTCCTTACTCTTCCAGCTTAAAACATTTCTCCACCTTCTGGCTTCCTCAACCTTTTGAACTCTTTCATTACGCCGACTTACTCTTTGATGATAAGCTTCTTGATCCTCAGGACTTATAGTCATTAGTTTTTGAATGGTCTCACTGATATTTGTATTGTACTCACGACCTTTATGCTCCTTCCCCTTGTAATATGATCCCCATGCAACACCTTGATCCCAAGCACTTTGTAGTTCGTATGCTACTTTATCCGCAAGTTCTTCTGTCGGCAATTCCATTGCAGGTATTTCAAATATGCCATCCACTACAAGAACAACAAACTTGCCATCTCGAATTACGGATTTGTACAAGACTCCACCCACCTTCGATGCGGATATAACATAATTAAAAGGCATGAACCCAGTAAATACCGATTTCATGCCTTAACCTCATGACTGTCTAATTTTTCAGTGTCACTTCAATCGGGATTAGCCTCGTCTATTCCGCCCCACTCTCCAACTCGTCCAACATTTTTTGGCATTCTTTTAATTCTCGAATGGTATTCTTCATATTGCCTTCCAATAGTTCCAAACGGGTAGGATACAGCATAGTCCTCCAATTTTTTGGATCTCGCGGCCCCCACGTTCTCTCCAATTCTTCAGGCGACGATGTTGCAATTTCGTTTCCGTAGGCAGAAATTTCCATTTGGCAATCGCGTATCAGGTTCTCTAGAATTAGTCGTTTGATTGAAAGGTCGCTGACATGTTCAACAAGATGGCTAAAATAACGTTCTACTTCTATCAAACCATCAACAGAATCCTGCAAACGACATTTGATCTCATCATTAATTATACCGTTTTCGGTCTCCACATAAACCTCATAGAGCCCCTCCCGAGTTTCTTTGGAGTCATAAAAGAGTGCTCTTCCCGGGATATCACGGATAGTATATATCATTTTTCAAACCTCCACTTATTAGCCGTAGTTTTAGGTTTAGGCTTAGCCCCCACTCCCCCCAAGCTAAACAAACTTAAACAAGTCAATTGGGCGCTCATACGAGTCGGCTACTAAAAATCTGGACAAGTCCCGCTCGATAATGCCCTTCTTCATTTTTGATAGTAGCGAAGCATTCGGCCCTTCGCTGTATGATATACCCGAAATTCGGAATCTTTCCCCTTGCGAATTAACGAGTTCGGTAATACCATCAGGCGTTCGGGTAACCAAAAAGCAATTTGTTACTTGGTCCTTCACCAGATAAAGTAATGGTCCTTGGAGTGAGATATTTTGATACCTTTCGAACCAATACTGTGTTAATTCTTCATTCTCGTCAAACAGTATTATTTGATCGAGCAGTTTCTTATGCATGATTTCATCTCCTCTCTCTCAAAACTATAAAAAATGACCACGATCGATTTATTCGGTTCGTGGTCATTCTTTTAAATATTCAATTTACGATCATTATAAAACATATAAGTTTTTATTTCAATAACTAAACTTATTTCGCACTTATCATTTGTTTACCTTTTTCTTACCCTCTTAATAGTGGGGTGAGAATATGGGTGTGCTGCGAAAGTTAATAGGTGAAAGAATTCGATTAATTCGAAAACAGAAAGGGATTACGCAAGAAGAACTAGCTGAAAAAGCTCAGTTAATGTATCAATATATAAGTGGTGTGGAGAGGGGATCGCGAAACATCTCCATAGATTCGTTGGAAAGAATAATAGACGCCCTAGAGATTGAAACGAGCCAAATCTTCGTGTTCGGGCCTGTAAGTGAATATAAAATCAATGAAGGGGAAACAGATGAGAATTACATATTGACAGTTCACCAGGCAATGTTAAAAGAAAGAAGTATAAATGAAATCAAAGCAATTCATCGGATCACAGAAGAAATCTTAAAATCATTCCAGATCAAATAATAGCACTGTGTTTCTATTTATAAAATTTTCCCCTTTTGTCCATCCCCCAATACTAATTCCCCATATTAAAATTTGAAAATGCAACGCTGCATAATGTATATTCAACCCAAATGTTCTCTCCCCTTCGAGAGACGAGGTGTAATTATAACCACAACCTATTTAATGAGGTCCAGGTAGAAAATTCTCCAAAAAAAATGAGCATCCGCCAGAAAGACAGATGCTTGGTATAGATTTATTTAGTTATCAATAACTAGTCCAAACTATATTGATTACATACAGCTTCGTTCGAATCATCTCTACAACTTGATCATGTCACCGATATTAAGTTTACCCTTAAGATAGTCAATTACTTTCGTTTTTTGTCTCGAATCCAAAAAATCTGCTACTTCAATCAGGTCACCATCATGAACAAGGTACCAAACTCTATTTTCTGCCCATTTTTGGGTCCTTTTATTGAAAAATCCTTCGAACCTCATTTCGATGATATCGCCTTGTCGTGCAGAAAAGGAACCTGAAATGGTGTCCTTCTTGTAACCTTTTTGGTAACTGAGCCTATAGAAATCCCTCTTAAGTTCATCATTTTCATAATAAAGTCGCGCGATATAAGGGCTCTTGCCCCTCGTTGGATCTGCAGTTATGGATTCCGTAAAGGTGTACTCTTTTTCGTTTCCCCTTTGTCGACTTGCTATTAAACATTCAATTTGTTCCTTTAGTTTCTGAAGATCCTCAGTAGTCAATGCCTCAAGCTTCATACTATGCATGTATCATCACCTCATATATAATTTTCTAATTAAACGCTTTACAAATCTTAATTTTGGTGTCCTCCCTTCGGGGAAAAATAAAAAGCACCCTTTACGAACAACGGGCATAACCCTGTTGTGTTAGGAGTGCTTCTCCCCTTCGTAAAGGATGCTTTGGCATCACTTTTATATTCGATTACCTTTAATTTATATTATTGATGAGTTTTTTGCAAGTGTTCAATCTACGTATCAAAAGTAACTACTTAATGTCAGAGACTACTTTTTGTCCGGCGCTTGTGCTTTTCATCCCAAGATCACGGATATCCGGATTACAATCGTGCATGATCTCATTTCGAATAGAATCCGACAGTACACCATTCAACAACATAACTCCAACACAGCGCCTTCGGCATTGGGTGCAAAGCCCTTTCTTATAAAGTGCAATCAGAATCTCTTGGCATAGTGGAGTCCGATTATTTTCGAATATCTTTAAAATGCTGAACCCGACACTATGAAACGCATCCCTATTGTGACTCTTGAAAACAATTTGCTCTAATAGGTGTAAATCGTCATCGGAATAATTGTGTATGAAGAGGTCCAACGCATCGATTTCAGTTGTCCGCTCCATGATAAGCTTGATTGCAAGCTGGTGTATCCGCTCATCCTTGATATTATTTAGGGCGCTAATGGCTAGCGAACGTACTCGTCTATTTTTCGAGACCGCCAATTCAATTAGCTTGTGTGGATCAAGCGGGAAAACTGCTTTGGCGAAGATATACAGATAGGGCAATAGCCTTTTTGGGGTATTCTCTTCCAGCAGATCGTTTGCTGCCTTTAAAAGATCTTCTTTAGCGGCACGCTGCCCCCATCTGATGTAGCGATATAGACCTCCAGGGCTCTTCCCCATGGTCGTCTTCAACTCATCATAAGACACTAAGTGAAGCGGCCTCGATTGGGTATATTCTTCTTGGTGGAGTGATGAATGCACGAATGCCTGAATAAACGCATCACCCTGGCTCTTGATGAGATCTGTTACCTCCTCTTCCCCTATTTGTTCATATGCGAACTCCAGCAGTAATTTACTCTCCTCATAATCGGAGGACAAAATCTGCTCTCCAATCCGGCTTGCCACAAACAAGAAGCCCTGTTCCCCTTCAACCTCTATGATCTCTTCCCCGCCAATGAAGCTGTTCCAATCTTCGTGGTAACGGAATGCTTTCTTCATGGTTTCTACTGCTGTTGAATGACCGTTAAGGGCAGAAATTTTCGCTAAGCGGTATACCTGCAGCAAATCCCATCCGTCTATATCGCTCTTCAAGGCCGCGAGTATCCGTTCTTGTAGCTGTTCGGATTCGTTGGTGAGCTGAATGATCTCCCAAAGATATTCTTCCCTGCTTATATCGCATTGGGGGTCATAGGCTGTATTCTTAATACAGGCTTGGTATATAGCATCCATATGCTTATTAGTAAGTCTGGGAGAATGCTTCAAATAAAGAATGACACTCCCTAACCCACGGGCCAAATCATAACGAAATTGATTTATTCGCAATCCTGTTCTCCTTTCAACTTTCTTTCGTGATCACAAAAGGCCGAAAAACTTCACCGCAGTCTCCGTTGTCGCTTTAGCAACCTCTTCCGTGGGTCTGCCTATGCATTTTGCTACGGTTTGCAGGATGTGCGGCAGGAAGGCAGGCTCGTTCCGTCCCTCCGCCGGCTTTTCCTTTAGATCCCGCGGAGTTAGAAAGGGTGCATCCGTCTCAACCATCAACCGGTCGAGCGGAAGCATTCGGACAAGGTCCCTCAGATGCTTGCCTCTTCGTTCGTCACAAATCCAGCCGGTAACGCCAATATGGAAGCCCATTTCGAGGTAAGCCTTAAGTTCTGTATAGGTTCCCGTGAAACAATGGACTACCGCTTTTTGAACCGCGTTTACCTTCAGGATTGCAATAAAGTTTGAAAAAGTCTCCCGTTCATGCAGAAACAGCGGCATCTTAAGCTCCACCGCCAACTGAACCTGCTGAATGAACCATTTGCGCTGAACATCCCGCGGCGAGAAATCCCGGTTATAATCCAGTCCGCATTCCCCTATGGCTACAACCTGCGGTAATGCCGCCAATTCCTTAAGCTTCGTAATTGTATCCTCGTTGCAGTTCTTCGCATCATGAGGATGAACTCCTGCAGTAGCATACAGCTTCTCTGGGTAACGTCCTGCGTAGCGTGCTGCTTCTAGACTGTTCCTCAAGCTCGTCCCTGTAATGATAAGCGGTGTCACATGGTTGGCCAGTGCCCTCTCGACGACTTGCTCGCGATCTTGATGGAACGTACGATGCATCAAATTGACGCCGATATCAACGATTGGATGATTCATGATTCTAGTGCCCTATTTCTTCGTTTTCTACCACGGAGCAACAACCTGGCGGCACGCTGTCAGCCAACCACACTTCGTTACCCGCATAATAAAATGTGACTCGCAGTTGCTGTGCGTTTACAGTGTCTACCTTAAGAATCACCAGTTCTCCTCTGCGGCTGCCCGCGAGTGCCGCGAAATGGGTGCCCTCCGACAAATGAACATACTGGCGGTTCATTGGACTTATGCCGTCCTTTAATATCGATGAGAGAGCTTTCTTGTTTGTGCCGTGGTAGAGAACAGCTGGAGGCTCGCCTGGAGCGTATTGCACTTTATTATGGCTGTGACCATACCTGGCTCTTATGCGGTCGGCTTCGATCTCAAAGCGCTGCTTATCCGAATTCTGGACCACCTGCTCGATATCTTCCTGTTTCACCCACTTCCATTGAGATTGGGCTTGGATGACTTCCAGCAAAATACTTAGTGGACACGAACCGTCCATGGGATCTAGGACAACGCCAAAATCCTCAGGGGAATGCCGAAGAATCTTGGTCATGAATTTGCTTAAGCTTTTTTCAGTTGCTTGATTTAACATGGCCACACTTCTCTTTCTATAGAACTTATACCGTTCTTCCAGTAATTTCATTATACCCTTACCGATTGTTCTAGAGATGGGATTATTTCATTCCTACCCAAACGTTCCGCAATGTAAAAAAGAGTGCCTGAACCAAAGAATGGCTCAGACACCCTATCACGATTATAAACGCGGATCAATCTCGCGCTCTTGCGCAACTTCAAACAACAGATTGGCCGCGATTTCCTTATAGACAGCATGTTCTGGTGCAATCTCATCCAATGGCACCGCCAGCATTTGCATCCCCAGTTGGTACTCATTAAGCGAGGTACGAAGCTTTTGATTCACATTCTTCTGCTTGAGCAGCTTTCGGTATTTGTGCGTAAACTTGTAGTCGTATCCATAGATGATAGACAAATAATCGGGATTTCGCACCTTCATATAGGGAACCGTTTTACCGTTCCATAGCTCGGGCTTGATTACGATCCCCTCCATATGGTTCTCCATCGTCAGCTTCGAAAAGTAAAGCTCTGCCTGCTCCAGATACCCCGGCTCGGAGAGATCCAGCGTAAGTGCCTCGTCCTCCGACAGAAATCCGTACATCTCGGAGGTCTTCCATGCCGGAATTTCCTCCTTCCCATCCTCGTATACGATTTTCAAAATAGCAAACGGCTTATACTCCATTGCTTCATCTACCGCATACAGCTCCAGCTGTCTTCTGTACGTTTGATAGGCCTCTATATGCTCCGACAACGGGACATACGAATCCTGAATCTCATGGACGTATTTATAGTTTTGATACACACTTGGACCATACTTCTCGCTTAAGGCGGACTTTCCGATATGATGCTGGTCCTTTTCAAATCCGCTCGCTTCGTATTCGGCTATAAGCTTGCTGTATGCTTCTTCAAAGCCATGTTGCTGCAGGAAGGTCAGCTCGGTCTCCAGCGCTTTCTCAATGGGCTTGAACTGTCTATCGATCAACCCTTCACCGAGCGCCTTCCACGGCAGAAGCTCTCCGTCCAGAATGAGCATGGCAATCTTCCGTTGTTCCATATACTCACCGAATTTTTGCAGCAGCTTGCCGTAAATCTCCGTCAAATCAACTTGGTTAATCTTATAACCATTGCGGCTGACAGCATAACACTGATCCAGGTCCTTCTGCAGATACACGTTGCAGCGTGATCCCATATACTTCGGCTGCAGTACCACCTGCTGAACACCGCGCTCCCTGAAATAATCAAGACCCCGCTTCAACGACTCGAGTTCATTCGTCTCGTCGTTCTTATCCGCCGGAGACATCGTGCCGGATATGAAGTTGATTTTGTTACGCGAGCAGTAATGGAGTCGGCGGATGTCATCTTCCCCAAGGTCTTGAATGGAAACCTTTCGTTCCACTTTAAATAAGGTCTGCAGTTCCTCGGTAATCACCGCTTGTCTGGACTTATGGGACTTCATAAACGGTTTATACGAAATCGATACAGAGGTCAATTGATTACCATGTACGCTGCCCGTGTCGATATGAAGCTTATTCCCGATCCGGAAAGACTGTTTTGCCGCGACGTGTCCGAACACGTGATAGGGATGGTTTTTGACCGACTCCTCCTGCAGAAAAACAAGCTGCTCCTCCAGTGGAGCTTCTCGATCGATTCGGAAATTCCTTTGATGCCGGACCGAATTCGTATCCAGCTTACCAATGTACTTATTCCGGCACGGAGCGTGAGTGACATAGAAGGATGACCCCCTGGCCCCCACATACCGATAAAATGGCTTCGACATCGAGACTAGATGTTCAAATTTCTGCAGCAGTTCAGGATCATTCAATAAAGTTTGTGTCGAGTCAAAATACGTTTCGAGCAACTCTTGATCAACACCGCTAATCTCACCCTTGATGTACTTGCTAACAAAATTTTCATGGTTCCCAAGCACAAAGTAAAAATGTTCCTGGTTATCATACAAAAACTCAACGGTTTCCCTCGTCTGCTTGCCCTTGTCAATCCAGTCGCCAACCAAAATCAGCTTCGTATGCTTTAGCTTATCAGCCACGATCAGCTTTCCTGCTTCGATCTTGTATCCATGGTCGAGCAGCAGCCCCTTAAGATCCTCCACACACTCGTGAACGTCGCCGATGATGATGTACTGCTGGTCCTGGGGCAGAATACTCTCCAAGTACGCATCCACATCTTCCGTGATCACTCTATACTCGGGATTCGCCCTTCTCTCCTCGGACACATAAAAGTCTTTTGCACGCACTTTATGAATTTTGCCATATCCCTCGCGGGGCAGCGCACGGAGGACCTCCTTTTTCAGCCGATTGATGTGATTGGTGATCAGTTTCTTGGAGCGCTCCGACGCATAGTAATCTTCCCGCTTTCGGTAATCGAAGACGATGACCTCAAGGTTATAGTTGTTCTGAAATGCAATTTCCTTTACCTTAGCCCGAAAATCCTCGGAGAGCCCAGTTGTATCGACGACAACAAACTCCGCATTGATTGGAAAAGACGTCGCCATCCTCAATCTTTCAAATAATAGGTGAAAGGCTTGTTCGCTAGCCTCGAGCATGACCTGGTCGTACTTGTCATATTCATACCCAAGGACCTCCTGTCGGATCTGGTCGGAAGATAAATATTGAACATTGGTCCTGACACCCCGGCTAATATCCTCAAATCGCAGACCGGGAATCAGTACCTCCTTAGCAAACGTTGTTTTGCCGCATTCCGTTGACCCAACCAGCATGAAAATCGTGTGAACCTTCGTTTGGATATCCATCGATCAGGCCCCCCTTTTCTTGAGAATGACACCCTGCGTCGTTTGAATATGATTCACACCGTCTCCGACAGCAACGAATTCGGCATGTAAATTCGTATCCTGAATGACATCCTGCATCCAACGTTGGAACGCCTCTTGGCCCATTTCCCACTTGTGATCATCATGCCGGAAGTCACTCAGCTCGTAGAAGCGGTTAAAGTCGGCATTAGGCGTCGTAATGATGAATCTGTCAAAATCAACATGGGTACAAATCTTGTGAATCAGCTTTTTAGCCTCAACCTGACTCATATGTTCGATAACCTCGGTTAGGATCACATCAACCTGCTCCCCGTTGTAGCTCTCCAGGAACAGGTCAATTGAGCCGAATGTCACGATGTTATCAATCTCCTTGACCTCCGCTTTACGCTGTACCTTCTCCAGCAGCTCCTCATTAACGTCGACCGCATAATAGCTGCCCTCGATTTTCCCTGCAAAAGGAATCGCATAGAATCCTTCTCCGCAGCCCACGTCCAAGATCGACTTGTCAAAAGCTAGCGCGCTTCCGATATAATTTCTCCGCTGCAGCGCTGTGCCCCCGTATGCGAATCGAATTTCATAGCGTTCCGTTTTCTCAAGCTCCGCTTTATATTTTTGGAACCGGTCTCTGGAGTTCAGGAAGTTCCGAACAAACAGGCTGCGAATATAAAACGGCGCATCGATCACATTCATGCTTTTAATGTACTTATCCAGGATGCTCTCCGAGATATCGATATATTCGTTTCCGAACATGGAGAGGAATAAGCATAATACACTAACGGCATGGAGCAGTTGGTATAGACTCTTCTTCGTCGTAACGGTGAGAGAGTAGCTCTTATGCGCGTGATGAGTGATTTCGAAAGTAAAATCCTTTAGATGCTTCTCGAAGAAGTCAATATACCGGACGAGTTCGATATGTATCATATTGATGAAAAAGGTATGTTCATAGCCGTCCCCATCGCGTTCGTCCTGTGCCTTAAGCGGAGCAGAGAAAAACTCGTTAATGGCATTCAGCGGAAACAAGGGTGTATTGTACCTCGACACGTTCAGATATTCGAAGTTGTCATTTTCGTGCTGTTTATAGGAAATCTCATTGTCCGCATCTTTGAAATACACGTTATACGTCTGTTCATCGGTGTACCAGCCGTACGCCATGCCCCTGCGGATCGAGCGAAGCTGCATGCCGGTGTTCGGATTTTTCTTGATCAAAAATGAAAACTGCGGATTGGTGGATCTGATTTGGACGATTGCCATATGGATCGACTCCTAATCTACTTGTTAACGATATCTTAGCTTAGATATATGCTGACGAACATGGTGAAAGTATTACGAAGGGCGGCTTGAACAAAAAATCCACAAGCTTTATCACTTGTGGATCCATATAAGGAGCTATTTGATTTTCATGGTGCTTGTCCACGCGGTGACATTTTACATGCACCGTATGCGGATAACGCCGCTACTCTGATTGAAACTGTTATAGTCAGCTTCATCCTTGATATTACTGGTTTTTTAGTGTTCGCATCTTGTTCCATTTGGATCATTTAGAGTAGTTGGGGATAAAGTTGGCCACCAATTTGTCCCAATCCCCAGTGTTATTCAAGTATTATCTTTTTAGAGTATTTTTCGACCATAATTGTGCAGGCATATCAAGGAAAATTGATGATGTTCGCCTGGTCCCTTCTGGTATCCAGATTATCTTGGACACTTGACCTCCTAGCTTTCTCTTGAAGTTGTGCTTCGTAACATAATAAGGAATCAAACGTTTGTTTCTCATGTAACAATAACTTTAGAGTGGAGATTGAATGATACAAGATTAATATGTCAGGAATACCATACTGTTTCAAATTTTCATGGACAAATAGCCTTGTAAATTCTATAAAGTCTGGAATAAAAGATACAGGGTAAAGTTCCAATAAAAATGCTATCCATTGTTCTAAGTTAAAGCTACAATTCTCTAATTGTTTAAGTGCGACTTGCAAGTCATCGTTTTCAACGACATTTAATAATTGATTTGTAATTTTCACGTTATTATCTTCTGTCAGTTTTAATAATATATAGAGCATTACTATATCATCAGAATCATTAAAGTGTTGCTCATATAAAGTGTTAAGTTCTATGGTAAGAGCTTCCGAGATAGCGTTAAACATGAATTCTAATTGTTTCTGTGTCAAGAATCCCTGTGCATGAAAAATTATAGCATCGACATTTAAACATGAACTCTTAGCTATAGCATTTGCTATCTCTAGGATGTCCTCGTTTTCAAGATTTCGATTATTTAGTAGTTTCGTTACTATTCCCAATGAATCCAAAGATTCAAGCAAGAGCTCCGGTGGATACATATCTTCTTTAAGCTTTTCTTGCGTTAATAATATAAACTCCTTGGATTCACGTAACAATTTTAGCGCAGTCTCAAGAATTTTTTCCGATTCCCTTCTTTTAGTTTGATTACGGCTTGCATCTCTAACAAATAAACTCGTACCAAAATCGAGAATTTTTAATTCAATATCCCCGTTTATTTGTTCCTTAATCATTATGTTTTTATCATGAAGATCTCCATGATAAACTCCTATAGAGTGACACTTCTTCATTACATCAATAATTTGATTGAGAATGTAAACTTTGGTAGCCATATTACACTTTGAATTTTTCAGGAGCCAGTCTTTTAGCGTCTCTCCATCAAACCATTCCATTATACTAAAGGGATGCTTGCCTTCTTTCGTCACATCAGCCTTATAAACTGTTACTATTCTGCTGTCGTGTAGTCCAGAAATCTTTTGAACTTCCTCTAAGTATTGATCAAATGACAAATTATAGTGGGGGTCTCTTCTTGATTGATTTGGTAACCAAAATTTCACTGCGCAAAATCTATTTAAATTTTTTTGCTTACACTTAATTACAACTCCATTTGCCCCTGTTCCAGCTGGTTGAATGAATTTCTCGATATCATCCATAATTATTTGGTCCCACGATTCAAGATTACTTTGGTATTTTGCAATCCAGGTATCAAATGTCTCAGATCCACTGATATCTAGCGGTAGTAAAGATACGCTATTAACTGTAATATGAAAATCATTTATTTTCCTCATTGATGGTGGCCCCTTTGTAGAAAGAATTTTTAGGCAAATCCATTCTTTCGATAACATCACGCAATGTTTTCATATAACCTTTACATATCACAACACGCTTATCATATGAGATATAGTATGTAGGTTGATAAACCAATTTTCTATATCACAATGGGCTATACTTTTCACTCTTTCCACTACAGTATTATCAACATAAAAGGTCCAACAGCAACACTATTTTAACACTAAGTCCCATATAATAGAATTCCTAGACACTTGACACACTGCACTTTCTGTTTATTGGGAACATACATTAATGCACCGTTTCACAATCCATATACACTTGACTCAAATGGGAGGAGAAATTATACTTAACTTATACCATTTGTTTCATTACTCCTCTTATTTCCGCCAAACGGACGGAAACATTCTAATTGAAGTTCTAATCTATCTTTTTTGTATTCTTTAAATTTGAGTAAATAAGCATATCCAAAGCCCATTTATGGTAGAGAGCCTTCTTCTGCTACTGAAATGGGCTTTTTTGCGTTCAAAATAGACTAATCGTATGCCGCCTCCCCCTTCGATGATGGCGGCTGAAAGGGGGATCACAGTACCAACTATACCTATACGAACAGGACAGGAGCGCGATTCATATGAATCAACAATCTCAACTTTTGACAATCGATGAAGCAAGAGAGATCCTCCGTGTTGGCCGCAATGTGATGTATGAACTGATCAGAACCGGCGGTGTTCCTCATATCAAGATCGGCAAGCAGATTCGAATTCCTCTGCAGGAGCTTGAAGACTGGGTGAAGAGACAATTGATTGCCTAAAGTATAAAAGGCAAGCGAACCCGACTTAATTACAATCAGGTTCGCTTGCCTACGTTTCCTTCTATTCAATTAGTTCCGTCTTCCCAACGCCTGGCTCATCGCGGATATAGTCTTCTTATGCGTCTTATCGAATCGATGGGTATAGATTTTGTTCGTGGTCCCTAGATCGGAATGGCCCAGTGCCTCGGAGATGGCCTTCAAATCAACCCCCGCATCGTACAGGATACTTGCGAAGGTATGCCTCAAGTCGTGAAGCCTTATCTTTGGGAAGTTGTTCTTCTCCAGAAACTCCTTGAACCGCTCCGTTACGGAATTCACCCGATAGAGCTTGCCGTTATCTTGAACGTATACGTAGTCACTATCAAAATATTCGTCGCCCAGCATACGTCTGTTCTCTTCCTGTCGCTCCTTTACCTTTAAGAGAACCTCCAGCAGCTCATCTGTTACATAGAGTACTCTCCTGCTTCTCTCAGTCTTCGGAGTCTTCACAACCTCTTGGCTGCCCGCACAGGTACGAACCTCTACGATATGAATAAGCCTCTCATCTAGATCAACGTATTTCCATCGCAGCCCCATGATTTCTTCTCTTCTCAAGCCCAAATACCCGGCGAGATGTACCGGCAGTTCCAGCCTTGTATCCTTGACGGCATCAAGCAGTCTATTCATCTGATCTCTGGTATAGGATTGACCAACAAAGCGCTCTTTCTTAGGCAGTGTGACCGCGTCACATACGTTCCTGTGGACGAACTGCTGCTTCAGGCCATAATCCAACGCCTTGCGAATACATGCGTGGTGCTTATGTACAGTGTTCGGCTTGAGGCCCTTGTCATCCATCAGATGCTTGTAGTATTGTTGAATAAAGGCCGGCTGAAGCTTCTGAAGCTCGATGGCTCCGAGATAGGGAACCACATGATTATTAATGATATTTTCATTGGAGTACTTGGTTGTTTCTTCACAGTTGTATTTCACATAATTGTCCATCCAGTGTTCCAAAAACTCGGCAAAGGTCATTTTTGATGTCTGGACGAGCAGATTACGCTGCTGGTTATACTCAAATTCATTCAGCAGCTTCTTGGCTTCCGCCTCGGACGAGGCAGTAGTATATTGTCTGATTCGTTTCCCTGAACTGTCTCTTCCGAAATCAAAGGTTACCCTGAATTTTGTCCCGACTTTTGTAATATTACCGGCCACACTACCACCTCATCTCAAGCTAATCGCAGGGGAGTCCCCTACCTCAAGATTATGATAGCATCATCTTTATCAAAACGTTAGTGAACCACCTGTAGCCCAATGGACTACAAGCTATCTCAAAAATGAGGGGTCCAAAAAAGTTTGGGCTACATTTGGACTACAATTCCATCCCTGAAAAGGCGAAAACCCGCTCCAGGAGCGGGTTTTCAGTATGGAGGCGAGGGGAGTCGAACCCCTGTCCGAAGATAACGCCACACAGGCTTCTACGGGTGTAGTCACAGTTTTGATGTCACCCGAGCGACGCCCCGTAACCGGCTTCGCGTTGGGTCAGCCTGATTGTCTTCTTCAGCACACCCCAGGCGGAGATGTGACAGCGTATCCCACTAAGAGTGAGCCCTTATCCCGCTACATGGGCGATAGAGAGTAAGAGCCTGGAGACCGTTATTAGGCGGCCAGAGCCAGAGTTTGATTACGGTTGCCGTTTAATAGGCGTTCGCGTTGTTAAAGTGGCCGCAGCCCCACTACCCGCTACCCATGCTCGAACTATCCCCGTCGAATCCAAAAACGCCCCCGTGTTAGAAGGGAACGTCCCCGCTCATGACCGGTGGCCCGAAGGCGCCGCGTCGATCAGCGGAAGGATCGTCAGGCTCGTGAGAGCCGAGTGCTCATCGGCCGTGCCGTTGGTGGCGGCTCAGCTCGATGTAAATCTAGTATAGCACAGCCCGTCTGCTATAGCTAAGCCTGATTGATGGAAGCTTAGCCTGTTGGATGGCAGGGCTGGTATTGCTGCTGTCCTCTGCTCGAAGTGGCCTCTACGCTTACCGTGCCACCTTCTGCTTCTCCCGCAGCGCCCGCTGGATATCGCGGTCGGCGTCGCGCTTGGCGGCGGTGTCGCGCTTGTCGTAGTTCTTCTTACCGCGGCCCAGGCCGATCAAGAGCTTGGCGTAGCCGTTGCGGATGTAGATCTTCAGCGGCACCAGGGTGTAGCCCTCCCGCTTGGTTTCGCCCAGGAGCTTGTGAATCTGCGGCTTGTGCAGCAGCAGCTTACGGGCCCGGGTGGGATCCGTCGGGTTGAAACGGTTGCCTTCCTCGAAGGGGCTGATGTGCATGTTGTGGATGAAGGCCTCACCGTTACGGATGGTGGCGAAGCTATCCGAGATGTTGGCCTTGCCCCGCCGCAGCGACTTGATCTCCGTCCCTGACAGCACCATCCCGCATTCATACGTCTCTTCGATGAAGTAATCGTGGGAGGCTTTCTTATTCTGGGCGAGCGTCTTGTGGTCCTCTGTCTTCTTGCCCATGATCCTTCACTCCCTAAGCGACCCGAAGGCCGGCAAGGGGCGCTCGGATCTTGATATGTGGCTAGGAGCTAATTGTAGCAACTCCGCTGCCATAAATCAAGGTTCCGGCCGCCCCCGCCAATGCTTATAGCTATTTTTTCCGCTTCTTCACGGCGCCGACGTAGAACGGCGTTCCGCCGTTGCCGTCGAAGCCGGTGCCGCGGCGCTTGCCGCCTCCGGTGTTCTCGGAGCTGCTGATGGCGTCGCCGGCCCGTCCGGTGGTGCGGAAGTCATCCGCACCACCTCCGCCACCGCCGCCTCTGCGGCCCTCGCCCCGACGGCCACGGCCTCCCCGGCCGCCGCCACCGCCGCCAGCTCCGGCCACGCCGCCTACGCCGACTGCCGCGCTATCGCCCTCGGCAACGCCCTCGCGTGCGGACGGCCCGCCCAGCGCGATGCCGCCGGCTCCCTTGCGGGCGCCCTTGCCGCCGCCATTCCGGCCGCCTCCGCCGCCACCGGGGCCCTTGCCTCCGCCGCCTTTGCCGCCGCCGCTCTTGCTACGGCCGCCACCACCGCCTCCGCCGCTGCCCGAGCCGCCGCCGAAGCTGCCGAACCCGCCGGGGCCCCGCTTGCCGCGGCCTCCGCGCCCGCCTTCAGCTCGGCCTCCGTTGCCTTTGCCGCCTCGGCCTGCCGGCGGGCCGCCCTTATTCTCGCGCGGCTTCATATCCACCATACCGAAGTCGATGGTATGGTCCGCCATATTGACGCGCTCGACGCGCACCTTGACTTCGTCGCCGATGCGGAACATCCGGGACGTCCGCTCGCCGATAAGCGCGTGCAGCTTATCATGGTAGTGGTAGTAGTCATCCGCCAGATCGCTCAGCCGGATCAAGCCCTCCACCGTGTTCTGCAGCTCCACGAAGATGCCGAAGTTAGTCACGCTGCTGATGATGCCCTCGAACTCCTCGCCCACCTTATCCAACATGAACTCAGCCTTCTTGAGCGCATCCGTCTCCCGCTCGGCATCGACGGCCACCCGCTCCCGCTCCGAAGACTGGCGGGCGATATCGGCCAGCCGGGCGTGCAGATACTCGGTCCGATCATCAGACAACGAGCCTTTCTCCAGTACCTCGCGCATCACGCGGTGGATGATCAGGTCCGGGTAACGGCGGATCGGCGAAGTGAAGTGGGTGTAGTACTCCGCCGCCAAGCCGAAGTGGCCCAGACTCTCCGCCTCGTAGCGCGCCTGCTTCATGGACCGCAGGAGCACGGTGCTGATGACGGTCTCTTCCTTGGTCCCCTTGATATCCTCCAAGAGGGACTGCAGTGCCCGCGGATGAACCGTATTGCCCTTGCCGCGCACCGTATAGCCGAAGTTGCTGATGAACTCCATGAAGTGGAACAGCTTCTCCGAGTCCGGGTCCTCGTGGATCCGATACACGAACGGCACCTTCATCCAGTGGAAGTGCTCCGCCACCGTCTCATTGGCCGCCAGCATGAACTCCTCGATGATCTGCTCCGCTACGGAGCGCTCGCGCTTCACGATGTCCGTCGGTTTGCCGTTCTCGTCCACGAGAATCTTGGACTCCTGGAAGTCGAAGTCGATGGCGCCGCGCTTCATCCGCTTCTGGCGCAGCTTCATGGCCAGCTCTTCCATCCGCTTGAAGTCATCCACCAGCCCGGCGTACCGCTCCATCAGCTCCGGATCCTGCTCCGTCAGAATCCTGCGGACGTTCTTGTACGTCATCCGCTCCGTCGTCTTGATCACACTTGTAAAAATCTCATGCCGCACCACATTAGCGCCCGCGTCGAACTCCATCTCGCAGGACATGGTCAGCCGGTCCACCTGCGGGTTCAAGCTGCAGATGCCGTTGGAGAGCCGGTGCGGCAGCATGGGAATAACCCGGTCCACCAGGTAGACGCTGCAGCCCCTCATATAAGCTTCCCGGTCCAGGGCGGAATTCTCCGTCACGTAATAGCTGACGTCGGCAATATGTACGCCCAGCAGGTAATTCCCGTTCTCGAGAATCTCCACATTGACCGCGTCGTCCAGGTCCTTGGCGTCCTCGCCGTCGATGGTGACGATCCGCTTATGCCGCAGATCCCGCCGGCCCTTCAGATCCTCCTCGGAGATCACGTCCGGCACCTTCTCCGCTTCGGCCAGCACCTCTTCGCTGAAGCCCTCCGGCAGCTGGTGCTTCCGGATGATGGAGATGATGTCCACCCCCGGGTCATCCTTATGACCCAGAATCTCGATGACCTCGCCCTCGGCTGCAGCCCGTCCCTCCGGGTAGTGGACAATGTTCACGACCACCTTCATGCCGGTGACCGCGCCCAGGAACTTGTCCTTCGGAATGAAGATATCCCGCGTGATCCGCTTGTCGTCCGGGATCAGGAAGCCGTAGGTCTCTTGGTTCTCGAACGTCCCCACCACCTGGGTGACGGAACGGGTGACCACCTTGACCACCTCGCCCTCCATCCGCCCGCCGGCCGGGCCTTTGGTGCTCACGCGCACCAGGACGATATCGCCATTCATGGCGCCGCCCATATCATTGGCGTGGATATAGACGTCCGGATGGTCCTTATCCTCGGGCAGCAGGAAGCCAAAGCCCTTGGCGTGGACCTGCATCTTGCCCTTCAGGAGATTCATCCGCTCCGGCACGCCGTAGCGCTCATTGCGCGTCCGGTAGATGGCCCCCGTGTTCTCCAGATGGTTCAGAAGCTTCAGGAATTCCTTGAATTCCGCCGCATCCTCCAATTGGAAGTGCTTCTCCAGCTCCTGGTAGGTCAACGGCTTATAGGCCGTTTCCCTCATAAAGTCGAGTAATTCCTGTTCCGTCATCATTCAAGCGTCACCTTCCCCTTTATCCTTAGTATGATCCGTCTGTCCGGGAAATAACGCTGGCAGCGAGCGTTATGTCAAGCGGGCAATGAACTGCCCGATGTCCTCATAGACCTGCTCCCGGTCCGATTCCAGCAATATGCCGTGGGCGCTGTTGGGATACACCTTCAGCTCCTTCAGCTCGGAGGCCACTTTCTTATAGATGAACGGCGCGCTGTGCGGCAGCGAGGCCTTATCCAGCTCTCCCTGTCCGATGAACAGCGGCACCCGTACCCGGTTCAGCTTCTTCTTCACATGGAACAGCAAGCGGCGAAAATGCACCACGCACTTCAGCGGCGTGCGGTCATAAGCTAACGACTCGCTGGTGATGTGCTCCGCTCCCGGCGGTCTTCGCTTCGAGACATACTTCACGAAGAACGACAGCAGCCAGGCGAACACTACCTTCCGGCTGCCCAGATGGATTGGCGTGGCCAGTGAGACGCAGCCCGCCACCTCCTCCTCCATCGCCAGCTTCAGCGACAGCAGCCCGCCCATCGAGTGGCCGATGGGGATGATTTTGCGGTAA
Organism: Oryzibacillus soli; assembly: GCF_051594765.1. NCBI lineage: Bacteria > Bacillati > Bacillota > Bacilli > Caryophanales > Paenibacillaceae > Oryzibacillus > Oryzibacillus soli. The sequence continues at coordinate 218,214 of NZ_JBPPGJ010000010.1, forward strand.
CCGGCTTCCTGCAGGCTCTCATACGCTTCCTTCACCGCCCGCCACCAGTCTCGGAAGCCCGTCTGGATCATGTCCTCCGGCGTGGTCCCGTGTCCCGGCAGCAGCACCGCCTTCACGGTATAGCCCTGATCATGCAGGTAATATCCCAGCCGCCGGAACTCCGACGGCGAACCCGTGAACCCGTGGATCAGAAGCGCCACCGTCTCCGCATTCGGTCCGAACCCCGGCAGGAAAAAAGGCTCCGGCGTCCTGAATTTTCTCTCCATCGACTCAATTGGCGCGGCACTCTGCTCCGCGGGCATGGACAGCGATTGCATACCCGGCTCCTCCCTCCGATATACCTAGTATGATCTCTTTCTCTACAGACTCCAGGAGTAAAATAAAAACAGCAGGAGTAGGTCTCCTGCTGTGAAGTTTCGATGATGGTGGCACTATTCAATTGCGATGGTGCATCGCCCCGGCTTACTTCACCAAGAAAGCTACAACCAAGGAGACGATGATGAAGCTGACAGCCAGTCCCATAGTCACGCGGGACAGCAAGAGATCCAGTCCACGGGCCTTCTGCTTGCCGAACAAGTGCTCGGCGCCCCCGGTGATCGCACCGGACAATCCTGCGCTCTTCCCCTTCTGGAGAAGGACTACGCTGATGAGACCAATCGAGATAATAACCAGCAGCACCTTCAAAAACACGACCATCGATGTGTACCTCCCAAAGTTTCAAGAGCTTTCCAGAGAAAGCCCGAACAAGTCATATTGCGAACAGCATAAAGTATTGTACCATACGCCCAGGTAAAACACAACCTCACCGCCCTGCCGGACGTGAGTGTTGCACCCATCAAAAAAGCGTAACTTCAAGCGGTTCTCGATGGAGTATCCCTGCGTCAGGGCCTCCACCGCGGCTTACCGCACCTCCGGCGTCACAGTCCCCCATGCCCGCTTCTGCTTGCGCTTGCCGCCGAAGAAGCTCTGCAGCGCCCGCTTGGCGCACCACAGCCCGAATAGAGTGAACCAGGACGCCCAGAAGACCGCAGGAAACGCCGTAACGGAAGCCAGGAGGGAAGCATCCCCCGCCTGTCCCGGACGCTGCATGGCCATCAGGAAGAGCGAGAAGGGGCCGAAGACGGATTCCTCTAGTGTCAGGAAGGCCACCAGAAGGTAGTACCAGCGGGTGACGGTCTGACCGCCCCACAGCATGACGACGGCATTCAGGGCAATGAAGCCCGCCAGCCACACCATGCCGTAGCCGTTGCGGACGAACAACGCCAGGGACAGCGCCGCCAGCAGGGTGATCAGGAAGAGGCCTCTCCGGTGCAGTTCCCGGGCATGCAGAGCGAACAGCAGCCAGGCAAACAGCGAGGCGGTCATATAGCCCGCCAGGGACACCGGCAGAATGGCCCAGGACCGGGTCATCATGCTCCGGGTGACGCCGCTATGATCCGCATACAGCTCGATGTACATGACCTTGCCGGACAGCGCCAGGGTCACGGCGGCATGTCCGAACTCATGGATGGTTGTGTCCAGGTACCGGAAGAACGACGAGAAGGGAATCAGATGGGTCAAGAAGGCGGAGCCGATCAGGAACAAGACGGTCAACAGCCATTTGTTCAATGAATCTCCCTCCTCGGGAACGAGTGTGATTATACGCCTATGCTAGCTTATGCAGCGACCGGATGCAACTTGTGCAAGCTCCGTCATCACCGGCGGCCAAATAAAAAACTCCGGACCATGATGGCCCGGAGTCCTGATGCATTCGATTATTGGAACTTCTTCATGTTGTAGAAGGCTTTTTTGCCGGCGTATTGAGCCACGTAGGACAGTTCGTCCTCGATGCGGAGCAATTGGTTGTACTTCGCTACGCGGTCTGTACGGGAAGGTGCACCGGTCTTGATCTGGCCCGCGTTGGTCGCAACCGCGATGTCAGCGATGGTGCTGTCCTCGGACTCACCGGAACGGTGGGAGATTACAGCGGTGTAGCCTGCGCGCTTCGCCATTTCGATAGCGTCGAAGGTCTCGGTCAGGGTACCGATTTGGTTAACCTTGATCAGGATGGAGTTGCCGATGCCGTCCGCGATGCCTTTGGACAGACGCTCGGTGTTGGTTACGAACAGGTCGTCGCCAACCAATTGCAGCTTGCCGCCCAGCTTCTCGGTCAGCAGCTTCCAACCTTCCCAGTCGTCCTCGGAGCAGCCGTCTTCGATGGTAACGATCGGGTACTTGTCAGCCCAGGAAGCGAGCAGGTCAACGAACTCAGCCGGAGTGAAGGACTTGCCTTCGCCTTCCAGGTGGTATTTGCCGTCTTTGAAGAACTCCGTGGAAGCAACGTCCATACCCAGGAATACGTCAACGCCCGGCTTGTAGCCTGCACGCTCGATGGCGGTCATGATGGTGGACAGTGCCTCTTCGTTGGAGCCGAAGTTCGGAGCGAAGCCGCCTTCGTCGCCTACTGCAGTGTTCAGGCCTTTTTCCTTCAGAACGGACTTCAGGTTGTGGAAGATCTCGGCGCCGCAACGCAGAGCTTCCTTGAAGGATTCAGCGCCAACCGGCAGAACCATGAACTCTTGCACGTCTACGTTGTTGTCGGCATGTGCGCCGCCGTTTACGATGTTCATCATCGGAACCGGCAGAGTCTTGGCGTTGAAGCCGCCCAGGTAGACATACAGCGGAACGTCCAGAGCGTCGGCAGCAGCACGTGCTACAGCCATGGAAACCGCCAGGATGGCGTTAGCGCCCAGCTTGCCTTTGTTCGGGGTGCCGTCCAGCTCGATCAGCTTGGTGTCGATGCCGACTTGGTCCAGAGCGTCCAGGCCGATGATTTCCGGTGCGATGATGTCGTTGACGTTCTCAACGGCTTTCAGTACGCCTTTGCCCAGGTAACGGGATTTGTCGCCGTCACGCAGCTCAACAGCTTCGTGTGCGCCGGTGGATGCGCCGGACGGTACGATGGCACGGCCCATAGCGCCGGATTCCAGGTAAACTTCTACTTCTACAGTCGGGTTGCCGCGGGAGTCGAGGACTTCGCGTGCGTATACGTCGGAAATGATAGTCATGATTCGGATTCGCTCCTTAAAGGGTTATAGTGTGGTGATTCGGTAAAGAATCTTGCTTATTCTACGATGCTGGTGCCGGTCATTTCGGCCGGCTTGGCGACGTTCAGGAGCTTCAGCATGGTCGGAGCGATGTCCGCCAGGATGCCGCCTTCACGAAGCTTCACGTTCTTATCGGTCACGATGAACGGAACCGGGCTGGTGGTATGAGCGGTGTTCGGGGAATCGTCTGCATTGCGAACGGTTTCCGCGTTTCCATGGTCCGCTGTAATCAGCGCCACGCCGCCGGCCGCCAGGATGGCGTCCATCACCTTGCCCAAGCACTCGTCAACCACTTCTACCGCCTTGATGGTGGGCTCCAGCATGCCGGAGTGGCCGACCATATCCGGGTTGGCGAAGTTCAGGATGATCACGTCATGCTCACCGGACTTGATCTCGTTCACGGTGGACTCGGCCAGCTCGTAAGCGCTCATCTCCGGCTGCAGGTCGTAGGTTGCGACCTTCGGGGAATTGATCAGCACGCGCTTCTCACCCGGCAGTTCAACGTCGCGGCCGCCGCTGAAGAAGAAGGTAACGTGCGGGTACTTCTCGGTCTCGGCGGTGCGCAGCTGCTTCAGACCGTTCTGGACCAGCACTTCGCCCAGCGTGTTATCGAGGTCCTTCGGCTTGTAGGCAACATAGCCTCCGACGGTCTCGGCGAACAGCGTCAGACAGACGTAGTGCAGGTTCACCGGACGCTTCTCGCCGCGGTCGAAGCCGCGGAAATCTTCGTTGGTGAACACCAGGGACAGCTGAATGGCGCGGTCCGGACGGAAGTTGAAGAAGATGACGGAATCGTCGCTCTCCACCAGCGTCAGCGGCTTGCCGTTGGCATCGGTGATGACGGTCGGCAGGACGAATTCGTCATAGACCGCTTGGGCGTAATTCTCCTCGATGGCCTTGACCGGGTCGGTATGGGTAGGGCCTTCGCCGTACACCATAGCACGGTAGGATTTCTCCACCCGCTCCCAGCGCTTGTCGCGGTCCATGGCGTAGTAGCGGCCTTGTACAGTGGCTACCTGGCCCACGCCCAGCTCCTTGGTCTTGGCGACCAATTGCTCCATGTACTTCTTGGCGCTGTCCGGAGCTACGTCACGGCCGTCCAGGAATGCATGGATGTAGACTTCCTTCAGTTCTTCCTTCTTGCACAGCTCCAAGAGGGCGAACAGGTGAGCGATATGGCTGTGCACGCCGCCGTCGGACAGCAGTCCGTACAGGTGCAGCTTCTTGCCATTCTTCTTCGCGTGGCGAACGGCACCGAGCAGAGTCTCGTTGTCGAAGAATTCGCCGTCACGGATGGACTTCGAGATACGGGTCAGGTCCTGATACACGATCCGGCCTGCGCCGATATTCAAGTGTCCTACTTCAGAGTTGCCCATTTGGCCTTCGGGTAAACCTACGGCCTCTCCGCACGCAGTCAGTGTCGTGTACGGATATTCGGACTTCAAACGGTCAAAATTCGGCTTCTTCGCCTGCGCTACAGCGTTGCCTTGAACGCCGTCGCGGAGACCGAAGCCGTCCAGTATGATAAGGGCTACCGGTTTGGGTCTGGACATCTTACTTCGCTCCTTCTACCAATGCGATGTAGGAAGCCGGCTCCAGGCTGGCGCCGCCTACAAGGGCTCCGTCGATTTCGGACATGCTCATGTACTCTTGGATGTTGTTCGGCTTCACGCTGCCGCCGTATTGGATCCGGATCGCCGCGGCCACCTGGGCGTTGAACTGATCGGCCACTACGCTGCGAATGTAGCCGATAACTTCGTTGGCGTCGTCCGCAGTGGAGGATTTGCCGGTGCCGATGGCCCAGATGGGCTCATAGGCGATGACGGTTTGAGCCGCTTGCTCGGCGGTCAAGCCTTGCAGCGCAGCAACGGTTTGCACCTTGCACACGTCCTTGGTCTGATCCGCTTCGCGCTCTTCCAGCTTCTCGCCTACGCATACGATCGGGGTCAGGCCATGCTTGAAGGCCGCATGAACCTTCTTGTTCACGATCTCGTCGGTTTCGGCGAAGTAAGCTCTGCGCTCGGAGTGGCCGATGATGACGTACTCCACGCCCAAATCCTTCAGCATCACGCCGCTGATCTCACCGGTGTAAGCGCCGTTGTCTTCAAAGTGAAGGTTTTGCGCACCCACCTTGATGGTGGTGCCTTGGAACGCCTGGACGAGGGCCGGCAGGTTCGTAAATGGTGCGCATACCACGCTTTCCACGCCTGCGATTTCCGCTTTGCCTTTCACTTCTTCGGCAAAGGCCAGTGCTTCCTTAACGGTCTTGAACATTTTCCAGTTGCCGGCGATAATGGGTGTCCGCATTGTGTCCCCTCCAGATTCCATTTGCGTGTTGGGAGAGAAGTTCACCTGACTTCGGGCGCCGAAATTCTATCGTTTGCCGGGCGGGTATATCTTGGCTCTTACTCAGACACGTTTTGAAGATTGGCCTCAATTGGAAGTAAACCATGATGTAGCCAACCTTCAAAAAACTCGCAGCCAAGACATACCCTGCCCTTCCTCGCGAATTCTCGCCACCCGGAAGGTGTGAAACCTCAATCCCCCAACACACAATGCCTTATTATAAAAGGTTCTTGCAGCCTGCGGCCGCTTCTTACTTGTCGTTCAGGGCTACGACGCCCGGAAGAGCCTTGCCTTCCATGAACTCCAGGGAAGCGCCGCCGCCGGTGGAGATATGGTCCATCTTGTCGCCCATGTTGAACTTCTCAACAGCTGCTGCGGAGTCGCCGCCACCGATGACGGTGTAGCCGGCTGTGTTGGCGCAAGCTTCGCAAACGGCCAATGTGCCTTTGGAGAATGCATCCATTTCGAACACGCCCATCGGTCCGTTCCATACCACAAGCTTGGAGCTCTTGATGGCATTGGCGAACAGCTCGCGGGTCTTCGGTCCGATGTCCAGACCCATCCAGTCAGCCGGGATGGCGTTGACGTCCACTTCCTTGGTGCTGGCATTGGCATCGAACTTGTCGGCTACCACGATGTCGACCGGGAGCAGGAAGTTAACGCCCTTCTCCTTGGCCTTGTTGATGAAGGTGGTGGCCAGGTCGATCTTCTCGTTGTCCACGAGGGATTGGCCGATCTCGTAGCCTTGAGCCTTCAGGAAGGTGTAAGCCAAGCCGCCGCCGATGATCAGGTTGTCGGCGATGTTCAGCAGGTTGTCGATGACGTCGATCTTGTCCTTGACCTTCGCGCCGCCGATGATGGCGGTGAAGGGACGCTCCGGATTGGACAGCGCCTTACCCAGTACGGACAGCTCCTTCTCCATCAGGAGACCGGAAACGGCCGGCAGGTAGTGGGCAATGCCTTCGGTGGAAGCATGAGCGCGGTGAGCGGCGCCGAAAGCGTCGTTCACGAACAGATCGGCCAGCTCGGCGAATTGCTTGGCCAGCTCCGGATCGTTCTTCTCTTCGCCCTTGTAGAAGCGAACGTTCTCGAGCACCAGTACGTCGCCGTTGTTCAGAGCGGCGATCTTCGCTTTGACGGCGTCGCCTACGGCTTCGTCCGCTTTAACAACCGGCTTGCCGAGCAGCTCGGACAGGCGGTTGGCGGCCGGAGTAAGACGCATGTCATCCACGAACTCGCCTTTCGGACGGCCCAGGTGGGAAGCCAGGATCACTTTGGCGCCTTTTTCGATCAGGTACTTGATGGTCGGCAAGGTTTCACGGATCCGGGTGTCGTCGGTGATGGAGCCATTTTCCAAAGGTACGTTGAAGTCTACGCGTACGAATACGCGTTTGCCGGCCAGATCGGCCACATCACGAATGCTTTTTTTGTTCATTATTGTCTTACCTCCGCATCATGAATTTGGAGCACCGGACTTTCGTCATCGCTTAAGCATTTAGAAGAGCGGAAAAGGGCGTGAAGCCTCTTCCGCTCTGTATGTGGTTGATCTTACTTAGCCAGCTTCGCGAAGTGTTCCAAGGTGCGGATCAGCTGTGCAGTGTAGGACATTTCGTTGTCATACCAAGCAACGGTCTTCACCAGCTGCTGCTCGCCTACAGTCAGAACCTTGGTCTGAGTAGCGTCGAACAGGGAGCCGTAGGTGATGCCGATAACGTCGGAAGAAACGATCTCGTCTTCGGTGTAGCCGTAAGACTCGTTAGCAGCTTCTTTCATAGCGGCATTGATTTCTTCTGCAGTAACTTTCTTGGCCAGAACGGAAGTCAGCTCGGTCAAGGAACCGGTCGGAGTCGGTACACGTTGAGCAGCGCCGTCCAGCTTGCCTTTCAGCTCCGGAATAACCAGGCCGATAGCTTTGGCAGCACCGGTGGTGTTCGGGATGATGTTCTCGGCAGCTGCGCGTGCACGGCGGAAGTCGCCCTTGCGGTGCGGAGCGTCCAGGGTGTTCTGGTCGCCGGTGTAAGCATGGATGGTGGTCATCAAGCCGCTGACGATACCGAACTTGTCGTTCAGGACTTTGGCCATCGGAGCCAAGCAGTTGGTGGTGCAGGAAGCGCCGGAGATTACAGTCTCGGAGCCGTCCAGGATGTTATGGTTGGTGTTATATACGACGGTTTTGATGTCGCCGGTTGCAGGAGCGGAGATGACGACTTTCTTAGCGCCGCCTTTCAGGTGCTTCTCGGCAGCTTCTTGGGTTACGAAGAAGCCAGTGCACTCGAGAACGATCTCAACGCCCAGTTCGCCCCAAGGAAGCTCTTCCGGTTTAGCGTTGGCCAGAACTTTAACTTCCTTGCCGTTCACTTTGAAGAATCCGTCATGAACTTCAACATCACCGTCGAAACGACCTTGGGTGGTGTCGTACTTGAGCAAGTGAGCCAGCATTTTCGCGTCAGTCAAGTCGTTGATGGCTACTACTTCGATACCTTCAACTTGTTGGATGCGACGGAATGCAAGTCTGCCAATTCTACCAAAACCGTTAATGCCTACTTTTACAGTCATCGATGCTTCCTCCTAAAAATGTGGATTTAATATCTTGAAGACGGTTCCCGGGGAGGAACACGTCAAGATAACGGGATTCTTGCCATGCTAGTGGTTCAGCATCTCAAAGGCGGCGGCTTCATCCGTGACGAGCACATGGTTATGCCCGAACCTCATGACGGCTGCGATACTGGAGCCCTTGGAGCGGCCTCCCGCAACGGCGATCACGACCTCGGTCTTCTGGATGTCCTCCAGCTTCAGCCCGACCGTCGGCACCTTGTGAACAACCGTGCCGTTCTTGTCGAAGTAATACCCGAAGGCTTCGGCCAAGGCGCCCTCCTGCTGCAGAGCCTCAATGGTGGCCTGGTCGATCTTCCGCCTTTTGGCCATAAGGCTAGCTTCTCCGATTCCGTGGATCAGCATTCTGGCCTGGCGAATGACTCCGATGATTTCTTTGATGTTCGGCTCCTGGATCAGGGACAGATACGCTTCCTCTCCCAGGTGATCCGGCACATGCAGGAGACGGTATTGCCCGCCGGTCTTCTTGGCCATGGTCGATGCGATGGTGTTGGCCTGAAAATCCAGGCTCTCCCCCAGCCCTCCACGAGCCGGCACGAACAAGCTTGCCTTCAGATGCGGCGTTGGAGTCAGGTGGTTGGCCACCTCTGACATGGTCGATCCTCCGGCAACGGCGATGACGCCATCCTTCGAAGCCATCTTACGGACCTGTGCGGCTCCCGCGCGTCCCAATGCGATCTTGGTGAAGGGCGACGTATCCGAGTCTCCCGGTACCACCACCACCTGATCGACGGCGAAACGCTCGCGGATCCGGTCCTCCAGCTCTGATAAACCGAACAGCTCGCGGACCATCGGCTCCATAGCCTCCAGAAGCTCCTGGCCTGCGGAACTGACCCGCATGCCGTAGCTTTCGATCTCCAGCAGGCCTTGGGCCTTCAGGAAATCCACCTCGCTGCGGAGCACCCGCTCCGTCATATCGAGGGAAGAGGCCAGGGTTCTTCTTCCGACCACACGGGAGATCATGATGTGCTGCAGGATCGTGTAACGCTTCCTCATGATGTCCATTAAATCCGGCAGAAGCTGCTTTTGAATGTCAAGCACGGACCTCATCTTCTCACTCCTGCAAAGGTATTGGACATGAAACGTCCCGCGCTTACAAGTTAAGTCCCACGTGGGCCAAAAAAAATTTCCGACTTCCATGTAATATTGTATGCCTCTTGGGAAGAAAAAGCAAGGTTGGTAAATCGCTTTCATTCATGACTTTTTTGTGGGACAGAAGATTTTTTTATTGACCGCATGTTTATTGAAGAAAAATCCCCGGTGGAATGTACTCTTCTCCTCTCCGAAAAAATCTTGCCCATGCAAGCTTGCTTTTTGGTTGCACCTATCATATAATAACTCTTGCCGCTCAAAACGGAAGCGTTCGACGGCATCATACGCACCCGTGGTCCAATGGATATGACGCAGCCCTCCGAAGGCTGAGATCGAGGTTCGATTCCTCGCGGGTGCGCCACTACCGACTATGACCGGACATCTCTCGCGAGATGTCCGTTTTGCGTTGTCCATTAAGCTTCAAATCATGTTTGACCTTTCTTGACTTTTGACCTTCGTTGACTTATCATGGACTTATCGCACCATCGTTTGACTATACTAGTGTTGTTCTTTACAATTCACAATACACGAACATTTTAAGGAGGGAATTGTACCATGAGTTTGATCCCTATGGTTGTAGAACAGGACGGACGGGGCGAGAGAGCCTATGACATCTATTCCAGGCTGCTGAAGGACCGGATCATCTTCCTGGGCAGCGGCATCAACGACGCGGTGGCCAACGCCATCGTCGCCCAGCTGTTGTTCCTGGATGCACAGGATCCGGGCAAGGACATCCACCTCTACATTAACTCGCCGGGCGGTTCCATTACCTCCGGTATGGCCATTTTCGATACGATGCAGTTCATCAAGTCCGACGTCTCCACCATCTGCGTGGGCATGGCGGCTTCCATGGGCGCGTTCCTGCTCGCTGCAGGCGCCAAAGGCAAGCGCTTCGCGCTGCCGAACAGCGAAGTCATGATCCACCAGCCGCTGGGCGGCGCCGAAGGCCAGGCCTCCGACATCCAGATCCGCGCCAACCGGATCATCAAGATGCGCGACAAGCTGAACCAGATCCTCTCCGAGCGTACGGGCCAGCCGTTCGAGCGCATCGAGAAGGACACCGACCGCGACAACTTCATGAGCGCTGAGGAAGCGTTGAAGTACGGCCTGATCGACAAGGTCATCGAGCCGGTCCGCGCCAAATAAGCCAGCCGGCTAAAGAGAGCAAGCCTCCGAATCCCTTATGGGATCCTGGAGGCTTGTTTTGCGTTATGCCTGCTCCGGAAGCCATTCTCCCTTGCCGGAGTTCTGAGCCCTTCGGCGCTTGCGGTCGGACCACAGTCCGAACCATGCTCCGAGGATCAAGGTCAGTCCGGCCGCGTGGAAGGTGGTCCGGAACGCATCGGAGGAGGCTTCCTTCATGGCGGGTCCGATGTCCGAGGCCCAATTGCGGACCGCCTCCAGCTGGTTGTCCCAGCCCTTGGAGGCTGCATCCCTGCCCTCCGGGGGGAAGCTCGCTAGGGCTTGCTCCTTCCGGGATGCAAGCTCCGCGTTCAGCTTCTCCAGTGCGGCGGCGAAGTCCGCGTTCTGCCCCTTGCTGACCTGCTGCTCTTGGAGCCGGAGCGCCAGCAACTCCCGAATCTCTGGCGTGATCCGGTTCTCTTGGCGGATGGCATCCGCCAGCCCTCTCTTGGCTTCCGCGAGGTGGTCGGTCAACTGACTGTTCAACAGGGTAACCAAGAGCGCCACTCCCAGCACGGAGCCGAGGGCCCGCGTCATGTTCGTGATTCCCGAAGCGATACCCGTCTTCTCCGGCGGCACATTGCGCATCACCGCCCCCATTGTCGGCGCCATCACCAGCCCGAATCCCACCCCGCACATTGCCAGCCTCCACAGCACCTCCAGCTGTTGCGAACCCGGGTGAAGCGCCCCGAAGGAGTATACGCCTCCCGACATGACCAGCATCCCTGCAGCGGAGAAATACCGTCCTCCAAACCGATTCGATAACGGACCGGCAATCGCGGACGCCACCATGGACGCAAGAGGCATGGCGGAAATGGTCATACCGGCTGCAAGCACAGTCTTCCCCATTACACTCGTCAGGTAGTAGGACATCAGGAAGCTGGCCGCCATGATCCCGGCCCCCGTCATAAGCAAGGTCAACGCTCCCCAGTTAAAGGTTCGGATCCGGAACATCCCAAGCGGCAGCATGGGCTCCTTGATCTTGCGCTCCACCCACACGAAGAGGACGAAGAAGAAGAGAGAGCCTCCCATCATAAGGGTCAGTGCAGCCGACCCCCAGCCCCAATCGTTGGCCTTAATCAGCGCATACGTCAGACAGAATAAGGCGGCCGAGAGCAACCCGATCCCCGGCCAGTCCACCACCCGGCCTGCGGTAGGGTCCTTGGATTCCTTCAGCATGATCCAGGACAGCAGCAAGCATACGGCTCCGATTGGGATGTTGACGAAGAAGATCGAGGACCAGCCGATCGAATCCGTAAGAATTCCGCCGAGGGTAGGACCGCTGGCCGCAGCCAAGCCGGAAATTCCGCCCCAAATCCCGATGACGGCCCCCTCCATCTTGGGCGAGAATATTCCGATGGACATGGGAATGGTGATCGGCACGACGATGGCTCCCGCTAGCCCCTGAATGACCCGGAAGGCGATGAGCATAGGCAAGGACGTGGATAAGCCCGCCAAGATGGAGCTGATGACGAAGAGGCATACACCGATCAGGAACAGGCGCTTGCGCCCGAATTGATCCGCCAGCCGGGAGGCGCTCACGAGAAATACGGCAAAGGCAAGGTTATACCCGTTCACCACCCAGGACATGCCGTCCATGGAAGCGCCGAAATGCTTGGTCATCTCCGGAAGCGCCACATTGACGATGGTCGTATCCAATAACGCCATGAAGAAGCCTAAAATAATCGCCGTAAAGGAAACGGCTCTTTTCCATCCTGCCATCATTCGCATCCACCTTTCACATAAACGTGAACTAAAGTTCATATTGTGATTATATGAACTTTAGTTCACGTTTGTCAAGATGAATCTGAACTTCAGTTCATATTGAGCGGTTGACATCCCCGTATCCCGGTATACAATGAACCTAGGTGATGAATAATGTCGATGAAGGAGCAGGATAAAGTCCGGCAGCCCCGCCAGCAGCGCAGCCAAGAGAAGAAGCAGCGGATTGTGGAGGCTGCGGCCCGTCTGTTCGATGCCAAGGGCTACTACCATACCAATACGAAGGAGATCGCCAAGGAAGCCGGCGTGGCGGTCGGGTCCGTCTACGCGTACTTCCCCGACAAGCGGGAGATCTTCCTGGCGGTGCTGGCCAGCTTCAAGGAACGGTTCTTCCAGGTCATCGAGGAAGGCATTCTCCAGATCCCCGTCGGTCCTGCCGATAAGCGGGAGGCCACCCTGCGGATCATCCACTTGATTCTGGAGGCACACCATCTGTTCGACTTCCTGAATCCCGATCTGGAGACACTGTCCCAATCGGATCCGGATATCCGCCTCCTGTCCATGGAGGGCCATGGGGAAGGCATCCGTATGACGCAGGCGATCCTGGAGCGATGGTCCAAGGAGCTGAAGGTCCGTGACCTGGAAGCGGCATCCGCCATTGTCTACTATACCCTGCGCCGGATTCTGGACCTGATCGCCCATAAGCAGTCCCCCCTTGAGGAGGGGCGGTTGATCGGCGAACTAACGGACATGCTCATGGCCTATCTCTTCGGAGAGACACGTCCGGCCGATTAAGCGGCGGCGGTTCGCCTTGGCTTTAGCAGCTGGGATAGTCCCATAACGAATAAGAAGCCTCTGCCCCCTATGAACGGGGCAGAGGCTTCTTTGTGCTGCTTTACTTCAGATCATCCAACGGATAGAGGATCAGGTCGATAGGGAAAGCGGAGCCGGCGGGCGGTGTGAATTCGATGTTGAGCTTCCCCTCCTGGCCAGTGGTGCGCTTCAATACCTGCACACGGGTGAAGGCCTCCAGGACACCGGAATCCGGTACCATGGTGAACTCGCCGTTCAGCTTGAACGGACCCTTGAACGGTCCTCCGCGGGCGAGAAGCAGGACCGCCATCTTCGGCGGGTTCTGCAGCTCAATGTTGTAGATCATGCCGTAGTTGCCGTCATTGGAGGCCTCGGACTTGCGCTCCGTATCGTACCCCTTGATGAAGGCATCCTCCTTGCCGTCGCCGATGGTGATGCGGACGGGGGACTTCACCTTGGACATGTCCGACTTCCAGGTCATATCGGATACCGGGAAGGTGCCTCTGACGTTGCCGGCAAAGGGCAGATGCTTTAGTGTGCCGAGCAGCGCCGGTGTCGGCGTGGACACGCTGCTGTCAAGGGCCAGGAAGGAGAACTCCACTTCGCCGTCGGTCTCCACGTCATAGAAGACGTTGATGCCTTGGGCCGGATACAGGTCCGGCATCTGGACGTATGCCAGGCCCTGGTTCGGCGCCAGCGTAATGGGCTTGTCTTGGACCGGATCCTTCAGCAGAAAGTCTACCGAAGCCTCGTGGCCGATCAGGTTGGCGTAGATGGACGGGTACACCTCGCCTTTGTTCGTGGTCTTGATGGTGACGGTCTTGTCGGGACTGGTGTTCCGGGCCATAATCACGAAGCGGACCTTGCCCTCCATCCCATTCACGTGATCGGCGTAAAGACGGGCTTTGCCGTTGATCCGGTCCTGGTACAGAATGCCCTTGTCCTTAATCGTCTCGGGGCTGTCGCTCAAGATCAGCTTCCGTGTCCGGTCCTCCGTCACCTCCCGGGGCAATAGCGGCAGATTCATCATGTAGGTGTACAGCTCCGACCAGCTCGTATCGAAGGCCTGGCCTTCGGGCGTGTAATAAAGCTTGGTCTGGAACGGGCTGGCATGCACTTCGTCAGTCACGGTCAGATAGCGGGAGTACAAGCGGCTCGTATGCCCGTTGCGGTCCGTCACCTTCAGACTCACCCGGTAGGTTCCGGCCTTGGTGAATGTGGTCTCCTTGCCGCTCCATTCGTACCGGGCGATCCCCTCCGCATCCGGGTCGTAGCTCAAATCGATATATTTCACCGGCTCGCCGATCTTATAGCTGGTCTTGCCGAAGGTGAACTTGGCTACCGGCCGCGAATTCTCGTTCTCATCGGCGATCATCTCGTCGGGCAGCTTGGTGTACATCAGGTCGATCTTCTTGGAGGCCGCATCATAGGTATACTTGGCCCCGATCAGCTCGGACAGCCAGGACAGCTTGACCATCAGCCGGTCATCCTTCATCATCGCCACCGTATCCAGAGGGCGGTTCAGCTGATTGATCCATACCGCGTTATGGTCGATGTCGAACTGGACCTTCACGTTCGGGATTATGAGCTCCACCATGGCGGTCTTCGCATTCCACTGGAGCTGCAGTCCGATCGTATTGGCGATATGCCGCAGCGGAACATACACTTGATCTCCCACCAGCACGGGCACCACATCCCAGCTCTGGGCATCCCCGTTGACGCTGACGTCCGGCTTCTCCACCGCCAGACTGACCTGCAGCGTACCGGTCCCCACCGCTCCTGCAGTCGGCACCACCGCCGTCATCATCAAGGCTGCTGCCAGGACCAAGGCCGGCAGCTTCTTCTGTCTCTTCATCGGTTGTCTTCCTCACTTCCGTATATTGGTTTCTCCACTCTCCACTGAACATAGACGCGGGGCAGCGGGAAAGGTTGCGTATTTTTTCCCAGATTATTGGAATTGCCCAACCAAAACAAAAAAGCTTCCTTATCAGGAAGCCTTCGGTCGGTTTTGGTTGAAGCATCGATCGCTTCTCGTGTTATTGATTCTCCAGCTCTTCCTTGCTGACGAGGGCTACGAGCGCATTGACCGCCTGCTCCGCATCGGTGCCTTCGGCGCTGATGTGGACTTCGGTACCGGTGCTGATGGCCAAGCTCATAATCCCCATGATGCTCTTGGCATTCACTTTCTTATCGTCTTTCTCCACGAATATTTCAGAGGAAAATTTATTAGCTTCTTGGACGAATAAGGCTGCAGGCCTAGCATGAAGACCTGTTTTCAACTTGACGACGACGGGACGCCTCGACATGAACCAATACCCCCTAAATAACATTATTTCATCTATACTATGGGATGAAGCGTTTGCGTGCTCATTCCAAAAAACGTACACTTTTCTACCATTATAGCATTATTTCCCGCAAAGTACACTAGAACTCATGCAAATGCTTACGGCTGGCGAAGCTTCTCTGCCAACTCATCTATTTTGCGAAGGCGGTGGTTTACGCCGGATTTGCTCACATTACCCTTCAGCATATCGCCGATTTCATTCAGATTCACGTCCGGATACTGGAGCCGGATCTCCGCGACCTCCCGCAGCTTCTCCGGCAGATTCTCGAGCCCCATCTCCCGCTGAAGCAGGCGGATGTTCTCGATCTGCCGCATGGAGGCGCCGATGGTCTTGTTCAGATTCGCCGTCTCGCAGTTGACGATCCGGTTGACGGAATTCCGCATGTCCTTCATGATCCGGATATCCTCAAAGCGCAGGAGCGCTTGGTGCGCCCCGATCAGGCTCAGGAATTCGATGATCTTCTGACCTTCCTTGATGTAGAAGACGAAGCCCTTCTTCCTCTCGATGCACCGTGCGTTCAGTTGGAACCGGTTCGCCAGGTCCACCAGAGCGTTGCAATGCTCTTCATACATGGAGGAGATCTCCAGATGATAGGAGGAGCCCTCCGGGTTGTTCACCGAGCCTCCGGCGAGGAAAGCCCCCCGCAGGTAGGACCGCTTGCAGCATGGATTCCGAATCACGCTCTTGTCGATCCCCGGTGTAAACTGGAACCCCTCGGAGACGATCTTGAGATCCGTGAGAATGTCCTGGACCCGGGTCGGAATCCGAACCATGTACACGTTGTTCTTCTTCAGCCGCATCTTCTTGCGGACCAGAAGCTCGATGTGAACCTGGTACGTCTTCTTCAGGAGCGAATAGATCCGCCTGGCAATGGCCGCGTTCTCGGTGGAGATATCGAGAATGATCCGTTGGCTGGACAGCTGTACGGATCCGTTCATCCGGATCAAAGCGGAGAGTTCGGCTTTCTCGCAGCAGGCCTCCGCCTCCATGAGCGTTAATTCCTTCTTGGTTTGAGCCGCAAAGGACATAGCCCTCACCTCTTCTTTGACATCCAGCCTTCAACCAGCTGATAGATATGATGGCTTAACCGCTCCGCGTCGTGCCGGAGAAAGGTCCGGAACAGCACGAGACGGTCGGCTATGACCTGATAGCCCCGCCGTTTGACCTCCTCCAGGTCCAGATGGACCGCTTTGGAGCCTTGCTCGGCATACTTCGACTCCACCTGGGGCGGAATCTCGCCGTTGTTCACAATCACATAATCGAAAAGATGATGCCCCACATGGTCATGAATGGCCTTCAAGTGATCACTGACGGAATAATCGTCGGTCTCTCCGGGCTGGGTCATCACGTTGCAGATGAAGATCTTCACCGCATCGGATTCGACCAGAGCTTGGGAGACTCCGGGCACCAACAGGTTCGGCAGGATGCTCGTGTAGAGGCTTCCCGGACCGATCAGGATGGCGTCCGTCTCCCGGATGGCCTCCAGCGCTTCCGGCAGCGGATCCACGTCCGGTGGCTCCAGGAACACACGCTTGATACGCCCCCCGGCCTTCGGGATCTTGGATTCCCCTTCGACCACCGTGCCGTCGGTCATCTCCGCCTTCAGGACAATGGCCTGGTTGGCGGTCGGAAGCACCTGTCCCCGAACGGCCAATACCCGGGACAGCTCCCGGATGCCGGATACGAAGTCTCCGGTAATATCGTTCATTGCGGCGAGAATTAGGTTGCCCAAGCTGTGTCCCGCTAATCCATTTCCTGCCGTAAAACGGTACTCCAGCATCTTGGACATCATGGGCTCGGCATCAGCAAGCGCATTCAATACGTTCCGGATGTCACCCGGCGGCGGCATCTGCAGCTCGGAACGCAGGATGCCGGAGCTGCCTCCGTCATCGGCCACGGTGACGATGGCGGTAATGTCCAGCGGCTTCTCCTTCAAGCCCCGGAGCATCACCGACAAGCCCGTTCCGCCCCCGATCACGACAATGCGGGGCAGCTCCTTCTTGATGTTTGGCTTCATGCTTCCACCCTCTTATCTGCGATCCCGTTCGGAATCCCTATGACTTACCCGCACCGATTCCGTTTCGCTCGTCCCCATGACGCGGCCCAAGTACTCCGCGATGGCAACGGAACGGTGTTTGCCTCCGGTGCATCCGATGCCGACCACGACCTGGCTCTTGCCTTCCTTGCGGTACTGCGGCATGAGAAAGTGAAGCATGTCGAGCAGCTTGGTCAGAAACTCCTGGGTCTCCGACCACTTCATGACGTATTCGTACACGTCGGGATCCTGCCCCGTGTTCGGACGCAGCGCCTCCACGTAGTGGGGGTTCGGCAGGAAACGGACATCGAAGATCAAGTCCGCGTCGATCGGAACGCCATACTTGAATCCGAAGGAGATGACGTTCAGGTTCAGCTTGTTCTGATCCAGGTGGGTGAATCGGGCGATGATCCGCTCCTTCAGCTGAGCCGGCTTCAGACTGCTCGTGTCGATGACCTGGCTCGCGTGCCCCTTCAGCTCCTCCAGCAGCTTGCGCTCCTGCTGGATGCCTTCCAGGGGAGCGTCCGCCGGCGCCAAGGGGTGCCTTCTGCGGCTTTCCTTGTACCGCTGCACCAGCACGGTATCCGTCGCATCGAGGAAGAGGATCTCGTAGGTCAGGGTGTAATTGTCCCGGATGTCCTGTAGCGACTGGGACAAGGCCTGGAAGAATTCCCGGCCCCGAAGGTCGATCACCAGCGCCACCTTGCCGATCTTGCCGTTGGACTGCTGAATCAGCTCCGCAAATTTGGGAATCAGTACGGGAGGAAGATTATCTACGCAAAAGAAACCCAGATCCTCCAAGCTTTGTACCGCTATGGTTTTGCCGGCGCCGGACATGCCCGTTATGATCACGAGCAGTGCGCGCTCCAACCGTTCTTCCATGGCGATCTACACCGTCCTTCCATCCCGTTCCATCTATTTGTATGCTGGATGGGCCCCTTTCGGTTCCCTTCGTTCGTTATGTTTATTAGAGCAGGAGTCCTGCGGCGCCTACGATGCCGGCGTTGTTGCCGAGTGTAGCCGGCACGATGTCGACGCCGGTCTGGGCATGCTCGGGGGTATACTTCTTGAAGATCTCGCGGATCGGATCGAACAGAATGTCGCCTGCCTTGGATACGCCGCCGCCTACGATAAAGCGCTGCGGGTTCACCACCACGGCGATGGAGGCCATCGAACGGCCCAGGTAATAAGCCGCCCGGTTGATGATGCGCAGAGCCACCTCATCCCCGGCCTTGCCCGCGTCGAATACATCCTTCGCGGTAATATTCTCGATCAGCGCCAGAGAGGTGCGGTCGCCGCGCTCGACGGCGTCCTTCGCCATACGGACGATGCCCGTGGCCGAAGAAACGGTCTCCAGACAGCCCTTCTGTCCGCAGGTGCAGTTGATCGCTTCGAGATCCGGCACGATGGACACATGGCCCAGCTCGCCGGCCATACCGCCGAAGCCCTCGTAGATACGGCCGCCAATGATGATGCCGCCGCCTACGCCGGTGCCGAGGGTATACGCCACGCAGTTCGGAATGCCCTTGCCTGCGCCGCCCCAAGCCTCGCCGAGGGCAGCTACGTTGGCATCGTTGTTGATCTGGACCGGTACGCCCAGCTTCTGCTCCAGTATCTGCTTGGCATGAATGTTGCGCCAGCCCAGGTTATTCGAGAACTTGATGAACCCCTTCGGGATGTCGAGAAATCCGGCTATGCCGGCGCCAACGCCCGCCACCTGCTCCCACTGGTACGGAGACTGCTCCACCACGGTGCGCACATACTGTGCGATCCGCTCCATTCCGGCTTCCGCGCCTTCCTCCGCCTTCGTCGGTCCTTCGTAGGTTTGCTTCAGGTTTCCCTCGGCGTCGCAAATCCCTACTTTGATAGCGGTACCGCCCAAATCCACGCCGACATAAATCTTTTCCGACATCGAAATGTCACCTCGAACTCATTTAGTTTGCTTCTTTTCCAACTATACGGCATGGGGTGTTGTAGGTCAAGACACGTTAGCTCCGCCCGGGCGTGCCCCGGCAGACGGCAAAAACCCCCCGCGAAAGCCATTCGCCAGGGGGTCCGGACTTCTTAGAGAGACTTGCTCCAGTCATGCACGCTGCTGCCCTCGAGGAACTTCTCGCAGTCGAGAGCCGCCATACAGCCGCTGCCAGCTGCGGTAATCGCCTGCCGGTACCGCTGGTCCTGCACGTCGCCGCAAGCGAAGACGCCGGGGATGTTGGTCTCGGAGGTACCCGGCTTCACCTTGATGTAGCCGATCTCGTCGGTCTCGATCTGACCGCCCAGGAACTTGGTGTTCGGGGTATGGCCGATGGCGACGAAGATGCCGTCGGTCTCGAGGATCTCCTCCTCGCCGGTCTCGTTGTTCTTCACCTTCAGACCGGTTACGCCCTTCTCGCCGGCCACAACCTCCAGCGGCGTACGGTTCAAGCCCCAAGCCACCTTGGCGTTCTCACGGGCCCGGTCCTGCATGATCTTGGAGGCGCGGAGCTCCTCGCGGCGGTGCACCAGCTTCACCTCGGATGCGAAGCGGGTCAGGAAGTTGGCTTCCTCCATGGCGGAGTCGCCGCCGCCCACCACGATGATCTTCTTCCCGCGGAAGAAGAAGCCGTCGCAGGTAGCGCAGGTGCTGACGCCGCGTCCTACGTTCTCACGCTCGCCCGGAATGCCCAGGTACTTGGCGGAAGCGCCGGTGGAGATGATAATGGTCTCCGCCTCCAGCACCTCGCCGCCCTCCAGATGAAGCTTGAACGGACGCTGGGACAGCTCGGCGCTGTTCACCCAGCCGGTGCGGAATTGGGCGCCGAAGCGCTCCGCTTGCTTGCGCATGTTATCCATGAGCTCCGGTCCCATGATCCCTTGGGGGAAGCCCGGGAAGTTCTCCACCTCGGTGGTGGTGGTCAGCTGGCCGCCCGGCTCGGGGCCTTCGATGACCAGCGGGCTCAGGTTGGCACGGGCCAGATAGATGGCGGCGGTCAGCCCGGAAGGGCCTGTGCCGATAACGATGCTCTTGTACATGGGGGAAAATCCTCCTTCGGTTCGGTGGTTTCTATTGGGATGGTTCACTTTCATCGGTTGGCGGTCCGGAGAAGATGGCGTTCATCTTCT
This sequence comes from Oryzibacillus soli, assembly GCF_051594765.1. Classification (NCBI taxonomy): domain Bacteria; kingdom Bacillati; phylum Bacillota; class Bacilli; order Caryophanales; family Paenibacillaceae; genus Oryzibacillus; species Oryzibacillus soli. The sequence goes on from NZ_JBPPGJ010000010.1 coordinate 238,550, forward strand.
CCCGGAGCTTGCAGGCGTCATCTATATGCTTGACGCAGGTGCGGATGGTGTTGGGTGAGATCTGGTACCGGACCGCCATCTCTTCGTAAGTCACGGCCCGGCGGTGCATCTTGGCCGTTAGGTACTCGAGGGCCGCAGCCCAGCCCTCCGGCTTCTGCAGCCGGGGCTTCTTGGGATGCACCCGGGACAGATACTCGATCCAGAGCGTCTCCAGATCGTGCTGCTGCACCAGATCGAAGCGCTTGTTCATGCTGGCGAAGGCCAACCGGAGCACCCCGCTCCAGCTCTCCTCCCACTCCGGCAGGGCCGGTGCGTAAGGCCTCGGGTCGGCGGTCAGAACTTCCTTGTCCATAACCACCCGGAAGGGCTCGGTCCAGCCGATATGCCGGAGCACGAACATGGCCAACCGCTTCAGGTAGTCGTTCTCCTCCGGGTCCAGCAGGAACTCCAGCAGCGCCTCGGTGACCTCCTGGTCTCCGATCAGGCCGAAGGCCTGGATGACCTGCAGCTTCGTCTCGAGATCCCCGTGGCGCAGCGCCCAGAAGAAGGAAGACCGGACCAGGGGATCCTTGCGGATCTTGTCGGGGAGGGGGTCCTCCACAGCCGACTGCCCGATGGCCCGGAACTGCTCCTCGAAGGGCAGATGATAATGGTAGCTCAGGTATGACCGCTCCGGAGGGGCCATCGTGCGGCGCTTCTCCATCAGATTCAGATAGAACGCCGGCACCTCCGACTTGGGGTCCAGCTTGGCGGTCTCCCGCCAATGCCGCTCGGCCTCCGCATACCGGTCCGTATTGGCGCAGGCGACGGCCAGATAGTGGTAGAGGCAGGGATCCCCCTCGGCTCCGCAGGCCCCGGACTTCAGGATCCGTCGGAACAGCAGGTAGGCCGCTTCATGCTCACCCAGGATGCCCATGGTGGTGGCCAGCTTGAACACATGCTCCTGATGGTAGGGATAGGTCTTGCGCAGAAGTCCCGTCAGCCGCCCCAGCTTCTCCTTCTCGCCCAGATGCTGATAGAAGATGGCTAGGTTGCACAAGGCATGCAAATTCCCTTCCTCCTGCTCCAGCACCTGATGGATGGTCTCCATCGCCTTGGCAAAGTGACCCATGTAATAATAGGCCAAGGCCAGATTGTTGCGGGCTGCGAGGAAATCGGGATATTTCTTGATCAGCTTCTTCAGCTGCTTGACCGCTTCTCCGAATTGTCCCTGCTCCAGTAGGGAGCGGGCCTTGTCATGCTCGAACAGCCCTTCCCGGCTCTTAATGGTGGCCGGCTCGGCCGGATGCTCCAGCTCACAGCTCAGGAACTCCATCATCTCCTCGGATTCCTGCAGGAACTGCCCTTCCTCATCGTGCTCCAGATAGTGGATGATCGCTTTCTCCGCCGCTTCGAAGTCCTCCATATTGGCAAAGTTGTTCGCCATATAGAAGTAACATTCCGTCATGGATGGGTCGACTTCATCGACAATCTTTTGCAGAATCTGGTTGGATTCGTTATATTTGCCCACCTCGGACAGAATGCCCGCCAGGTTGCAATGGTTGACGGGATTCTCCGGCTCGTAATCGCAGGCGCGGCGAAAATATTTGATGGCCTTGTCGTACCTGTAACGGTCCAGGGAGCGAACCGCCCTCTCGAAAAAGAACGTGGCATCCATCTGCAGAGCAATGATCTTCCGGTCTTCTGGAGCCGCCACACGCTTTTTCCTGCCCATTGAAAGGCACCTCCGGCTGTAAAAACCTTTTATTGTATTCGGACTGCTGCATCCATTAAATTTAAGTATAGCCAAGTGAGTTTTGGAAGTAAAGGCGAAGCGGCGCAGGGCCGAATGCCCTTCAGCAAACCGGAGGAAGGCGGAGACAAAGGACGCTGCACAGGTTAGAGGCTATTCTGGACCAGCAGCCCGCCAAGCAGCTCCGGAAGCTCCTGGACGTTCTCCAATGGCTTGGACCAGATAGCGGCAAAATCGTGCTTGTACTTCGTCTTCAGGTCCAAGGTAGCCACATGTCCGGAGATGAGAACCCGGACCGCGCAGGGAAATTGCTCCTGAACAAGCTTCAGCAGCTCGTCGAACTCGTTGGGGCCATGAAGATAATAATCCATAATGACGAGACGCACCGGCCCGTCCTGGGCGGCTTCCCTAAGCTCCGCTGCGCTGCGGCAGTGCAGGGTTTCGAACCGGGGCGTAAGACAGATCTTATATAGGCGGTACATCTGCTCGGTATCCTCCAGGACGAGGATCAGGGGCTTACGCGCCGGCTCCTGCCGGTGAAGGCATTTTTCGACCGTATTTATTAGTAGATCGGTATCCACCGGCTTGTCGAGGACCCCCGCCACCCCCAGCTTCTGCAGGGACTGACGGGCCTCCTCGTCAAGCTGACCGGAGACCATGATCACCGGGACCGCTTCCCAGTCGGAGCGGATCCGGCGAAGAACGGCCAAGCCGTTATCCCCGCCCTTCAACTTATAGTCCAGAATGACGAGATCGGGCGCCCCCCGGTTCACCGCGGCGTAGAAGTCCCCGGCGTTGGTGTAGAAGGATACGGTGCAGCCAATCTGCCCCAGATGGAACTCGTACAGGAACCTCATCATCTCCGTATCCTCCACTACATAGACCTTCTTCATGTCCATCCCGCCCATTCCTCTCCTGTAATAACAACCGTAGTATTCGCTTATACGCCCGGATTTGCGGGTTCAAAAAGTTTCCACTATGGATGTTCGACAAAATACGGTACTCTTTTGATTAGGTGTGACTTTCGTATCATTGACGTGATAACATATTGGAGGAGTTTCACATGGGCAACCGGCAAGCCGTCATTACGGGATACGGCGTCAAAGCGCCACAAACATCCCGCGTGCAGGATTATCTCCAGATTCTGCAGCAAGGCATGCGCACGCACGAATCCGTTGCAGGCATAGGTCCCGGCGGGGAGGCTCTGGTCTGTGGGGTGGTGGACGAGCCCCTGGAGACCTTCCAGGGCAAGAGGCTCAAGCACTATCCCCGCAGCAGTCTTCTCGCTCTCCATGCCGCTCAGGAAGCCTTCGAGTCGGCCGGATTGGAGAATCCGGCTCAATACCGGATCGGAGTCATTCTCGGTACCTGCACCGGCGGCTTGCCCGAGGCGGAGATGACCTCCTACCATTACAGAGCCAACGATCTTCGGTCGGTTCCGCTCAAGAACGCAGGGCTGACCAATATTCACAGCTTAAGCTCCTCGGTCGCCAGCCATTTCGGCCTAAGCCAGGAGGTCTTCACCATCAGCAACGGCTGCTGCTCAGGCAACGACAGCCTGTATCTGGCCAAGCGGCTGATCGAGGCGGGGGTATTCGACCTGTGCGTGACCGGAGCCTCGGAGACGCCGCTCTGCCACTCGGCCATTGCCAGCTTCCTGAAGCAGCGGGCCATTACCCTGGATTGCTCGCCGGAGAAAACCGGAAACCCTTTCAGCCGCGGAAACGACGACTTCGTCATTGCGGAGGCGGCTGCGGTGGTGATCCTGGAGGCCCGGTCCCACGCCGAGAGCCGCCAGGCACCCATCCGGGCGTTATTATCCGATGCAGCGGTCAATAATGATACGGTATCCATTCACTTGAGCGATGCCTCGGGTGACAGCATGCTCCGCAATACGTCCCTCGTCGCCGAGGGACGAACGATCGATTATGTGAACAGCCAGGCCTTGGGACTGTCCGTTAACGACGGGATCGAGCTCCGGCTCTCCCGGGAGCTGTTCGGCCATCAGGTGCCCTTTACGACCATCAAGGGGATGTACGGTCACGCATTCGGAACCAGTCCGGTGCTTCAGACCATCTCCTCCGTGCTGAGTCTGGAGCATTCCTTCATTCCCCCCACCATCAAAACGACGAAAGAAGGCTTCGAAGACATGCCGATTATCACCGAATGCCAGCACCAGCACGTCCGCCATGTCTTGGTCACCTCCCATGGGTACGGAGGCAATAATAACAGCCTGATCGTGAGCCGGCCATGAACTTCATCCTGATGTCCATCATCGCCATTGTTCCTCTGGCCCTTGGGGTTTCCATCATCACCTTGTTCGGGAAATCCAAATTCACCTTCTCGATCGTCCTCTTCCTTCTCTGTATCTCCATCTGGCAGTTGGACGTTAGCGTGCTCTATTCTTCCTCCCTCTTCAGCACCAGTACGATCGAATTCCTGTTCCGGCTCTTCCGGATCGGCTCGGTCATGCTTCCGCCGGTGTTCTTCTATGTCGGCTACGTCGCCTTCTGGGAATCATCCGCCGGCAAGGAGAACTGCCTCATCCGTCTTCTGATGAACCGGTACGCGGTCATCCTGTATTTTGCCTGGAGCCTCGTCGTGTACGTCTTGAACTGGACCCAGGGCAACTTCTCCCACCTGAAGGCGGTGCTGAGCACCGACGGGGTGACGGTGATGTATCCGGTCTACGGCCCTTATGCAGGCCTGTTCAACTGGCACATCCGGCTGATCATCTTCAGCATTGTCGTCGCCTTTGCGGTCAGCTTCAAGATCAAGGAGCGGCATCTGAAGCATTTCTTCGTGTTCTTCATCATCTCGTACTTCGTGACGTACATGGTCGGGCTGTTGAATCTGAAGATCAGCACCTTCGTTTTCTCGGGACAGGTGGCCGTCATGATCTTCTCTCTTCTGAATTTCATGGTGTACATCCACATGCACCGGAACCTGACGAAGGAGATGAATACGATCCAGCTGCGCAAGACGAATACCGAGAATCTGGAGTTCACCACCTCGGGACTGATCCATGAGCTGAAGAATCCGCTCAGCATCATTAAGGGCTTCTCGGAGATTCTTCCCCGCTCCCAACAGCTTAATCCGACGTCCGCCGAAATGGTGGAGAACATTACAATGGCCTCCAACCACCTGCACAGCGTAATCTTGAACTTCACCGATTTCATCAAGAGCGGCAAGCTGTCCATTACCGACACCGATCTGAATGAAGTGCTGAAGGAAACCATATCCATGGCCGGTCTGAAGGCCTCCGAGAAGGATATCCTGCTGCAGCTGAAAAATCATACCCGGGCGTCCTCCATCCCGGCAGATAAGGATAAGCTCCGTCAGGTCATCATCAACCTGATACACAACGGCATCGACGCCATACCGGAGGGGAATCCGAGGAGGCTGATCCAGCTGGAGCTGTTCGAGGAGAACAACAACTACTGCATTCACATCGAGGACTCGGGCGACGGGATTCCCGAGCATATCCGGGCCAATATGTTTACGCCGTTCGAGACGACCAAGCCCGGAGGAATGGGGTTGGGGCTGTCTATCAGCCTGCGGATCGTCAACTCCCACGGGGGAACCATCGATCTGCTCCGGACCGGAGCCAACGGAACCCTGTTCAAGATCAGCCTCCCCAAGCACCACCATTATTCGATTTGAAGGGATTATGGATGATGAACGTGCCTTTGGCATTTATCGAGTCTCTGATCAATACCTTGGAGGCCAAGGACCCTTATACCAAAGGACATTCCTCCCGGGTCAGCCGCCTGGGGTTTGATCTCGGCAAAGCGCTGCGCCTCTCCGACCGCGCCTGCGAGGAGATCCGTCTGGTGGGCCTCTTCCACGACATCGGAAAGATCGGGGTACCGGATACGATCTTGTTCAAGGAGGGGCCCCTGACCGGGGAGGAATTCCAGCACATCCGGCGCCACCCCGTCATCTCCTCCAAGATCATCGAGCCTCTGGATCCCGAATGTGTCTTGACCCGTGGGGTGCTCCACCACCACGAGAACTGGGACGGCACCGGATATCCCTTCGGTATCGCCAGAGAGAAGATCCCTCTCTCCTCGGCGGTGATCCGGGTGGTGGACTCCTACGATGCCATGACCTCGAAGCGCAGCTACCGGGATTGCTTGTCCAAGCAGGATGCTGCCGACGAGCTGATCCGCAACAAGGGACGGAGCTACCACCCCGACCTGGTGGAAGGCTTCCTGGAGCTGATGGGTCTGGGCTAAGAGGCCACAACTACAAAGAACGCCCCGTGCGATGTCCCTCGCACGGGGCGTTCGGCGTATCAAGAAGCATGGAGCGTCTTAAGCGTTGGCTTACACTCCGCCGTATTTGAACAACGAGCTGATGGAGCCGCCGCTCATGATGATGCGGATCGCATCGGACAAGAGGCCGGCAACCGTCAAGACATGGAACCGGGAGGAATGGTCCTCGGGGATGGCGATGGAGTCGGTGATGACCACTTCCATGATATTGGGATGATCCAGACGCTGCAGCGCCGGGCCGGAGAACACCGGGTGGGTGGCGCAGATCAGCACGTCCTTGGCGCCCCGCTCCTTCAAGCCCTCGACAACGTTCACGATGGTGGTGCCCGTATCGATCAGGTCCTCGATGATGATCGGGGTCCGTCCCTCCACCTCGCCGATGACGTGGGTGATGACCGATTTGTTGTGCTCGGGCCGCTTCTTGATCATGATGGCGAACGGAGCGTTCAGGATATTCGCCAGATTCTCGGCTGTTGTGGCCCGTCCGGCATCCGGGGAGACGACGATGGGATTCTGAATATTCTTCTTGCGGATATAGTCGCTGATGAGATCCAGTGCAGTCAGATGGTCAACGGGAATGTTGAAGAAGCCTTGGATCGCCGGTGCATGCAGGTCGATGGTGATCACGCGGTCCGCGCCTGCTGTGGTCAGTACGTCTGCCACCATCTTCGCGGAGATGGGCTCCCTCGGAGCGGCCTTGCGTTCTTGTCTCGAGTAACCATAATACGGAATAACCAGATTAATAGTCCTTGCCGATGCCCGTTTGGCGGCATCCATCATCACCAGCAGTTCGACAAAATGCTCGTTGATGGGATGGGAGAACGTTTGAACCAGAAACACGTCGCAGTTCCGGATGCTCTCTTCATACAAACAGTAGTGCTCGCCACTTTTGAAGCGGGACAGCTTGACCTGGCCGAGCGGACGGCCCAGCTCTTGGCTTATCTTCTCCGCCAGCTTCGGGTTCGAAGACCCGGAGAAGATTTTCACGTTTTCGGAAATCATGGTTACCCTCCTGAAATCAATCCACTTAAAAATTATTCCCGTCCTCTATTATACATGTTAAGAATTTATTTTGAAATAAGAGCCTCTTCCAAGGTTTTTTGGATAGAATTATTCCAGCGTAAGAGCGAAGCCGGAAACCGGCGCCAGGCTCCTCCGACGTCCCCGGAAGACAGCCGCCTCCCGGATTCCCGCCTGATTCAGAAGCTGCACCGCTTCGTCGAAGCCCGCCGCCACATGCCTCGGATGGTGGGCATCAGAGCCGACGGTGAGCGGAATGCCCAGCTCCGCGCAGGCCACAAGCACCGGCTGCCCCGGGTAAGGGGCTCCCGGCTGCTGCCGGAGCCCGGACGTGTTCAGCTCCAAGGCGATGCCCGCCCGGGCAACGGCCTCCAGGGCCGCCCGCTGCATCGTCCATTCCCCCAGTATGGGAGGCGGGCCATAACGCTTGATGCCGTCGAAGTGTCCGATGATGTCGAAGAGCCCGGAAGCGGCCGCTCCTTCGATGGACCGGTAGTAGGCCTCATAGATCCGGGGAGCCGGCTGCCCGCTCCACCGGCACTGCTGCCGGGAGTCGAACAGATCCCAATCCCCCAGATAATGAACCGAGCCGATGACATAATCCCAAGGATACGGCTTCAGGAGACGTGCGGTCTCCTCCTCCCGTCCTTCGATATAATCCGCCTCGATCCCCAGCAGCACCTCGATGTCCTCACGGTACTTCTCCTTCAGCCGGAGCACCTCTTCCACGTACCGGGGCAGCTCCTCCATGCCCATCGCCAATCCGTTGTGACGCGTTGACGGTTCACCATGAAAAAGCGGCATGTGATCGGATACACCAAGCTGGTGTACGCCGATCTCCATGCCGCGCAATATGTAGTCCTCTATGGTCCCTACGGCGTGGCCGCAGCGGTTGTGGTGCGTGTGATAGTCCATAATCATCTGCTATCGTTCCTGCCGTTCCCGCTCTAACTATGCCCTCACTTCATTGGGGCACCCTGGTATTGTACCACAATCTCAGGCAGGAGAACATCCGCCAGTTATTTGCTGTACCAGGTTCAGGACGGCGGTCCGGCTCAGCTTCTCTTCCCCGGCCTCCACAACGTCCAGTGTCGCGGTAGCCAGCGCCAGGGGAATCCGGCAGAACTCCCGGATCGGTCCTTCCGGCAGCCCGGCGGTGTAAATCTCCGCCTGGTTCAGGTTTCTACGGGAATAAGCCAGCATCCGCGCCCGCTCCCAGCCTTCCGGGAAGAAATCCACGCCCCGTAGCTGATCCTCGGCCCGGTTGCGGATAATATTCACCGATTGCAGTCCCCGTCCGAAGGCGATAGCCCTGGGATAATCCGGCTCCACGCGGCTGTGCCAATGCCAGAGATCGGCCAGCATTACGCCGACCAGCCCTGCTACCGAGTAGGTGTAATCATCCAGCTCCTCTTCCGTCCGGATCTGCCACTTCTTCTCCACCCAGCCCGCCATGCGGCCGGCCATCTCGGAGACGGAGGCCAGAATGCGGGGCTGCACCTCGCCGGGACAGAGGCGGATCCATTCCGCCAGTCGGAGCGTCACCTCCGGCAGGGTGCCTCTGTAAGGCTCATATTGGGCGGCAAGCCGATCCTCCCGGTCCGGATGTGTAAGGGCTGCTGCGGTTGCGTGCAGCAGTCCGGTTTTGACCATCGGGTCCAGGCTCGGATGATCTTCAATCTCATCAATGGCCCTCATACACAAGTATGCGGAAGCCACGGCCTCCTGAAGGCCTGGCACCAGCCGGCTGATGGGGATGAAGAAGGTCCGGCTCGTCTCTTCCAGCATGCGGATGGCTTCCTGCTTCGATTCCACCATGTCATTCATTCGGATACCACCTCGTTATTCTTGCAGATAGGGAACACCCCCCAGTTTACCCGGAAGCTCCCACTCGTATGCAGATCTGTAGACTTGTCTCCCCCACAAAAAAAGAACCCGCCCCGGTCAGGCGCGTCAGAAAGGCTCTGCCGCATACCGGTGGGGCGGGCTGACGCTTATTTATTATGACGGCGGTCCAGTTCCTTCAGCACCTCGTCCAAGGGCAGCTTCTGCTCGCGCAGCAGCACCAGAAGGTGGTAGATCAGGTCGCTCGCTTCGTACCGGAGCTCTTCGGCGCTGCGGTTCTTGGCCGCAATGATGACCTCCGCCGCTTCCTCGCCTACCTTCTTCAGAATCTTGTCCACACCCTTCTCGAACAGATAGGTGGTGTAGGCTCCCTCCGGACGCTCCGCATCGCGCTTGGCGATGGTGGCTTCCAGCGTATTCAGAATGGCGAAGCGGTCTGCCGGGTCGATTCCGTCAGTCACGCTTCCGTCGTTGCCGGCCAGCGGAAGTTCCCGGTAGAAGCAGCTGTAGGCGTTGGTATGGCAGGCAGGCCCTTGTGGCAGCACCTTCAGGAGCAGGGTGTCCGCGTCACAGTCATAGGCCAGGCTCTTCACCTGCTGTACATGGCCGGAGGTTCCTCCCTTATGCCACAGCTCCTGGCGGGAGCGGCTGTAGAACCAGGCCTCGCCAGACTCCACGGTCCGCTGCAGGGCGTCCCGGTTCATATAAGCCATCATCAGCACTTCCTTGCTGACGGCGTCCTGCACGATGGCGGGCACCAGGCCCTCCGGGGACCACGGGATCAGCTCGGCCAGCTCTTCGACGGTGGCCGCTTGCTTCGTTTCGTTGCTCATCGGATCTCGACACCTTTCTTCTTCAGATCTTCCTTCACGTCGTGAATGGTCAGCTCTTTGTAGTGGAAGATGGTGGCCGCCAAGCCGGCGTCCGCCTTCGCTTCTTGGAATACCTCGTAGAAATCCTCGATCTTCCCCGCACCGCCGGAAGCGATGACGGGGATCCCTACGGACTCGGAGACCGCCCGGGTCAGGGGCACATCGAAGCCGTCCTTCGTTCCGTCCGCATCCATGCTGGTCAGAAGCAGCTCGCCGGCACCCAAGGATTCCACCCGGCGGACCCACTCCAGCGCCTTGATGCCCGTCGGCGTACGGCCGCCGTGGATATAGACCTCCCACTCGCCCCAGGCGGGGTTGAACTTGGCGTCGATGGCCACCACGATGCATTGGCAGCCGAACCGCCGGGCGCCGTCCGTGATCAGCTCCGGATTCTTCACCGCCGCCGTGTTGATGCCGATCTTGTCGGCACCGGCCCGGAGAATCCGGGTCATGTCGTCCACGCTTGCGATGCCGCCCCCCACTGTGAAGGGGATGGTGATTTCTCCGGCCGTCTTGCGGACCACCTCCACCATGGTGGCGCGCCCTTCATGGGAGGCGGAGATGTCGAGAAACACCAGCTCGTCCGCCCCCTCCCGGTCATAGGTGGCCGCCAGCTCCACCGGGTCTCCCGCATCCCGCAGGTTTACGAAGTTGACGCCCTTCACCACCCGGCCGTCCTTCACGTCCAGACAGGGAATAATCCGCTTAGCCAACATCGGCTTCCGCCTCCTTCTTCCGGTCGGGCGCTCCGCACAGCTTCAGGAAGTTGGCGAGGAGCGCCATGCCGAGCGACCCGCTTTTTTCCGGGTGGAACTGCATGCCGTATACGTTGTCCCGGCCCACGATGGCCGTTACAGGATGGTTGTAGTCCGTGACCGCCAGAAGATCGGATGCCCGCTCCGGCAGCGCGTGATAGGAATGCACGAAGTACGCGTGCCCCTCCTCCAAGCCGTCCAGCAAGGGGGAGTCCGGGTTCTTGAACTCCAGCTTGTTCCAGCCCATATGGGGGACCTTGAAGCTGCCTTGGAACCGGATGACCCGGCCCGGCAGGAGCGACAGCCCCTCGTGCTCGCCATGCTCCTCACTTCCGCTGAACAGGAGCTGCATGCCCAGGCAGATGCCGAGCAGCGGCTTGCCGGAGGCGGCATACGCCCGGACCACATCATCCAGCTTCGCCTCTCGCAGGAAATGCATGGCGTCGCCGAAGGCGCCTACGCCGGGAAGAATGGCGCCGTCCGAAGCCAGGATACGCTCCGGGTCGGACGTCACCACCGCCTCGTAGCCCAGCCGCTCCACCGCCTTGCTGACGCTGTGCAGATTGCCCATGCCGTAATCAATGATGGCGATCATCCGTTTACAGCACCCCCTTCGTGGAAGGCACTCCTTGCACCCGGGGATCGATGGACGTCGCTTCGTCCAGGGCCCGGCCCAGCGCCTTGAAGACCGCCTCGATCATATGGTGGGTGTTCTGGCCGTAATGCACGATGACGTGCAGGGTGATGCGGGCCTCCAGAGCCAGCTTCCATAGAAACTCGTGAACCAGCTCCACCGAGAAGCTGCCCACCTGCTGGGACGGATACTGGGCCCGGTATTCGAAGTGGGGCCGGTTGCTGATGTCGATGACGACCTGCGCCAAGGCTTCGTCCATAGGGATGAAGACGCTGGCATAGCGCTTGATGCCCTTCTTGTCCCCCAGCGCTTCGCGGAGCGTCTGCCCCAGGCAGATCCCGATGTCCTCCACGGTATGATGGTCGTCGATATGCACGTCGCCCTCCGCCTGTACCTTCAGGTCGAACTGGCCGTGCTTCGTGAACAGATCCAGCATGTGGTTCAGGAACGGCACGTCCGTTTCGATCTCGGAGATGCCGGTTCCGTCCACGCCGAACTCCAGCTTGATGTCCGTTTCGTTGGTTTTGCGCGCTACCGCTGCGGTCCGCGCTGCGGAGGATTGGCCCTCCGCCGCTGCTTGCTGCACCTTCGTCTGCTCCGTCATTGGGCTCCCCCCTCCTTCTCCACTCGGATTTCGACCGCCCGCGCATGGGCCTGCAGCCCCTCGAACTTGGCCAGAGCGGCGATCTGCGGCGCATCCCGCAGGAGCGCCTCCTTGCTGTAATAGATGACGCTGGATTTCTTGATGAAGTCGTCTACGCTCAGGGCGGACGAGAACCGGGCGGTGCCGTTGGTAGGCAGCACATGATTCGGACCGGCAAAATAATCGCCCACCGATTCCGAGCTGTACGGCCCCAGGAAGATGGCTCCCGCATTCTCAATCTTCGCCAGGTACTGGAACGGCTCCCGGACGATGACCTCCAGATGCTCGGGCGCCATCTGGTTGACGACCTCGATGCCCGCCTCAAGCGTGGGCACCGTCAGGATGGCGCCGTAATCGGCCAGCGACTGCTCCGCAATCGCCCGCCGCGGCAGCAGCGCCACCTGGCGGCCGAGCTCCGCTTGGACGGCCTCGGCCAGAGCCTGCGACGGCGTCACGAGGACCGCCGACGCCATCTCGTCGTGCTCGGCTTGCGACAGCAGATCCGCGGCCACATAGGCCGGATCCGCCGAATCGTCGGCGAGCACGATGATCTCGCTGGGACCCGCGATGCTGTCGATGTCGACCACGCCGTACACGTAGCGCTTGGCGAGGGCGACATAGATGTTGCCGGGTCCCACGATCTTATCCACGGCCGGGATCTGGGCCGTGCCGTAGGCCAGCGCCGCCACCGCCTGGGCGCCGCCGACCCGGTACACCTCGCGGACGCCCGCCTCAGCGGCAGCCACGAGGATGTACGGGTTCACCCCTTCCACGCCGGCCGTTGCCGGCGGCGTGACCATGGCGATCTCCGGAACACCCGCCACCTGGGCCGGGATCGCATTCATCAAGACGGACGACGGATACGCCGCCTTGCCGCCCGGAACATACAGGCCGACCCGCTTCAGGGGCCGGATCACCTGCCCGAGCAGGGTGCCGTCGGGCTTCAGGTCCATCCAGGACTCCCGCTTCTGCTTCTCGTGGAAGGAGCGGATGTTCACCGCCGCCTCCCGGATGGCCGCCACGAACTCCGGCTCCACCCGGTCATAGGCCGCCTGGATCTCCTCCTCCGGAATCCGGAACTGCTCCACCTTGGACTTGTCGAACTTCTCGGAGAACCGGCGTAAGGCTTCGTCGCCTTCCGCCCGTACGGCCTCGATGATCTCCTTCACGGCCTGGTTCTGCTCGGGAGACCCGTATTCCACCTCCCGGTGAATGGAGAATTCCTCCGCCGGTATGATCCGCACCGCCATGCCAACCGTCCCCTTTCGATATGTGTTAATGTTGAAGTCTTATGTCTATCAGGCGTTTATCCTCGGGGCCGCAGGCTGCTCCCGCCCGGAGATCACGTCCTGCAGCTTGTCGCATATCTCTTGAATCCGTTCGTTCTTCATCCGGTAGCTCACCCGGTTGGCGATCAGACGGCTCGTGATCGAGAAGATCTGCTCCATCTCCACGAGACCGTTCTCCCGGATGGTGGAGCCCGTCTCCACCATATCCACGATCCGGTCCGCCAGGCCGATGAGAGGAGCCAGCTCGATGGAGCCGTTCAGCTTGATCACGTTCACCTGCTGCCCCCGCTCCCGGAAGTATTGGGACGCCACATTCGGGTACTTGGTCGCCACCCGGAGATTGATGGCCGGCTTCCAGTCCGGCAGTCCGATGACGGACATGCGGCAGCGGGCGATCTGCAGATCCAACAGCTCGTAGACGTCCCGGTTCTCCTCCATCAGCACATCCTTGCCGACGATCCCGATGTCCGCTGCTCCGTACTCCACGTAGGTGGCCACGTCCACCGGCTTCGCCATGATGAACTCGAAGCCTGCGCCCGGCACCGAAATGATGAGCTTGCGGGACTCCTCCAGATCATCCGGAACGGCGAAGCCCGCCTCCTGGAACAGCTTGATGGCCGGGCGGTTGATCCGCCCTTTGGGCATGGCGATTTTCAAGGTTTCCATCTCCACCCGTTACCCCCTCTCTCCATAAAAAAGCACCGCGTCCTCATAGCTCCGCCCCTCGTACGCGAAGCACCCGTCCCCGCTGCGCGCGAGCTCGGGCTTGACGGCCAGGCAGCGGGTCTCCACGCTGACCCCGGCCTCCGCCCGGAGTGCTCCGGCCCGCTTCAGGGCCTCCGCCCGGCGGGACGGCTCGTAGACGACGAGCAGCCGGCGCACGGGGGCCGGCGTCTCCTGGGTGGCTTCCATGATCCGCGTCGTCTTGAGCGCGAATCCCGTCGCCGGAGCCGGACGCCCGAACTGGCGCAGCAGGTTGTCGTAACGCCCGCCGCTGACCACCGGGAAGCCCAGATTGGCGGCATACCCTTCGAAGGTCATGCCGGTATAATAGGAGAAATCTCCGATCATCGTCAGATCGATCAGGACGTTCTGGCTGACACCGTACGCCTTCAGCACCTCGTAGATGTCGCACAGATGCTGGATGGACTCCTGGGCCAGCTCATCGCGGGTCAGACCCCGGGCCAGCTCGCAGATCTCCTCGCCGCCCCGCAGGCGGAGGATGCCCTCCAGCTCCTTCTGCATGGTCTCCTCGAGGCTGAAGCCCTTCAGCTTCTGGCGGTAGCCCACATAGTCGCGGTTCAAAAGACACTCCTTCAGCGCCTGCTGCTCTTCCTCCCGGCCGTTCAAGGTCTCGTGGAACAAGCCGTTCAAAAAGCCCGTATGCCCCAGGGCGATCTTGAAGGTGTGCACGCCGGCAGCCTGCAAGGAGGCAATGGCCAACGCAATCACCTCGGCGTCCGCCTCCGAGGACCCGTCTCCGACCAGCTCGGCGCCGGTCTGGAAGAACTCCGACTCCCGTCCCGCCTCCTCCTCGAAGGCCCGGTAGACGTTAGCGTGGTAGGAGAGGCGTAGCGGCAGCTTCTCCTCCTTCATGAGGGAGGCCACCACCCGTGCGATCGGGGCCGTAATATCCGGCCGCAGAACCAGGGTACGCCCGTTCTGGTCGAGGAGCTTGAACATCTTCTTGTCCTCGGTGGAGCTGGCTACGCCCACCGTATCATAGAACTCCAGCGTGGGCGTGATAATCTGGCTGTAACCCCACTTCTCCATACATTCCAGCACGCGGAACTCGATGCTCCGCAGCTTCGCCACCGCTTCCGGCAGATAGTCCTTCACGCCGGTCGGCTTCTCAAACACCTTAGGCTTCGACAACCCACTCACCCCATCTTCCGAATTCCAGCTTGCCGTTAATCGATCCTACCTGCTATTGTAACATTCTTGTCCATGTTGGGGAATTCTGCCTCCACCCCGTACATCAAGGCACCGGCCCTTTAACGCGGCAAAACGCTTTAGTGCGATACCATGCTACCATATTACCATACTACCAAAATAAAGGGATTAGACGTAAATATACCACGCTCCAAGGAAACCGTCAATTCCCTTTCGGCGTGGCCGGGGACGTGCACATGGTCCTGACGGACCCTATATCCGATCACTCATACCGGTTCCAGTTCCGGCTCCTTGTCCCGCTCCGGCTCTTCCATTCGGCACCGATCCTGCCGCGACGAAGCCTGTTCCTGCTGTCCTGCCCGCTCCGCCTCCGGCCGTCCGGGACGGATGACCTGGAGCGGATTGCCGGCCACGAAGCTGTAGGGCTCCACATCCTTGTGCACGACGGCTCCCGCTCCGACGACCGCATTATCACCAATGGTGACCCCGGGGAGAATGGTGCAGTTGGCGCCGATCATGACATGGCTGCCGATACGCACATCCCCCAGCCGGTATTCGCGGATCAGGTATTCATGGGTCAGAATCGTCGAGTTGTAGCCGATAATCGTATTCTCGCCCACATGGATCCGTTCCGGGAAGAACACGTCCACCATCACCATAAGCGCGAAGGAGGCATGTTCGCCTACCTTCATCCCGAGCACATTCCGGTAGATCCAGTTCTTCACCGGCAGCGAGGGACAGTACCGGGCGATCTGGATGAAGATGAAATTCCGCACCGCCTTGAAGCGGTTCACCGTCCGGTATACCTGCCATAAGGCATTGGGTCCCTCCGTTGGGTACTTCTCCGTTTGGCGCATCCTTTTCCCTCCACTCGGTTCTATTACCGGCCCCCCGGCCCCAGTCCCGTTATAGACGGTTTACTTTCCGGCTTCCGTTAGGCCGCACATCCCAATCAGCTCCCGGATATCGGCAATCATGAAGTCCGGCTCGAACTGCCGGAGGAACTCCTCGCCCTTCTCCGTCCAGCGGACTCCGGCTACCCGGATTCCCGCACGCTTCGCCGCCTGAATATCATATTGGCTGTCTCCCACCATCAAGGTTGTTGCGGGTTCGGCCCCCAGCTCCTCCATGGCCTTCCGGATTCCTTCCGGCGAAGGCTTCGGTTCGCTGACTTCGTCCACCGTGACGATGCTGCCCATGAATGGCTTCAGCCCGAAGCGCTCCAATCCCATCAGTGTGGTGCGCCGTACCTTGCTGGTTACGACCCCCAGCTTGATGCCTCCCCGGCTCAGCCGCTCCACGGTCTCCCTCACATAAGGAAATTCCCGGATCAGCTCATCATGCCGGCTGATATTGTAGGTCCGATACTTGCGGATGAACGGCTCCACATCCTCCTGCCCCGTATACTCCCGCATCTGGTCGATCAGCGAGCGGCCGAAATTCCCTACTATATCCTCCCGGGTATACACCTTCTCCGTGACCCCTTCCAGCGTGTGCAGGAAGCTGGCCACGATCAATTCATTGGTGTCGAGAATGGTGCCGTCCAAGTCAAACAATACAGTCTTAAACATGATGTCCTCCTATCCTGTACTAACGGAGTCCGATGACCGGACTCTGTTAGGGAAGCCTCGAATTAGGCACAGCCCCTTTGAGGGCCTTCCTCGAACTTTCATCCTCTTAGGGTACGACGCTCGCAGCATGGGTGTCCGTATAAGAAAGAGGTCCGCAAGCCGTCCCCATCCGGGGAACCTTGGCCTGCGGCCTCTTTGGCTATCCATGCTTATTCCGTTGCCGGCCCTTGTACGCTCTCTACCGCTGCGGGCTGCTCCTTCGTCGACTCGATCGGATCCCGGTAATACGGCTGTGCCGCTCCTAACCGACGGCGCCGCAGGACCATGAAAACCACCGCGCCGATGATCAGTAGGATCGCCAGCAGCTGAGAGGTCCGCACGTTCCCGTACGCCATCTCTCCCGCCTGGAAGAACAGATCCATGGGCGCCCACAACCCATTCATCAGCGATGCCAGCCATCCCGGTCCGTCAAAGGCTAGACTGTCCGTCCGGAGCCCCTCGATGAAGAACCGTCCGATGGAATAGCCGATGAAGTAGCTGGCGAACAGCTCGCCCGACTTCAGGAACTTCTGCCGCCGGAGCCAGAACAGCAGCAGCAGGCAGGCCAGATTCCAGAAGGACTCATACAGGAAGGTCGGGTGATAGAACTCCCCGCCGATGTTCATCTGGTCCACGATGAAGCCCGGCAGATGCAGCTTGTCCCGCAGGAAGGTCTCCGGAACCGGGCCGCCATGGGCCTCCTGGTTCACGAAGTTCCCCCATCGGCCGATCATCTGCCCCGCAATCAGGCTGGGCGCGCAGATATCGGCGATCCGCCAGAAGTTGTAGCCCTTCCTCCGGCAGTACCAGATCGCACCGGCGATAGCTCCGATCAAGGCGCCGTAGATGGCGATGCCGCCGTTCCAGATCGCGATGATCTCCGCCGGGTTATGCTTGTAATCCTCCCACTTGAACGCCACATAGTAGATCCTTGCTCCCACAATGGCCGTAGGAACGCCGATCAAGAGGAGATCCATGAAGAAATCCGGGTTCATGCCGAACCGTTTGCCCTCGTACACGGCCAAGTACAAGCCGAACAGAGCGGCCGTTCCGAGAATAATACCGTACCAATGTACGGATATGGGTCCCAGGGAAAATGCGATGGGATCAAGCGCCAATAGCATGCCGCTTCTCCTTTCAGCCGCCGGTTCCGGCGGGAATTAGTCTATCCCGATGGACGAGGGATTCCTGCTTACTCCATCTCATCCATATCTTCATTGATCGTTTCGGTCAGCTTGTTCGTAAATTGGAGGGCAGCGTTGTACCCCATCCGCTTCAGGCGGTAGTTCATGGCCGCCACCTCGATGATGACCGCCAGGTTCCGGCCCGGACGGACGGGAATGGTGACCAATGGGATATCGGTATCGATGATCCGGGTGGTTTCCTCGTCCAGACCCAGACGGTCGTACTGCTTATCCTGCTGCCAGTTCTCCAGCTTCACGACCACATTGATCTTCGTGTTGTTGCGCACTGCACCGGCACCGAACAGCGTCATCACGTTGATAATCCCGACGCCGCGGATCTCCAGCAGGTGCTTGATCAGGTCCGGCGCGTTGCCGATCAGGACATTCTCCGCCGTCTGGCGGATCTCCACCGCATCATCCGCAATAAGCCGGTGGCCGCGCTTGACCAGCTCCAGAGCGGTTTCGCTCTTGCCGATGCCGCTGCTTCCGGAGATGAGCATGCCGATGCCGTACACGTCGACGAGTACGCCGTGGATGGTGGTGGAGGGAGCCAGCTTATGCTCCAGGAAATCGGTAATTTGGCCAGCCAGCGTAGTCGTGTTCACGTGGCTGCGCAGGACGGCGATTCCGGTAGAGGCCGATGCGTCCATAAGCTCCGGCGGCACGTCCAATCCGCGGGTGATGACGACGCAGGGCGTCGCTTCTCTGCACAGCCGGGTCATCCGGTCCTTCCGGTCCGCTTCGGGAAGCTTCTCGAAGAAGGTCAGCTCCGTCTTACCCAGAATCTGCACCCGGTCCTCGGGATAATATTCGAAATATCCGGCCATCTCCAATCCGGGACGGCACAGGTCCGCCACGCTGATCTGCCGTTTCAGCCCTTCGCTGCCGCTGACGACTTCCATCTGGAACTTGCTCGCCAAGTCGCTGACTTTCACCTTTTTCGGCATATATCCTTCAATCTCCTTTATGTACCAATAGTACCATCCTATAAGAATTGCCGTCATAAATCAACAACCGTATGTACGACAAAAGCCGGCTGTTGCCAGCCGGCCTCTTACAAGCTTGCGCTTGCTGATATCTTAAGCAGTGAAGATATTCAGAGTGGAGTCTTTGTCGAAGAAATGAACCTTGTTCATGTCCAGCGCCAGCTTCACGTTGGTGCCGTCCTTGATGCCGGAGCGGCCGTCTACACGAGCGATGGTAGCGCCGGTGCCCAGACCGGACAAGTGCAGGTACATTTCGTGACCGAGGTTCTCGGTTACGTCCACTTGAGCGTTCACAATGGTGTTCGGGGAAGCTTCCAGGAATACCGGCTCATCATGGATGTCTTCAGGACGGATGCCCATAACCACTTCCTTGCCGATGTAGCCTTTATCGCGCAGGGTCTTGGCTTTGCCGCCCGGCAGCTCGACGTTGATGCCGCTGGCTTTGAAGAATACGCCACCGTTTTGTTCGGTCAGAGTACCGTTAACGAAGTTCATGGCAGGAGTGCCGATGAAGCCAGCAACGAACATGTTAACCGGGAAGTTGTACATTTCGTCCGGAGTAGCCGCTTGCTGGATAACGCCTTGTTCCATAACGACGATACGGTCGCCCATGGTCAGAGCTTCGGTTTGGTCATGCGTTACGTAGATGATGGTGGTTTCCAGACGCTTGTGCAGCTTCAGGATCTCAGTACGCATCGCTACGCGAAGTTTAGCGTCCAAGTTGGAGAGCGGTTCGTCCATCAGGAACACTTGCGGTTCGCGGACGATTGCGCGGCCCAGAGCAACACGCTGGCGCTGACCGCCGGAGAGAGCCTTCGGCTTACGGTCGAGCAGGTGCTCGATGTCGAGGATCTTAGCAGCTTGACGAACGCGTGCGTCGATATCGGCTTTCTTGAATTTACGCAGTTTCAGGCCGAATGCCATATTTTGATAAACGTTCATGTGCGGGTACAGAGCGTAGGACTGGAACACCATTGCGATGTCGCGGTCTTTAGGCGCTACGTCGTTTACAAGACGGTCACCGATGTACAGCTCGCCGGAGGTGATTTCTTCGAGACCTGCGATCATACGGAGGGTCGTGGATTTACCGCAACCGGATCCACCTACCAGAACGATGAATTCCTTATCTTTAATATCCAGATGGAAATCTTTTACCGTCGGTTCGGGGTTGCCCGGATAAGTTTTCACGATGTGATGTAAACGTACGCCTGCCATGTTTAAATTCCTCCCACATGATCATTTCTTGTCTTCTCTTGATAGTCTTATCTTACCCTACAGAAGGGCTCTGTGACTATGCACAAACCCTACAAAAAAACTACTTCCTTTTCGTCACTTTGTACAATAGGAGCGCCGTCTTCACAAGGACCGCATCGCTGAAGGTCCGAACGTCCTTCCCGGTCTCCTGCTTGAACTTATCGAGCCTGTACAACAGCGTGTTGCGGTGGATGTAGAGCTTCTTCGCCGTCTCGCTGACGTTGCAGTCCAATGCGAAGAACTGCTCCAGCGTGGACAGCATCTCCGCGTCCAGGACATGGTCGATGCCCCGAAGCACCTGCTCCACGAAGGCCGTTCTCTCGTTGTCCGGAACCGCATACAGCAGCTTCTCCATATGCATGTTCCACGGAAGATGCAGGTTGCTGCCGAGATGGTACATCTTGCCCAGCTTGATGGCCTCGCGCATCTCATGGACCGTAGTTAAGAGGGATTTGGCCGGCGTCATGGGGTAATGGATGGTGACATGGCACTCACCCACCCATTCGTTGGACAGCATCTCATAGAGTCCTCCGCAAATGGATGCAAGCGCTTCCTCCACGCTTTCTTCCACTTCGTCCTCCCGCTCGTCACCGGAGCTTTCGGACAAGAGGGACTCGGAGCCCAGAATAAGCCATTCCTTCTCCATGAGCGGAATCAGGATGATCTCCGCATCGAAGAAGGACTCCAGCAGCTTCTTCAGCTCCATATACGTGACCGTCTGGGTGTCGGAATAATCGCCGTACAGCAAAAAGGGAATCTTCGGCGCATACAGAGCCAGCTGCGAAGCCAAGAGCTCCGGCATGTCCGCCCGGGTCTCGCCGTTCTCCAGATGCTGGAGAATCCAATCCTTGACGAGCGCCGCCTTCCGCTCCTCCTCTCCCATGGTATGAACCGCCTTCGGGGGAGCCACCGCCGCCCATGGATCGGATGCTTCCAGAAGCATCTCGACAAGCCGTCTCTCCGAAGGGGTGACCAGCACTTCCTCTACAGACAGCACCGGCAGCTTCCCAGCCTCGGCGCCTCCCAATCGGAAGTACAGCACCTGGCCCTGCACGGCCGTTCTCGATAGCGCCTGCCCCGGCGCCTGTCCGGTCCAAGCCTCCCATTCCCGGGCCGCTACCGTCTCCCGTCTTACCGGAGCGCCGAGTATGGTTCCCAGCTGACCGGCAATATGATCCCACTCCATATCCACAGCTCCTATACCGCCAAGATCTCTTTCTATACCCTGTCTATTGTATCATATGAAACAACCCTTATCAGCATGATTGCCGTAAGGGTTGGATTTTGACAGTATAGGGTCAGTCCTTGATCAGACGGCGGGCCGTTACATAGTGGTCATCCCACCAGCCGCTCTCGATGGTGGAGTATTTGACCCCGCCCTCTCCATAGGTGTGAATCATCATGCCGTCCCCTACATAGATACCCACATGTCCGATCTTCGGTGCGGAATCCTTGGTGGTGAAGAAAACCAGATCGCCTACCTGAAGGTTTTTGCGGCTGACGTAGGTGCCCTCCAGCGCCTGGTTCCGCGACACGCGGGGAAGGTCGAATCCGTTCTGCGAGAACACGGTCTTCACGAAGGAGGAGCAGTCGAAGGTGTCGGTCTGTCCGTACTTAGCGCCGAATACATAGGGGGTGCCCAGGTACTTGCGCGCATCCAGAATGATGTTGACGCGAAGCCGGTCCGACTGGGAGAGGACGCGGCGCGCCCCGATGAATTGGTCCTTATAAGCGGTTACACTGCGGGTAACCACTTCGTCCTTGGACTTGGATGCCATGACGAATTGGTTGTTGCCCATGTAGATGCCGTTGAACGATATCGTGCTTCCCTTGCCGAAGAACAGAATATCACCCGGCTGAACCGATCCCAGGGTGCTGATGAACGGCTTGTCCATTTTGTATTGGGCGTTCATGTAGCGCGGAATGTCATAGTCCAGGGTCTCGTAAATGTAGTGGATCAGGCCCGAAGCATCGAAGCCTTTGGCGGGCGCCTCTCCCCCCAGGGTGTATTCTTGGCCTACCATCTCACGGGCTAAGGATACGGCATCCATATCGCCGGCAGCGGCGTGTACGCCTTCCGCCCACATGCCTGCCGTCAACATCGTAAAGGCCGCCGATACATAAAAGGTTCGTTTGACCGCACGTCTGAACAAGATGATTTCCCTCCAAAGTTGCTCAAGATTGGTGTATGGTCCCCCGATCTGGTAAAACCAGACCGCCTATGTACAGACTACCATGGCAGCGGTATTGCCGCATTCCGTAAATGTTGGCTGTGCAGGACCCCCTCTGCCAGGGGTACCAGTACCCACCTGCGTTGCCATACGGACCGCCGCAGCATCCTCCATAAGGATCGCTCGGAACCCCCCATCTTATTCCACCCGGAGCAATTTACCAGCCTGTCCACTCCTGCTCCCTCGTACGGGAGCCTGCTTTATTCTTCAGGAAGCAGATCTTGACCCGATTGCGTGAGATAGTGCCGGGTCACGGCCCGGATGATATCTCCCCGGCTGATGATGCCGGCCAGAACCCCATTTTTGACGACCGGCACCTTCTTGATCCGCTTCTTGCCCAGAATGGCCGCGATCTCGCCGATCTCTGTATCCTCCTCCACTGTAATGACATGGTGCGTGGCCACCTTCATGACATTCATCTCGATCAGCTTGTGGAACTTGATCCCGATATCCACCTGATCCGTGTAGACCGCCGAGAAGAGGAAGCTCTCGAACACGACCGGATTCTGCTTGCCGATCCTTCGCATGATGTCACCGTCGCTAATATAGCCCACAATCTCATTGCGGTGGTTCACCACCGGCAGTCCGCTGATCCGGTTGGCGACGAACTTGTCCATAACGCTCCGGACCGTGTCCTCCTCCAACACCTTAATAACCTGCCTCACCATAAAATCCGATGCCTTCATACGGCAGCCCCCGTTTCCGATTGGTTCTAATCTTGCCGAATGCAGCTTTCTTCCTTTGTTGTACCCCTCCCGAGCTTCGCTGTCAATGCTCGGACAGAGCATGAACCGGTATGGGGGAGGATATCCTAATGGGGATCAGGACAACCCTGCCACTTCCATTTTGGACAAAAGGAGGCGTCTCCCATTCTTACGCTGCGCTATGGGGAGAGTACTGTATCCTTCTCTTTGCCGGAGCCCCTCCGTCCCGATATCTTATCCTATGCAGACCCGGGTCTCGCGGATCCGGATCCGATCGCCCGCGCTCTCCAAAGCCCCTTCGGCTCCCCTCGGCTCTCGGAACTGGCCCGGGGAAAGAGGACCGCCGTGATTCTGATCAGTGACGGAACCCGGCTTAGCCCCAGCCACCTCTTTCTCCCCCTGCTGCTGGACGAGCTGAATGCGGGCGGTATTCCGGACGAACGAATCCGGGTCGTTGTCGCTCTGGGCATGCATCGGAAGCACACTCCGGAGGAGCTGGAGCGGCTGGCCGGCCCAAGCGTCTGTTCCCGGGTTCCGGTTCTGAATCATTCCGTGCTGGAGGACCACTGCGTCTACCTGGGGGATACATCTAAAGGCACGCCGGTAACGATCAACCGCCATGTGGTTGAAGCCGATCTCCGGATTGCAACGGGGAACATCGAGCCCCATCGGCTGGTGGGCATGTCAGGCGGCATTAAGGCGGTCATTCCCGGCTGTGCATCCCGCCGATGTATCGAGGCCAACCATTCTCTTTCACGCACACACAAGGCGGTTCCCGGTTCATTGGACAATGCGGTTCACGACGATCTGGAGGAAGCACAGCGGTTCGTGCCGATCCACTTCCTCCTGAACGTCATTGTGAACCACAGCAGGGACGTGATCGCCGCCGCTGCTGGCAGTCCCATTCCTGCCCACCGATCCTTGCTGGAGCAAGCGGCCGGAATCTTCCTCGTTAAGCCGAAGTCTGCTCCTTATGACTTCACCATTGTCTCCGCCGGCGGTGCACCTAAGGACCTGCAGCTGTATCAAGCGGTCAAGTCCTTGCAGAACGCAGCCTCCGTGACGAAGCCGGGCGGCGCCATCCTGCTTTTGGCCGAATGCCGGGAGCACTATGGCAACGGCATTATGCAGCTCTGGTCCGAGAACGCATGTGACCGGGATTCCGTGCTGCGAGCCCTAGAGGAACAGTTCGTATTGGGGGCGCACAAGCTAGAGCATCTGTACCGCATCACAGGCTCCCATCGGGTCTGGCTCCATTCCGCCATGCCCGGCAGCCTGCTGCAGCTGATGGGCTTCCAGACGGGCGGCAGCTGTCTGCAAGAGACGGTCGACCGCATCCTGACAGAGCTCCACCAGGAGAACCGGGTACTGCGAACCGTGGTAATGCCTTACGGGGCGCTTACCTTCCCGCGGACGCCGGAGAGCTCCCCCAAACCGGCGGAGGCGGAGGAACGGATGTCCCTGATCCAAGCCTCCCTGCACGCCGAGCTGCCTGCTCATTAACCGTTCTAAGCATCCGCATGCCTTCCGCGAAGCTCCCAAAAGGAGTACAATACGGGTAATCCCCCTGGATCAGAGCCAGGATCACCCGAAAGGAGCAGGCAGCATGGCTATCGTTGAAGTAACCATCGTCCCCTTGGGGACCGGAACTCCCAGTGTCAGCCACTATGTGGCGGAGGTCCATAAGGTGCTGGAGCAGGCGCCGGAGAACGTCAAGTTTCAGCTTACCCCGATGAGCACCATCATCGAGGGCGAGCTGGAGGATCTCTTAGCCGTCGTTCGTCGCATGCACGAGGTTCCCTTTCAGAAGGGAGCCCAACGGGTCTCCACCTCCATCCGCATCGATGACCGGCGGGACAAGGCGTCCAGCATGGAGTCCAAGCTCCAGTCGGTCCACGAGAAGCTGTAGCTGTCAAAAAAAAAACGGACGCAGGGGATTTCCCGCGTCCGTTGGGCTGTATAAAAACCAAAAAGGCTGTCCCCAAGGACAGCCGTACTCTCAACAAACGTGAGCCATGTAGGACTCGAACCTACGACACCCTGATTAAAAGTCAGGTGCTCTACCGACTGAGCTAATGGCTCATAACATGGTGGAGGGCGATGGATTCGAACCACCGAACTCAGAGAGAGCAGATTTACAGTCTGCCGTGTTTAGCCACTTCACTAGCCCTCCATGAAGAGTGGCTCGGGACGGAATCGAACCGCCGACACGAGGATTTTCAGTCCTCTGCTCTACCAGCTGAGCTACCGAGCCATAAAGATGCTGCATATTAAATGAAAAGATGGCGGAGCCGACGGGATTCGAACCCGCGGTCTCCTGCGTGACAGGCAGGCATGTTAGGCCTCTACACCACGGCTCCGCGATATGGTGGGCGCTGACGGGATCGAACCGCCGACCCTCTGCTTGTAAGGCAGATGCTCTCCCGGCTGAGCTAAGCGCCCGGGGATAAAAGTGGTAGCGGCGAAGGGAATCGAACCCCCGACCTTTCGGGTATGAACCGAACGCTCTAGCCAGCTGAGCTACACCGCCACATTATGATGAAGGAAGATACGGAGAGAGAGGGATTCGAACCCTCGCACCACTTACGCAGTCTAACCCCTTAGCAGAGGGTCCCCTTGAGCCACTTGGGTATCTCTCCATGTTAACTTCCGTCAGGACTTGCGCCCTGAAAACCGGATGCGAAACTTCCGAAAACCAATGGATAAGCCCTCGACCGATTAGTACTGGTCAGCTCCACGTGTTGCCACGCTTCCACCCCCAGCCTATCAACCTCGTCGTCTTCAAGGGGTCTTAC
>NZ_JBPPGJ010000011.1:0-222426 GCF_051594765.1 Oryzibacillus soli
CGCCCTGGCTTCCCTGACCTCGGTCTCCAAGCTGCCGTACCATGCTTCCGTCGACGGCATCTCCAACACCTTCTCCATCGTGCCGCAGGCACTGGGCAAGGACGATGCATCCCAGGTACGCAACCTGGTGGCCATCCTGGATGGCTACGCCGTGAAGCAGGGCCATCACCTGAACATCAACGTGTTCAAGCGCGAGACGCTGATGGACGCCATGGAGCATCCGGAGCTGTACCCGCAGCTGACCATCCGGGTATCCGGCTACGCGGTTAACTTCATCAAGCTGACCCGCGAGCAGCAGATCGACGTCATAAACCGGACGTTCCACAGCTCGCTGTAACCTGTATATCAAATAAAAGGCCCCCACCAAAGGAATCGCCCTAAGCTTCAGAGCTTAACGACCCTTTGGTGGGAGCTGTTTAGGAGGAACCTTCTATGAAAGGCAACGTACACTCCATCGAAACCTTCGGCACTGTGGACGGACCCGGCATCCGGTATGTCGTGTTCACCCAAGGCTGCCTCTTGCGCTGCTTATACTGCCATAACGCGGACACCTGGGAAACAGGCAAGGGCAAGATCATGTCAACGGACGAGATCATGGCCGATTTCGAGAGCTACCTACCCTTCATCGAAGCTTCCGGCGGAGGCATCACTGTCAGCGGCGGCGAGCCGCTGCTCCAGCTGGACTTCCTGATCGACCTGTTCAAGAAATGCAAGGCCCGCGGCATTCATACCACACTCGATACCTCCGGCGGCTGCTACAGCACCGAGGAAAGCTTCCAGCAGAAGCTGGCAGAGCTTCTGCCTTACATCGACCTGGTCCTCCTGGATCTGAAGCATATCGAGGAGAAGGCTCACAAGCGGCTGACCGGGCGCAGCAACGAGAACATCCTAGCCTTTGCCCGCTACCTGTCCGATCACAAGGTACCGGCCTGGATCCGGCACGTCCTGGTGCCGGGCTGGACGGATGCCGAGGAGGATCTCCGCAAGCTCTCCTCCTTCATCCACAGCCTGCAGAACGTCCGCAAGATCGAGGTCCTGCCCTACCACAAGCTTGGCGTCTACAAGTGGCAGAACCTGGGCTACAAATATTTGCTGGAGGATGTGGAATCCCCCTCTGCGGAGGCCGTCGAGATCGCCAAGGCCATCCTGGAGGCCAAGCCGGAGGCCGTAGCTTCGGCAGGCGCCGGGGAATCCCGCTCCGCTTGATATACACCACCATCCCAAAAACCCCGTTCTGGCGCATCTGGCCGGAACGGGGTTTTTCCCTTGCCGAAGGACCTGCGCATGGGCGCCGAAGCGCCCGTCCCTGCAGGTCCTTCTCTATGAATTATTTGCCTTTGGCTGCGGCGGGATTGTTATCCCGGTTGTCATGATCGGTCGTCACCTTAAGCACCGGTGCATAGCCGCTGGCATTGCCTGCGGCATCCAACGCCTGCACGGTGAAGGTGTACGCCGTATCCTTCGAGAGCCCCGTATCCACCTTGAAGCGGGTCACGTTGCCCAACACCGCCACCTCTTGATAAGCGGCGCCCTGGACCAGGTAGACCTTGTAGCCGGATACCCGTGTATTGTCGGCGGCCGGCATCCATGTCAGGGTGACCGAGGTCTTGGTCACCTCCGAAGCGGACAACACGGTTCCGGCCGGCCATACGGGCGCTTCCCGGTCGAAGGGCCCTGCCTTCGCTTTCACGACAGCCGGAACATCGGCCGTCTTATCCAGATGCGGGACGAGGGTCGGCTTCCAGCTCACCGGCGTCAGGCTGGAGCCCGCCGTCAGCCGGACCGGCTGGCCGTTCAGCATGGAGCCCGTATCCGTAAACTGTTTGCCACCGTTCACCTGGAAGAGAGCCGTAGGCGGCGTTCCCGCATCCATGGCGAAGAAATTGTTCTCCGCATAGATCTGAGACTGGTAGCCGACTCCGATGGAGTACAGGTACGGATAGCTGTCATTCTTGTAGGTGCCCTCGTAATAATTGTTGTACAGATGTACTTGGCCGAAGCGCACCCGCGGCGCGCGCTGGGTCACGTTCTCATAGTAGTTATGATGGAACGTGATGCGCTCCTTGCCGGCATCGGCTGTGTAGCTGTCGCTTCCGCCGACCAGCGTGTTTTTGTCATGATCATGGAACCAATTGTACGAGACCGTCACCAGGTCGGAGGCGTTGGTAATGTCGAGCGATCCGTCATGCTGCTGGTACTGCCGCCCGAAGTACACCTTGTTGTAGTCGTCGCGGTTGTCTCCGTCGCTGAAGCTGTTGTGATCGACCCAGACGTGGGTAGAGCCCTTGACCGTCACGCTGTCGAAGGCGGAGTTCCAGTTGCCCGAGCTTCCGTCCGTCGGATCCCATTGCGGGAAGTAGTCGAAGGTATCCTCGAACGCGATGTTGCGGACGATGACGTTGTCCACATTCTGAAGGGTCAGGTTGCCCCCTTTGATCTTGGCGTTGGAGCCCGGAAGGCCAACTAGTGTGGTGTTGGAGCCCACCAGCAGCTTGATTCGGTTGCCTTGATTGGTCTCAGAGGCCGCACGTGCGGTTTCCAGAGGCCCTGCCGGAACATCGGTCCGGCCCCATACCGCAGGATCGTAGGCTTTCAGATAAGCCTGGAAGTCATAGCCCGGATCCTTATAGAAATCCATGCCGACCGGCTGATCCTGATCGTCCACGTTCATATCGATGGTACCCTTCACGTAGATGATCTTCGGCGTAGCGGACGCATTAGCCAGCGCCTTCATCAGCTCGCTGCGCTTGGAAACGGTAAACACCTGGGAGGTCGAGGCATCGGCGCCGCCTCGTATGCCGTTGGGGTAGGAGCCCCATCCGTCGTTGACGTCAAGCACCTCCCGTCCCAGCTCGGTGACGGAGGAGTCCTTGACGGTGACGATCACCGCAGCCTCTCCCTCCGCGAAGCGAAGCTTCAGCACCGAGTTGCCGGCCGGCAATCCGGCCAGGAACTTGCGGCTGATGGTCAGGACATGGCCTTGAACGGCATAATCTGAAGCCGCCAGGTCCTTACCGGCATAGGCAACGGCCTCCGGCCCTTTGGCACTGCCGCTCCATACAGCGTGGAGATCCGCTTGGGCCGACGGATTCTTATCGAAGGCAGTGGTCATCGTGGTGACCGAAGGCGCAGACGCATGCCGCGGCATGGCAACGGCAGCCGACGGATCCCATTTGTAATCGAAGACCTGGGCCACGGTAATACTGGCTTCCGGTCCGGTCAGCTGGGTGGAGATCTGCCGGGCGGACGGGTTGGCTCCCGGGCCGTAGCTGTTGTATTCAGAGAAATAGCTGATTTTGCAGGTGCCTGCGCAGCCGGCGATCCAACCGGCATTCAGGAAGTTTTGGGAATCGATCAGGGTATTGATGAAGCTGACCCGGGCGTAGTCCTTCCAGGGCCGGCCCAGATCGTAGACGCCCTTGGCGGTCGGTCCGTCCACTACTTGGGAGTTCAGGAAGACGTACCCCTTGTCGGTGACGTTGGCCTGTGCGCCTGCCGTTACGTGTCCGCCGGCCGTCGCGTTGGCCGGAACATTGCTTGCCAGCACCATCTTGACGTTGTCCAGCACCACGGCGTTCGCTTCCCCGAAGATAAAGTCCACATCGCCCTGGATCACGCTGTTGCGGATATACTGGCGAGCCTGCTTCTTGGCATTCAGGCCGTTATAGAGCGTATCCTGATAGCCGACCAGCTTCACGGTATCCAGAACCGCCATATCACTCTTCAGCGACAGAGCCACCGCCTGCGCGACTTCGTTCCGGGGGCCGGAGCTGTTCTCGATGGTCAGGTTCGACGCGGTAAAATAATCGCCCGTCACCTCCACGGTCTGGCTCAGGAAGGTATTGCCCGTGTGTCCGGGCTTGCCTGTAGTGGCCGAAGTCCCTGCGTAATCGCCGTAGACGATGACGGTGGAGTCGATGCCGGCTCCTACCAGGCTCACGTACGGGCTGGGAACCTTCAGCTTCTCGGTGTATACGCCAGGCGCGATGGAGATGACGATCCGTTGGGCATTAGCGGCCGGAACCTGATCCACCGCCTGCTGGATCGTATGGAACACCTTGACCCCGTCAGCCGGAGCCTTCGGGTCGACGGTCAGCACCTTGGCCGGCATGGCTGCGGCTTCTTCGGCCTCGGGACCTTCCCCGGCGGCATTGACGGCCGTCACCGTATAGGTGTAGGCGATTCCGTTGACGACCTGGAGGTCCGTATAGGACGTTTCCCCTGCCCCTGTGGCCGCCAATTCGGTGAAGCTCACGCTGCCGGTTCCGGCGGCCCGCTTCACCTTATAGGACGCAGCGCCCGGCACGGCGGTCCAGGTGAGGGTGACGCTGCCTTCGTCCGCCTTGGCTGCAAGACCGGCCGGCCGGGCCGGAGCGCCGCTGACCGGTGCAAACGGCTTGGCCTTCAGCTGGTTGGAGATCATGCTCTCTTGGGCGCCGCTCACAGCGGACACCACGTAATAGTACACCTTGCCGTTCTCGGCAGACGTATCTGTGAAGCTTGCCCCCTTCGCAGTTCCGACGGCGGTATAAGGGCCGCCGCTGGACGCTGTGCGCTTCACCTGGTACCCGCTCGCCCCCGGCACGGCGGTCCATGCCAGCTCCACCCGGTTCGAGCCCGATGCGGCGGAGACCAGAGCCGGCGCAGCCAACGGTGCAGCCGGTACGGCCTGCGAGAGCAGCTTCGGCTGGCCCAAGCCGCCAACGTTGCCGGCCGTCAGCCGATAATAATAGCTCACGCCGGCAGTCAGATTGGCATCCAGATAAGAGGTGCCGGTAATCTTAGGCTTGCCGTTCTGGAGCAGGGAGTAGAAGGGCCCGTCAGGCGTCGTGCTCCGCTCCAGGGTATAGAAGGTCGCCCCCGGCACCGCATCCCATACCACTGTCAGCTGACCGTCGCGGACGATGCTCCGGAGGCCGGTGATCTCGGCAGAAGGAGCCGGAATGTCGTTCGGGTAAGCCTGCGCCGCGTTGGAGAGCTCGCTCTCCCCGTTCATATTCACTGCGCTGACCTGGTAATAATAATACTTGTTGTTCTCGAGTCCGGCGGTGTCCGAATACGCGTTGGCGGATACGCCCTCGGCGATCTGCACATACGGTCCTTCCGCAGCCGCACTGCGGTACACCTTGTAGGAATCGGCACCGCTGGCTGCATTCCAGACCAGCTCCACCCGCTTGTTGGCGCCTTCACCGGCCAGATTCTGGGGCGTGGCCACCTCCTGGCGCTTCACCAGGATGTCATCCACATAGGCGCTGCCGGTGGAAGAGCCGGCCATCCGGAAGTTGACGGAAGCCAGATCCGTCACCGGCGTCGAGAACTTCACGTTGCCGTAGTAGGCCCCGTTCACGTAGAGATCCGCCGTATTGGCCTTCACGTCCGCCACGTACTTGACGGTGAACCAGGTGTTCGTCGTTACCGGCACGGGCGAGGCGTTCACATTGAAGGAGAGCGCCAGCTTCTTACTGCTGTCCAAGAGCTCCAGGACGTACGAGTCCCCGACCTTCACCGGCTGCATGAAGCGAAGCTCGGCGGTCACTCCCTTGCCGCTGTCGGCCGTAACCGGAGCGAAGGCTTTATTGAAGCCTCCCCTGCTGGGGCCGTCGTTGATCCAGAGTACGTTGGTGTCGTTGCCCGCCACCTTGGCGGAGGTGTTGCCGTAGCTGTTCTTCAGATTGTCATTCTGGATGACGGTCGTATTGTTCGTTGCGCTGAAGCCGCTGATGACGCCGCTGCTGAACGGCGCGGTATAGCCCTCCGGCGCAGCCCCCAGCGCGCTGCTCTCAAAATGATCCTCAAAGAGCACGGTAACGGCAGCCGCCGCATCCGCAGCCTGCGCCGGCGCTTGACCCGCCAGCGGGACGTAGGCTGTAAGAAGCAGCAGGCACAGGAATGTGCGTAACCCTTTTTTCATGCAGCTGAACCCTCCTATGGGAATGATTACGTTCATAAGCCCGCCCGGACAGGCGGCCTTATGTTAGCCATTATGGAGCCCGCCTGACCCCGCCGCCATAATCATCTCTTTGGAACCCATATGACATGACAAGTCCTGCCGCCGTCAAAAAAAACCGGCCCCGCAAGGCGCAGGAGCCGGATTCGAGCTAAGGATTATGGGCGGTATCAGCAGGCTTCCCTTCTATCGTATGGTCCTCGGCATAAGCTTGATTGATCTCCTGGATAATCCGGTCCCCTCCAACGGCCCGCCAACGGGCCAGCTCCCGGTCGAAGCCTCTGCCGTCCAGAACACCCAGCATGTAGTTGTAGGTGGCATCGGTGATGATGGAACGCAGCTCGTCGCCCTTCTCCGCTTGGGTGGCAGAGATCAACCCCGCCGCAGGATCGGCAACGGCGATGGTCTGGTTATCCTCGATCATGGTGTTGATCTTCCTCTGGAGACTGTTGACGCTGCCTTGGGACAAGTAGCGGATGTTGAAGGTGCGGAGAGCCGTATTGTAATCCTGGACCTCCCGTTCCCGCAGCTCCTTGGTCTCCGGCTTCACCTTGGCCGCATTGCCCTCCGCCTTCACGTAGTGGCGTCCTTCCAGGCCATAGGTGATCAGATTGTTCACATCCTCCTCCAGCAGCTGATCGAAGAAACGGAGCACCCTCTTGAGCTCCTCCTCCGTCTTCACCGCTGACTTGGGGAACAGGTAAAGTCCGCCCAAGCCGGTTCCTCCCCAGACATGCTCCCCGTTCGGGCCCTTGATGCGGTTCAGAATATCCACCTCGGCTTCAGGATTCCCCTTCCTCAGCTTATCGTTGGCATTGGAGGCCAGCAGGTTCGTGATCATCATCCCCGCCTCCCCGGCGGCGAACCGTTCCTCCTGCTGCACCTTGCTCGTGATCGTGAAGTCCGGATTCATCAGCTTCTCGTCGTAGAGCTTCTTCATGAAATCCATGGCGCTCCGGTAGGCCGGCGTCATAAAGTCAGGGGTCAGCCGCCCCTCCGACCAGCCCCAGTTGTTGGGAGCCCCCATATAAGCGGCTATATTCTTGAAGGCGCCGTACACCAGGTCGTTCCGGTCCACCAGCCCGTAGGTGTCCTGCTTCCCGTTGCCGTCCGGGTCCCCGTAGGTGAACGCCTTCAGCACCTCATACAGGTCATCGACCGTACGGGGCTCGGCGAGCTTCAGCCTGGCCAGCCAATCCTTGCGGAACTGGATGCCCTGACGGGACATGGGAAGCTCCCAATAGAGACCATAGTAGCGTCCGAAGTAAGCGCCGTTATCCATAATCGTCTTGTTCATCCGCTTGGACAGGTTCGGATAGCTCTCCAGATAAGGGCCGATCTCCCAAAACAAGCCCGACCGGATGCCGTTCACCACCGTCGGCTTCTTCAGATCCACCGCCTTCACCTGCACGACCTTGGGCAGCGTTCCCGCCGCAAAACCGGACATCAGCTTGTCCGTATAGACGGTGTCGGGCACCCAGCTTAAGGCGAGCCGGGTGTCTGTCATCCGCTCCAGCTCGAGCTGCAGAAGCTCCGAAGGCGTCTCCTTGGTGTAGAGCACCAGCATCATGGAGATGTCCGCAGGCCCTCCCTCCCCGGGGGATGCCTCCGGCTTCACGGGAGCCGTCCCTGTCACCGTTCCCCGGCAGCCCGACAGCAGCAGGCTTCCGAGAGCGAGCACCTGAACGGTCCTTCTAATGTTTGCCGACTGCCATCCGCTCATAAGCATCCTCCCCTTTCTCCGGATGATCTCCGGACCTTTCGGTCGGAAGGTCCGCCTCCGCTGCCGGTTCCGTGCCGGTTCCACCGCTGTTCAGCTCCCGGTACTTGCCGGGAGGCACCCCCTCCTGCTTGCGGAAGGAGCGGATGAAGTTCTGCGGATTGTTGTACCGGAGCCGCTCCGAGATTTCCTTCACCGACATGCCCGTCTCCACCAGCCATTTCTGAGCCATCCGGTGCCGGTGCTGGGCCAGGTAGACGCTGAAGGGGACATCCATGCTTTTGCGGAAGACGGTGCTCAGGTAGCTGGCGTTATAATGGAGCCGCTCCGCGCAGAGCTCGATGGACAGATCCGTCTCGAACTCTTCCTGGATGATCCTCACCAGCTCCCTGGACAAGTGAAGGTGCCTTAGCTCCGTCCGCTCCGAGGCGCCCGCAAGGATCGGACCGACCACCTTCTCCAGCAGCCAGGCTTCCCCCTCTTGGGGAAGGTCCAGCCGGAACAGCCCGTCGAACAGCGCCTGCTGGTCGGCGGGAACCAATGCCTGCACATCCATGCTGCGGGCCAGATTCAGCAGGTTCATGAGCAGGCGGAGGACATGGAGCTGCCGGTCGTGAAGAGCCGGGCTGCTGCTGCAGATCTCGCCGATCATACGCCCGAGCAGCTCCTCCGTGCGCTCGCGCTCCGCCAGCTTCACCGCCTCGAACAGCTCCTTCTCCATCTCCGCCGGGTATGAATACAGCATGGCCCGGCTCTCCCCCAGCTCGTCGTAATCCACGACGGACTTGCCGCCGAGGCGCTTCCGGGAGCCCAGAGCCGCCGCCGCTTCCTCGTAGGCCCGGGGAATGTCTCCAAGTCTTACATAGGTCGGGCTGATCCCCGCATAGACGGGCAGCCCCAGCACGCCCGCTACAGAATCCTGGATCCCCTTGACACGGGCGAACAGCTCCTCCCGGAACTGCACTTCATCATCGTGCTCCGAGATCATGACCGTAATCTGATACCGCCCCATGAGTATGGGAGCCAGCCGGGCTCCCTCCGGCAGCAGCTCCTCCACCATGTTGTGGACGGCGAAGAGCAGCAGGTCATGATCCTTCGACTCGAACCGGGTCGGCTCCAGATCGATCTCGGCAGCGACGACGGCCAATCTCCGGAATCCGGTCTTCAGGTCGAACCGGTCCAGGCCGGCGGCGATTTCCTCCTCCTTCAGCCCGCCCAGAACCAGCTTGAGCATGAAGAAGGTTTTCAGCTGCTCCATCTGTCCCTGGAGGCGGTCCTTCAGCTCCAGCTGGGTCCGGGACATGGTATGCATATGCTCTCCGATGACCCGAAGCTCGTCCACCCGCCTGCCCTGCTCTGACCCCGTCTTGCCCCCGGTCACCTCCCTGTAGAGCGCGACGATCGGCCGGTACATGCGCCTCGACAGCACCAGCGACAAGAGGATGAAGAACATCAGCAGCATGAGGCAGATCCAGAAGGTGAACCAGCCGATGCCCCTGCTTTGCTTGGTCAGCTGAGCGATGGGAGCCGCTGAGACATACGTCCACCCCGTATAATCCGACACCCGGTACATCAGAGCGGCCGGCTGTCCGTCCAGGGTAAGCTCCATCTGCCCCTCTGCGGAAGCCTCCGTAAGGGCTAGCAAGAGAGGCTCCGGATGGCGTACGGGCAAGCCCTCGCTCCAGACCGGATTCCGGTGCTCATCCAGGATGAGGAACGACTCCTTCGCCGAGTCCAGAGAGATCTGATCGCTGAACGTGCAGGCCGGAATCGTCAGAACCGCCAAGCCGGTAGGAGTGAAGGCGGTCAGCGGGAGCTTCTTCACCAGCCGTAGCTGCTGGCTGCAATCGTTTGCAGAAGGGGCGGTGCCGTCCTTCGGAGCAGAAGCTTTTTCCCTGTCGGACTCCACGGTCCAGAACGATGCTGCCGTCGCTTCCATCAAGGCCTGGTAGTTCATGCCCTTCACCTGGTCCAGGCGGTAGATGCCGTTGTTGTTCATCAGCCAATTGCCGGTGCGGCTTAAGAGCGTGATGTCGCTGATCCCCGAGTCCAGCCGCTGCAGGAAGCCAAGCTCCGTTTTCAGCTGGTTCACCAGGGCGAACTGCCGCGGGTTCAAGGGCTCCCCCAGAGCGGTCTGCACCATATACGAGCTCAGGAAGTGGGTGGCCGACTGGTCCACCGTCTTCAGCAGCTGCTCCACGTTGGTTTCCATCTGGGCCAGATTCAGCCGCTTCTGCGCATTCGCATTGCTCTGGACCACCTTGGAGGCATGTCCATACGATAGAATCCCGAGCAGGACGACGGGCAGGGATGTTATGATGAAGCAGAAGACCACCAATTTCACGTAATACGAGCCGGAACGGCTTCTCAAGAGCCTTCCCTCCGATCATGCTGTGCCTTACCTTTCTTATTCTACTATAAAAATATATAATTGCGGCACATAAATAGCGGAATATCCGGTTGGAAAAGCTATATCCTTGACTATCATCTCTCCGGTATACGAAGACAAGACGGCCGCAGCGAGGAGGACCCGCCGTGTTCAAACGCAACAAAACCGCCGGACGCCCCGACCCGTCCGAGCGTCTGGAGCCGGGGCCCGAGCCCCGGGCCCACATCCCCCTTCCCGCCGATCTGTTCGTGGATCACGATGCGGCGGTGGCGGGCCAAGCCCAGCTGAAGCATTGGCTGGACGAAGCCTACGAGGAATTCGAGAAACGTGGAGGACCCCAATCCCTTCCCGGGTATGGCAAGCCTCTCGTGATCCCCACCGGTGATGTGATGAACACCATCCTGAAGAACGCCGGTATCCCCCACCCGTGGGTGCTGCTGCGGCAGACCATCCTGGAAGCGATGGAGGACACGGTCCGCCTCATGGACCGGAAGCCGGACGATGCAGAGATTGACCGGCAGCTCGCCGACATCAACCGCAGAATCGTGCAGATGAACGTCGAAGCCCCCAGCCTGACCCTCCACCGCCGCAAGGTCACCCGCGACACCATCCGGGAACAGATCGAGAAGTGGAGATAGGACGGGGGAACTATTGTTTTTTTTTCAAACAAATCCTATTAATCTACTCATTGACTCTATTTTCCAATATAATATTCAGGCAACGATATATATTGGAGGAGCTGTTTGTTATGGGCATATCATTACGCCGCATGTTGAACTGCATGACGATAGGAGCGCTGGTCATCTCGACGCTTCTCGCACCTGCGGCAATCGGAGCCGCACCACATTCTTATCAAGACCTTCATTACTCGTATGCCCAGAAAGAAATTATGGAGCTAAGCGATTTAGGGCTCTTATCCGGTTATCCCGACGGCACTTTCCGACCGGATCAGGACATGACCCGGTCCGAGTTAGCCAAAATCATCTCGCTTTCCGCAGGGCTGACGGCAGCCCCGGAGAAAGCCGGAATTTTTACCGACGTACCATCGGACAGCTGGTTTGCCGGTTATGTCGGGGCGCTTGTCGCTTCAGGCGTTACCCAGGGAACGTCTTCAACAACGTTTTCCCCTGAAGACAAGGTAACGCGGCAGGAGCTGGTCGTCTTCTTCATCCGCGCTCTCGGACTGGGCAATATCTCCAAAACAGTCCCGCTCACGGACAAGCTGTCCGACCTTACGAAAGCGGCGGATTGGGCACAGCCTGCCGTGTCACTGGCCTGCCGTATCGGTCTGGTGAACGGAATTCAAGGGGCCGACGGAACGGTTTCCTTCAACCCTCATGGCTATGCCGACCGCCAAGCCATGGCCAAGCTTGCCTATGAAGTCAAGCTCCACGCTTCTTCTTACAAAACGAAAGCCGAAGCTCTGGAGAAGGAACAGTCCGGAGGGGTACCCCACAGCTTGGACATCATCGCGGTCAAAGCGACCGACAATACGACGATTGAGGTAACCTTTGGCTCGGAGTTGACCGACGTACGCTTGTCGGACTTTGCTTTTGACCACAATTTGACGGTTGCCTCGGCTGCCTTGAAGTCGGGAAGCAAAACCGTCGTCGTCCTTAAGACAAGCTCCCAGGTGGCAGGCAGCGAGTACACCCTTACCTTCAGGGGAAGCGCGTCCAAGCTGAAGACTGTGGGAGTCGGCGCATTTGGGGGCGGCGGCGGTGGCGGCGGCTTTGGTGGTGGCGGCGGTGGCGGGATCGGAGCCGGCAGTACGGTTGCCGACAAGCTGGCAAGCGGACGTGCACAGGACACGATTACCGTCACGGCCTCCGGCATCTATGGCCCTGCCAGCGGTACCCCGACTACAGTGAAGAAGCTCACCCTTGACCCGGGCTCCAGCGGTGAAGTGACCCTGCGCAACGTGAATCCGGAGGTTCTTGAGGTACTGTCGGGCGATGTGAACTCCATCAAGCTGGAGAACGCCGTGATCAAGCAGCTCAAGGTCAATGCCGTGAACAACGGCGGAAGAGATCTGCGCATTGAAGTGAAGGGTACCACCACTGTGGAAGAAACACAGGTGCAATCCCAGGCCATCTTGGAGGGTTCCTCCCCCCAAGCAACCTTGGGAAGCATTCGATTGCTGGAGGGCACCGCAGGCAAGAAGATCACGTTGAAGGGCCGCATTGATTCCCCTGTCAACGTACTGGCTGCCGGAGCACTGATCTCGATAGGCACTCCTACGACAGGTAATCCCTTGGTTACTACCGTTCGGAGCATTCAAGCCGGCGCCAATGCAAGTCTGGAAACAGCGGTTGGAACCACCTTGGATGAGATGGCGATAACCTCGCCGAATACAGCCTTGTCGATTACGGGGCCAGGTGTGGTCCAAGCCTTGAAGGTTCCGGGCAGCAGCACCGGTACTCGGATTACGCTGGGAGCTTCCGCTGCGGTTCAGCAGCTGCAGGCCGATGCTCAAGTTTCACTGGACGGCAACCCTGCATCCATCGCCGGTGTATATACCACAGGAAGCGGCAGCGTGCTGCTCGATCCTTCGGTTGAGCCTGAGGTCAAGGCTCAAGCGATCCGTAGTGCGAACGAAGGGATCGCAGAGGTATTAAGTCACAACCAATATACTTCCGATTTGGCCGCCAAGACAGAACGGGTGAATCAAATGATTGCCATCGCCTTCCGTCACGGAGCGATTGAGCCGGATCTGCTGCAATACAGCTGGTATACCCAATATAAGGGCTATATCACCGACCTGACCCGAGCCCTTCAAGCGGTTTCCATCCAATTTCAAGGTGAGGATACCGCAGAATCCGTCACTCGGAATGTGAACCTGCTCAATCCGACGCTGCCGAATGGCAACACTGTTTGGAGCAGCAGTGGAATGGAGCTTGTCGCGTTCAACGGTCAAGTTTATCGCCCGGCAGCAGGTGCGGGTGACGCTAAGATCACCCTGACTGCCACTATATTCACCGGACCAATGTCTGCCAGCAAAACGTTTACTCTTGTCGTTAAGCAGAAGGTCGCCCACCCTGTGGAAGCTTTGACCCTTCGTCCCGACCTTCTACTGGTCGCATTCGATGAAGCCATCGCGAATCCGGCAGTATCCGAATTCGTATTCGACCGAGGCTTGAAGGTCACGGGAGTTACCCATTACCCGCAATTCCAGAACGTTGCCTTATTGAACGTCACCGGCCAGCAGCCGGAAGCGGTCTACCATTTAAGCTACAAGGGTGTAACGACCGAGGTCCAATTCACCGGCAGCAGCAATAACCTCTGCACCAACAATCAGACCTGCGTGCTTCCGGGTGGAAGGCAGATCCCCATTCCGGGCGTTCCGGTACCTGGAGGCATCACAGGGCAGCTCTGGGTCTCGGGAACTTCCGAGCCCGTTCACGACGCCTTGGTCACCCTTTATCAGGGAAGCTCGGCCATCAAGTCGACCCGAACCGATTCCAGCGGATGGTATACCTTCACCGGAATTGAACCCGGTGTGGCCTTTACGCTGAAGGCTTCGAAAGATCTCCATTCGGAGGCTTCCACCCTGTCCGAGGTTACGATCGCTTCCGGTGAAGTGCGTCTATTGGCACCACTATTTATGGAGAGAACCCCCTCTGCGGTCACATCGCTAACTGCAACTTGGTCACCGAACAACGCGGCTTATCTCATGTGGTCCTCGAATACGTATACCGGCGTTACCTATAAGCTGTACCAGGATGGCCAGCTTGTACGTGAAGCCTCTGTTCCGTTCGCCGAGATCCCTAACTTGCGGCCGGAGACGACCTATACGTTCACCGTTATCGCATGTAATGCGGCAGGCTGCTCTGACCCGGCAAGTGTGACCTACACCGCTTCATCGGAGCTCTCTGTACTCTCTGCTGCCCCCTATTCGTCCGTTACCGGCACGGTATACGGAGATTTCACCCGGACTGCAGGCATTAATCGGTTTCTCTGGGCGGATGCTTCCCCCTCCCAGGACAGCGTGCTGGTGAAGCTCGGAGACACCGGTGGCACACCGGGCCAGCAGATGAGAGGAACAATCTCTTACGACCATGTCAAGGTGGAGTCCTTCCCTTCCTATCAGCTTCTGTCTTCAGAGAAGATCAACATCAACGGACAGGACTACCTAAAAATCCAGATTACCGGAGCCCAAGTGCGGCCTTATATTCAGATCAGCGTGACCGGCCTAATGTATACGGTTAATGGGAAGCAGTATATTGTCGCCCCCTTCATGCTTGTGCTCACCAACAACTAAACCAATCATAAGAGAGCATCCTCTAAGGCTTGCGCCGTACGGGGATGCTCTCTTCTTTTCTTTAGCTTCTAAGCCCACATCCTCGTGTACTTTGCACCAATGCGGGCGTAACAGACGATCTCCCCACTCTCCCAACCCTCCCGTTCCCCCGCCGTCCTCGTGCCTGCTCCAGGCGGCACCGGGTTGACCCCGGGCGCGGCTCCCGCTCCGATCAGCGTGCGGTACAGCACCGGGTAATCCGGATGGACCACCACGTCCGTCAGATAGGCGGATACCTGGGAGCCCGGCTTGCGCTTGCGGTTCAGGGACTCGATGATCCGCTCCGCCGGCTTGATGCCCAGCCCGTGCCCGTAGAACAGGTCCGGCTCCAGCCGCAGCACGTTCTCCCCCTGCCACTCGGGGAAGTCCTCCGCCACGTCCGGGTTCTTGAAGTACTGCACGTCCCCCGGCAGAGCCTCCTCCGGCCGCTTGGAATCCACCAGCCGCAGATCCTTGTCGTAATGCCAGTCGTAGAGCAGGATGCCTCCGAACCACAGGTTGAACAGCGCATCCCCCAGCACGTCCAGCATGCCCTTATACAGCACGATGACCATAGCCGTCGCACATTCGAACGCGTAGAGAGACCCCTCCTCGAAAATATTGCGGATCCCCTGTGCAGGCTCCGTCCCCGGCAGCAGCAGGAAGCCTCCTTGCTCCGTGCGGCGCCACAGCTTCTCGTTGCAGCGGCTGTCCCGGTATACGGCGAATTGGACGCCGCTTTCATTTAAGGCCTTCGCCGCTTCTGTCAGCCGAACCCGCGTCTGCAGCTCGAACAGCAGCTCCCCCGCCGACCGGTAAGCATACGTGATGCTGCCGTCCCGCATGGTCCGAAACAGCTCCACTTCCTTCTCTCCCGCCCCAACCGGCGGCGACTGCTGGATCTCCCCGTTCATGACGATCACACCGCCACTTCCTTCCTGTCCGTTGTCCGTCCTCTTCGTCCAAGCCTGCTTCCATTCTATGGGGACCCGCCTGCGGTTATGTCACAAACCCCGGCCCTCCCTCGTCTAAGCTGCAACCAAATAGAAGGAGTGGTCCATCCATGAACAAGAACCAAGAAACGGTCCTTATCGTCGGAGGCGGATACGCCGGCATTCATCTGGCAGACGCTCTGAACCAAGCGGTGGAAAAGAGAGCCTGCCCCTCCCGTATCGTGCTCATCGACGCAGAAGGCCGGCACTTCCGCAAGGTCCGGCTCGTGCAGTCGCCCGTTCGCAGCCAGGAGCTGGCCGTGCCGCTGGCGTCCTACGGCTGGAAGCACGTGGAGCTGCTCCAGGCCCGGCTGGAGGCCGTACGGCCGACGGAGCGGAGCATAACCTGCACCCTGCCGGACGGCACGGAGCAGACACTCGCCTACGACCGCCTGGTGCTGGCGCTGGGCAGCGTGCCGAAGGAAGCAGCTCCCGGGCTCGGCGGACACACGCTGCAGGAGGCTGCGGCCATCCGAACGCGGCTGGAGCAGCTGGAGCTGCAGGCTCGCAGTGCGCAGGCCGAGGAAGCCGACAAGCTGCTGCAGGCCGTGGTGGTCGGCGGCGGCATCAGCGGCATCGAGACCGCAGCGGAGCTGGCCGCCCGGCTGGGCCGGGTACGGGCCGCTCTGGGGCTCGCCGGCACAGGCTCGTGCTGCGTCCACCTGATCCACGCCGGCAGCCGTCTGCTGCCGGAGGCCCCCGCACGGATCAGCCATCGGCTGACGCGGAAGCTCCGCAGACTGGGTGTGGAGACGGTGCTCGGCAGCCGGGCGGAACGTTACGCGGACGGAGCCCTGCAATTGGCGGACGGGCAGCGGATGCCGGCTCCGGTCTGCGTCTGGACCCTGGGCGTGGAGCCGGCCCCTCTCCTCGCAAGACTGGGCTTGCCTCTCCACCGGGACGGCCGCCTGCTGACGGATCCGTGGTACAGGGTGGAAGGGTATGATACGATATATGCCATAGGCGACAACGCACGAATAACCGACCCGTCGACCGGGACGGCAGACGGCATGACCTGCAAGGAGGCCGCCCCCCAAGCTAAGAGATTGGCCGCCGTCCTGCAGGCCCAAGCCGCCGGAGCAGCGCCGGGTACGGCCGGAGGACCAGCCCCCCATGCAGGGATGGCACCCGCCTTCTGCATCGGTCTCGGCGAGGGTGAGGGCTTCGTCTGGATGCGGAAGTGGGGCTTGGACCTGGTGCTGACGGGATCGCTTGGATGGAGGGTGAGAGAATGGACCTGGAACATAGCCAGTCTGTTGAAATAAGCTGGAGGGAGCCGTACCGCCAGTACAGAGGACTGCTCTTCGGCATCGGATACCGGATGACGGGCTCCGTGGCGGACGCGGAGGATCTGGTGCAGGATGTCTTCCTGCAGCTTCGGGATGTGCCGCCCGGCACCATCCGGCACATGAAGGCTTATCTGTGCCGGTCGGTCACCAACCGGGCGCTGGACCTGATGAAGTCCTCCCGCCGCCGCAGGGAGGATTATGTGGGCCCGTGGCTTCCCGAACCGCTGACCGGCAGCTGGGAGGCGGACCCCTGGGAGGAGGTGGCCCGCAAGGAGACGGTGGCCTTCGCCGTGCTTACGCTCCTGGAGAAGCTGAATCCCGTGGAGCGGGCCGTCTTCGTGCTGCGCGAGGCCTTCGGCTTCGAGTATGCGGACATCGCGGCCATTCTGGGCAAGTCCGAAGCCAACTGCCGCAAGCTGCTGAGCCGGGTGAAGCCCAAGCTGGCGCCGATGCTGCAGGAGCCGGAGGCCGCCTCCACAGATGTCCTCGAAGCCGGCAGCCAAGCCGCAGCCCTGACCGAAGCCTTTCTCGACGCCTCCTCAACCGGACGGATGGATGGCTTCGTCCGGCTGCTGGCGGAGGAGGCCGTCCTCTACTCCGACGGCGGCGGCAAGGTCCGCGCCGCCATCCGGCCGATCTTCGGCAGCAGCCGG
Organism: Oryzibacillus soli; assembly: GCF_051594765.1. Classification (NCBI taxonomy): domain Bacteria; kingdom Bacillati; phylum Bacillota; class Bacilli; order Caryophanales; family Paenibacillaceae; genus Oryzibacillus; species Oryzibacillus soli. Next base: position 17,270 of record NZ_JBPPGJ010000011.1, read on the forward strand.
ATCCTGGCATTCCTGGCCGGTCTGCAGCGCAAAGCCGAGGAGTCGGGGCAGACCATCACCCTCCGCCCCGTCCGGTTCAACGCGCAGATCGGCCTTGAGCTTCGGACCGGACCCTTTCTTACGGGTCTCTTGGCCTTCGGATTTCGGGACGGACATATTACGGAGCTGTTCCTTCAGCGCAATCCCGATAAGATGGCTTCGTATCCCGACAGCCCTGAAGCTTCACCATTCCATACCGGAGGTCGGCAAGCATGACGGCAGCATCTTCCCCATCCCCTGCAAGCCATCCCTCGATCTGCCCCCTGTGCGGCGGCGACAATGCCTGTGCCGCTCAGGCGGGACTGGATCCGCGAAGCTGCTGGTGCATGAAGGCCGGGTTTCCTCCCGGCCTGCTGGAGCGCGTTCCGCCGGAGCTCCGCCGGCAAGCCTGCATCTGCCGCAGCTGTCTGGAGCGTTACCGAGAGGAGCATCCGGAGGAGCGCTGATTCTCGGAGCTGCGGCTCCAGACCCAGGCCGAAACCCTTCCCTCCCCAAGCCATTGGCAGGAGGGGGGCTTCGGCTTTTTCGGCGTTGTGCCGAATTTGTCGCAAATCCGCCTCTTTTCCCGCATTAACGGCGGTATAAAATGGGAGGGATGGCGGTCTATATGCCGCCGCAAGATCGGAGGTATGCACGATGAAACGAATGCTTACGGTCCTGGGGATCCTGTCGGGACTCTTCTACCTGGCCGCGGTCGTCACCGGCGACCTTCTTCGGGACGATTACAATGCCCTGGCCAACAGCATCAGCGAGCTGACCTTGACCGGCGCCGATTACAAGGAATGGATGGACCTGCTCTTCACCCTATACAACCTGAGCTTGCTGGGCTTCGGCCTGGGCCTGGCCCGCTCCGGACCCATAGAGCTCAGCTGGACGCGGCTTGGCGGCTGGGTGCTGACGGCAACCGCTTTTTTCGGGCTGCTGATGTACTTCTTCCCCCAGGATCCCCGCCATACGGAGGCCACCTTGGCCGGAACCGTCCACCTGATTCTCGCCGGGATCCTCTCCCCGCTCACCATCCTGGCCGTGCTGTTCCTGGGCTTGGGAGTTCGGCGTCCCCGGGCGATGCGCTTCTATTCCTACGGGTCCTGCCTGTTCATTCTCCTGACGGGGGGCTATACGGCGCTGCACATCGACAGCCCCTATATGGGTCTGTATGAGCGCTTCACCATCCTCGGCTTCATCCTCTGGCTCATCGTCTATTCGGGAAGCCGGCTTGGGCAGCTCCGTTCCTAGGTGATAGGCTTGCGGTCCGCAGCGAGGCGTCGTATGCTGGATCCAAAAGGGGATTCCCCCATCAAGGAGGCGGCCCATGAACAAAACCGACCGGATGCTCGCCATCGTCCTCGAGCTCCAGAAGAGGAATAACCGGAGGGCGGAGGATCTGGCCGCCACCTTCGAGACCAGCGTCCGCACCATCTACCGGGACATGCAGGCGCTCAGCGAGGCCGGCGTGCCCGTCGTCGGCTCCCCCGGCAAGGGATATTCGCTGATGGAGGGCTATTTTTTGCCGCCGGTCAGCTTCACGCCCGGAGAATCCGTCGCCCTCGTCATCGGCACGGAGTTCATCGAGCAGCGCTTCGACTCGGACTATGCCGTCCATGCCGGCCGAGCCCGGGACAAGATCACCGCGGTCCTCCCTCCCGCTGTCCGGGAAGAAGCCGAGCGGGTCCGCTCCGCCATGAAGCTTCGCACGGAGGGAACGCCGGCGGGCTCAGGCTCTGCGGGAGACACCATGAAGCTGCTCCGCAGAGCTATTCTGGACAGCCGGAAGGTGGCCTTCAACTACCGCAAGAGATACCCGGACGAGGAAGAAGCTCCCGAGCTTAGGCGGACCGTATCCCCTTACGGCCTCGTTCTCGTCAACGGGGCTTGGATTCTGGTGGCCGACTGCGGGCTGCGCAAGGAGATCCGGCATTTCCGGCTGTCCCGGATGTCGGAGCCGGAGCTTCTGGAGGAGACCTTCCGGCGGCCGCCTGATTTTGACCTGACCCGGTATACCCCGCCCGATGACCGGAAGCTATACGCCCGGGTGAGGGTCACGGATCTGATTGCCGATCGGGTCCGGGAATCCGGGAACTTCTTCCTGGAGGGGATCCAGGAGCAGGAGGACGGCTTCCCCCATCTGGTCTTCCGGATCCGGAAGCCGACGGATCTTCTGCATACGGTGATGGGCTGGGGAGCCGGCGCCTGGGTGCTGGAGCCGGAGGAACTGCGCAGGCTGGTCCGCGAAGAAATTCTGCAAATGACAGAACGCTACTGACATACTCTTGTCAGTAGCGTTCCTGTATAGTGGGGGTATCCCATGAAACGAAAGGTTGGATGAAGCATGAACCGGACTTACGATACCCAAGCGATTTTGAAGCAAGTGGAGACTCTGACCTCGGATTATATCCGCACGATGGAGTCCTACAGCATCGAGCAGCTGCAGCTTACGCCCAGCGACGAGGACTGGTCACTCGGGCAGATGTATCTTCACCTGGCGCGCACCACACAGTTCATGCAGGTCCGCAATATTGTGGCATGCCGCGAGGGATCAGCGAACCCCGCCGTCACCGGCCGCGGCAAAACCGAGCCCGGCGAAGCCACCTTCTCGCAGGACGGCTTCCCACCCGTGCGGATCCGGGTGCCGGCCTCCCCGCAGTACACGCCCCCGCAGCCCGAGAGCAAGGAAGAGATCCGGAACGCCCTGCAGGCTGCCTTGGAGCTGCTCTGCGAAGTAGAGCCCGCCCTGGCCGGTATCCCTCCCGAATATACGGTGGAGCATCCCCGGCTTGGGGGCTTGAACGCCGTCGAATGGTTTGCGCTGGCCGGTATGCACTACCGCCATCACCTGCTGCAGCAGGAGCGGCTGGAGCAGTTCCTGGCCTCTGTTCAGAACTCCGTTCCGCGGACCTTGGCATAAACCATGCTGTCTCGCAGCGCCCCGTCGACCCCGCAAGTCTCCCTGCGCAGGATGCCCTCCAGGGTGAATCCGGACCGTTCGGCGACCCGGGAGCTCCGGAGGTTGCGGGCGTCGCAGCGGATCTCTATCCGGTTGGCTTGAAGCTCCCGGATGGCGAACGCTGTTATGGCCTCCACCGCCTCCAGCATATAGCCTTTGCCGCCGCAGGAGGTCCGGAGCCAATAACCGATCTCGAACTTGCGGGCCTCCCAGTCGATGCGGTGCAGACCGCTGCTGCCGACCAAATCTCCCGTCTCTTTCGAGAACAGCAGCAGACGAAGATCCGAGCGCTGGATGAACTCCGCCACCGATCGGCGGATATTGGCCTCGGAATCCTCCACAGTGGGGATATGCTCCGCCCATGGCATCCAGGGGAGCAGCTCCGCCCTGCTCTCCAGCACGGCGGCATTCACCTGCCGTCCGTCTCCTTCCCGCGGGGCGCGGATCAACAGACGGGGAGATTCGAAGCTGTCTGGAAAATTCAATAGTATCGGTCGGGGGGACTGCATGACTTGGTTCCTCCTTTTTTTTGGAACGGTGCTGCGGGTTGAACCATATTTTACCACGCCGCTTCAAGGACGTCTGCCCCCCCACACCAGCATTCGGACGAAAGATAGGCCACCGGTGGCCTCTGTTGGGCGCTTACTCGGCTTATGCCCCCTACAAGGCCACCCTAGCGTCTATTCGATGATCGTAGACGTGTGGCCGGAACGATGCGGCTGCTGTGTCTGGCCCTCCTCCATCCCCCTGACGGATGCCGCCGGTGCGGCCGGGCTGACGGGCTCCACAGCGGGTTCCTCCTGCCAGCGGTGATTGATGTAGGAGATGGCGAAGGAGATGGCTGCCATAACCAGCAGCACCAGTACCTTATACACCGTGTCCTCTCCGGACAGATCATAGAAGAGCACCTTGATGGAGACCATGCCGAGCACCACGGAGCCGAATCCCCGGAACAGCCTCTGCTTGCTGGAGGCCCCCCACAGGAACAGGAGCAGCGCATACACGCCCCAGACTACGGAGAGGGTCAGATCCCGGTCCCAGAAGCCGCTAAGCCGGTATTCCTCGAACATATTATCGATCTGGAGCATCAAGAGCCCTCCGACGATCAGATGGCTGACCACCGAGAAGAACCGGGACATGAAGACCTGCCCCCCATCCTTGACGGCGGAGAACGATGCCTTGAGCGAGTACCAGAAGCCCGTAGCCGCCAACAGCATCCAAGCGACGGCCGCACTGTTCAAGAAGGGCATATAGACGCCGAACCATTCTCCACGGGGAGCGTCCCAGGTAACGGCGAACCAATACAGCGTCACCCCGGTCCAGACCGCCATGGAGACGGCCTGCAGCCATTCGGCCTTCAGCCGAAGGGCCGCCGCCATCAGAAGCGCAGCCAGTATGCCCCAGACATATACGCTGATGATCGGCCTCATGTCTAGCCCGTCTCCCAGCTGGGATAGGGACAGCAGCAGCAGAATCGCGCCCCAGACCGCTTGTACCGTAATGGCCGTCGATGCCGACGAGCCGGACACCCGGTAAGCGACCAGCGCCAAACCGGCGTACAGCAGGCCCATGGCTGCCAGCGGATAGGCCATACGCAGAATCCCGTCCAGCACAATGCTGCTCCACAGCCCGAACAGCACGGCATTGACGAAGCCCAGGTACAGGTTCATGCCGTCGAAGCAGCGGTCCGTCTTCCAGGAGGAGATGAAGAAGCCGACAACATAGAAGACGAAGGCGCAGACCGCATACCGGAAGGGCATGCTCCAGAGCGAATCCGTTGCCGGGTCGAAGTGGATGTAATACACCATATAAGTCAGCCAGGTTCCTGCGAAAGCCAGCAGCCGAAACTCTGCCCACCGTTTGCGGATACTGAGCGTGAAGTAAGCGGCATTCAGCACGAGCAGATACAAGAACAAGGTGAACACCTGATCGTTCTCCGGGCGCATGACCAGAGGTGCGGCGAATGCTCCCAGCAGCGCCAGGTTCATCAGGATCCGCAGCCCATGGCGATAAGACAGGACCGTCAAGCCGACGGTCATGACCATCATGGAGAGGAAGACCGTCATGGAATCCCACAGAGCGTAATACACCCCCGAAAAAGCGAAGGTCGTATACAATATCGACGCCCCCATGCCGCTTACGATCTCGCCGATGAAGAGGCGTTTGCCTAGAATCAGCTTCACCCCCAGGAGCATAGCTCCGGCTCCGGCAGCCAATCCGGCGCCTGTCTTCATGGAATTGGTGATCCAGCCTTGATCGATTGTGAACTTGAACAGATAAATGATGGAGCAGATGACGAACAGCGAGCCCAACAGGGAAGTCCAATGCTTCCGGAACCATACAGGCATCGGGATAAGCCCCTTTCACGTGGTTTTAGGACCAGGTCTTATCCCTATTGTGCCGTATCATTGCGTCTGCCATAAGTACTAACTTCCTCTAGTACCGGAACGTATGTTCTATTAAAGGGTGCAATAAAAACCAGATCGGACCTACAGCTCAAAGGGCGGAATGTCCTGGATCAGCTCCGGCTCATCATGGAGTTCCCTCAGCCTCCATTCGCTCCAGGACATACCGGGCCACCCCGTCCTCGTTGTGGCTTCCGGTCACATGGTCCGCCATGCGGATCAGGTCCGGATGGGCATTGGCCACCGCCACCCGCGTTCCGCCCGCCTCGAACAGTCCGATATCGTTCAGATTGTCCCCGAAAACGGTAACTTCCGAGGGCTTGCAGCCCACGTGGCGTGCCCACAGGAGCAGGCCGTCCCTCTTGTTGGCCTTCGGGTCGCTCATCTCCAGGAAGTAATGGTCCGGAATGTAGTTGTCCTTCATCATGTGGAGATGGATCCGGCCTCCGAAGGTGTCCGCCGCCTGCTTCCGCAGCGGCTCCAGCTCTTCGCGCAGGCCGATGTAGGTGATGGTCAGCGCTCTGCAATCCCCGGGGCATTCCAAACGCTTCACTTCCCTGAACCGCGGATCCCCCGGCCGGCTGTTGTAGAAATGAAGCTCTCCCGTCCGGAGCAGTTTCTCATGAAAGACCCGTTCCCGGTCCTTCCGGTCCAGCGTGAACAGATAGGGGATCAGCCCGTGATCCCGGCCCATTCCGATGATTGCGTTGGCTATATGCCGATCCAGCCACGCTCCGTCCAACACCTGCAGACTCGCCGGGTCCAGGAGCATGGCACCATTATAGAGAACCAGCGGGTACTTCCAGGGGATGCCGGCTGCGGCAATGCTGGAGCTCGTATAGCCACGGGCGGTGGCATAGCTGATGACGGCCCCACGGTGCAGGGCATCGGCGATGGTCCGCCTGGTCCACTCGGAGGCCTGGGCATCCGAACGGAGCAGGGTTCCGTCCAGATCGGTCAGAACGTACAAGGTCATAAAGGAACCTCCCGCAGCTCCTTCTTGAAGCCCTTCGCCCGGTCGGGACCGTAGCCCAACGCATCGTAGAACCGGTGGGCTTCCTGCCTATGGATCCCTGAGACGAGCATAGCGTAGCTGCAGCCCCGGCTGGCGGCAATCCGCTCCAGCTCCAGCATGAGTGCCTTCCCGATGCCGCGCCCTCTGCAGGAGGCGGCGACCACCACATTTTCCACCACCATGAACGGTCGGCAGGCCTTCACCAGATCATAGCAGACGATGCCCATCACCGAGCCCACCAGCCCGTCCCGGCTGTCGAAGGCGCCAATCAGGTAATACTGGGGATCCTTCCGGATCACCTCGTAGACGTCCCGCATCCGGTGCGGATCCGAAGCTTCTCCCGTCAGCTCCCGGTACAACTCGCCTAAGGCCGTTACATCCTGCTCCTCTATCCTACGGATTTCCATACTCCAACTCCCTTCCGATGGTTGACGCCGGATGGTTCGGACCCATCACGGCTTCGACTCTTCCTCGAAGAGGCCCATTTCCCTGGCCTGACGGGCCGCCTCCTTGCTGGTGCTTCCCCCCAGCTTCTTCAGCACGTTCCCAACGTGAACCTTGATCGTACGCAGCGAGAGAAACAGCTTGTCGGCAATATCCGTCTGGGTATGCCCCTCGTCGATCATCTTCAGGACTTGAAGCTCGGAAGGCGTGATCCGGTCCTTCAGCTCCTTGACCCGGTAGTGCTGCTCCAGCTGCTTCAGCCGCCGGAACTCCTCGCGCATCTGCTCGGCGACATAAGCGTTCATCGGGGACAGCTTGGCATAAGCCGCCCGGACCGCAGCAGGGATCTGCTCGAAGTCGGTCTTGACCAGGTAGTCGATGGCCCCGACCTTGTAAGCGCCGAAGATCATCTCCTTCTCCTGGAGCGAGGTGAGCATGATGACCCGGGCCGGAGTCGTGGAGCAGATCCGCTGGGCCAGATCGATCCCCTCCGCCGTGCCATGCAGCATGATGTCCAGGAGAGCCACGTCGAACTCCGCCTCCCCGATAACCCGCTCGGCCTCCTCGCGCGTACTTGCCGTGGCCGTAATTCGAAAGTCCGGCTGCCGGCTCAGATAGGCTTCCAGGCCCCGGAGCCAATCGCGGTCATCCTCAATTATTAACAGACGTATGGGCTCCATGCTTCTCCCTCCTCTTGGGAAAATGAATCGTTGCCGAGGTCCCCCGGCCAGGCTCGCTCTCCAGGAAGAGGCTGCCCTTGTGCATCTTCATCACGTGGTAGCAATAGGACAGCCCCAATCCGAAATTCCGGTGGGATGCGGTCTTCGTGGTGTAGAAGGGCTCCAACACCCGCTTCAGCTCCTGCCGGCTCATGCCGGTTCCCGTGTCCTTCACCTCGATGACCGTCCACTTGGGGGTCTCGTAGGCTTTGACGGTCAGCACGCCTCCGCCGGGCATAGCCTCCAGCGCGTTATGGATCAGATTCTGCACCGTCTCCACCAGCTGGGCCCGGTCCGCCGTGACCGGCAGAGGGCCGTCCAGCTCCCAGCGGGCCTCCACGCCATGCGACAGCCCCAGGCTGACCTGATGGGACAGCTCCAGCAGCAGATCGGTCAGATCCAGAGGCTCCGGCCGGAGCGTCAGCTCCTGGGTCTGGTCCTTAACCCTCATGATCATGTCCTGGATATGGGCGGCAGCCGATTCGATGACCCGGATATCCTCCAGGAGTCCGGGCTGATCCGTTTCCATGGCGTAGGCTTTGATCTTGTCGGAGAAAAGCTTCATCTTGCCCACATCGTTCTTAATGGCATGGTTCAGGATGGCCGTTCCGGAGGTGACGGCCCGCAGGGAGATGTCCAGTTTCTTCCGGGTGATGAGGAATTGCATGTCGAGAAAACCATACTTCGTAATGGCGATGACGAAGATGGCGAAGGCCAGCAGGATGGCCCATGTATTGTAGCGCCACATCTCGGTGAAGCCCAGAGCGGGCAGCAGGTAGTTCATCACGGAGCAGAACACGACGGCCGGCACGATGGCCATGACCGTGTAGCGGTGGTTGCGCCGCAGGGGATACAGGGTCTCGCGGCGGCTCAGCACGATGTAGGTCCCCAGCGCGATGACGGGAACGGCCCAGAACACAACGCCCCGGAAGGGCAGCGGATGCACCGGACGGACGGTCAGCAGGATGAAGACCGCAGGGGCCATGACGGCGAATGGCAGCGCTCTCCGGAGTGAAGGTGCGAGGGCGCCCGGATGGTACTGGGATGCGAACATGACGAACGTGAAGGGCAGCCCGTAATATTGGATCAGCGAGGTGGCGGCCTGGGCCCGGTCCAGCCACATGAAGGCGGCCTCCGAGTAGCCGGTCCGCTCGCCGTAGGGGATGATGTAGTCGCTGATGACGGCGGACAGAGCTCCCGAGCCTCCGCAGAAGACCAGCCCCGACAGCCACCGGACGGATGGCTTGCGTGGATCGAAGACGAGCAGGATCAGTCCCACCGTCCATAAAATGACGAGCACCGCGATCATGGTTAGGTACACTCCCCGGTTGTTTGTAGGCCAATTATAGCATTGGGCCGGGTGCCTTTGGAACATATTGTCTCTCTAGGCTAGGGGCCGGAAGGAACAAATGTGGCTATTCCGTTATAATGGGGGGGAATCCGTGCTGACGACGTGTCAGCCATTAAGGAAATCCAGGAGGAGAAGGACCGATGATCGTGCGCAACTATCTGGAAGCACCGCTCCATACGGCAAGCAGCCACAAGGGCAAGGGGGAGGTCCGGTCCGTGAAGCTGTTCAGCGAGGAGGATTACGCCAGCAAGCTGAAATTCTTCTACTACATGGAGCTGCCGCCGGGAACCTCCATCGGCTACCATACCCACAAGGAGAACGAGGAGGTCTACGTCATCGTCGAGGGCCACGGCGTCATGACGGTTAACGGCGAGGAACGCCCGGTCAAGCCGGGGGATGTGCTCTTGAACAAGCCGGGCTGGAGCCACGGGCTGGAGAACCGCTCGGACGAGGTGGTCAAGGTGCTGGTGTACGAAGCGGATCTGTAGAGCGGATCCGGACGCAAAGAGACGCCTGCATGCCCGCAGCAACGCGGGTATACAGGCGTCTTCGTGCTGTCTGCCGCTAGCCCTCCACCTGCCGCTTCCAGCGGGCGGTCTCGGCATCGTCGGGCTCGGCAGCTCCATAGCGGGCCCGCTCATAGGCTTCGCTCAGGCCGGCAGCCAAGGGCGACCCTGCCTGGGCCTTGGCCGCCTCCGCCGCCGTCTCCGACGGCGTCCACTGGGCCCGCCAGCGGAGCCCGGCCTTCACAGAGCGGCGCACGGCCTGGGCGTACAGGTAGCGGATCCGCTCCCCGTTGGTCCGCAGGTCCTCCCAGCGGATCCCGGGCTCCGGCCGCAGGATCCGCTTCAGCCGCGCCCAGGGGCCGATATCCCGCCGCCCGTCCCGGGTGGAGGAGACCTCGTCCACGTAGCCCGCGTCCTCCGGTTCCGGCTGCCCTCTCCGGTACTTGGCGAGCCACGCCCCGGCGGCCCGCAGCCAGCCCGGCAGCCGGCGGATCACGAGACGGAGCAGGTACACCGCCAAGACCGCCGCCGCCAGGATGAAGGCCACCATCAGAATCCGCTCCAGCACCACCCAGATCCACGCAGGCTTGCCGCCGGGCGGCAGCATCTGCTCCTGTCCCTGGGGCTGGGGAGTGGCCGACGGCTTGACCTCCGGCGGCGGCCCCTCATCGGGCAGCAGCGCCCCCAGGAGCCGGGCCAGCTGCCGGCCCACCCACCGTGCGGCGGCATCGATAAGCCCCCAGAACGATACGGCAGCCACCGTCAGTGCGAAGCCTGTGACCAGGAGCCGGTTGAACCGGCGCATCTTGGCGCCGTAAGCGGACACGTGGCGCCCTCCGTAGGTGGCGTCCTTCAGAGCCGATCCGTTGGAGAGGAACACGGCGGCCAGGAACAAGCCGATCCCGATCCATTGAAGCCCGTCTCCGAAGCCGTCCAGCTGCAGGGAACGGTGGACCAGGAAGATGGACGGCGCACAAGCGCCCAGTCCCATCCACAGCACGAACGGCGGCATCCGGACCGCATCTCCGTACCTCGCTACCTGGGTGGCCCTTACCGCCGCCGCAATGCCGAACAGCGCCGAGAGCAGCGCTTTGACGCTGAGTCCGTGCAGCAGCCAGGCCCATCCCAGGATGGCGGCCGTATTGCAGACCACCAGCACCCCGGTCCACCGCAGGTACCGGGCCGAGGCGATGGCAGCCGACCAGAGTGTATAGCCCGCAAGACCTGCGATCCACAGCCAACCCGTAGGATCGTCCCCCATCCAGAAGCCGACGACGAGGACCAGAATGGGAGAGGCGGTGAACAGCTCCAGCCACCCATTGGTTACGGCAATCGCTCCCCGTCTCCAACGAGCCTTCCATCCGGGACCCTCATACGGCTTCATGGCGCGCCACCTCCTGCTCCAGCGGCAGCAGCTCCACCCGGTGCCCCCGCTCCTCCAGGGCCCGGACCCGCTCCCGCAGCTTCTCATTGACGAAGGCGGTGATGATCACATAATCGGCCGGATCCCCCTGCTCTTCCTCCTCCAGACGCAGCACCTCGTAGAAGTTCACCGCTTGAACCAGCTGGAGCTTAGCCAGCGTGTCCAGCAGCACCTTCATCTGCAGATTGCCCGATGCCGGAGGAATGCGGACACGGCGGCCGGGCTCATCCACGGAATAGGCGTTGCTGCCGAAGCCCATGGGCATCCCGTCCGCCAGCCCCCGGTCCAAGAGGGTCAGCACACAGCGGATTCCCCATTCGACGAGAGGCTCATCGGTTACATCCCCCCACATATCCTCTCGCACGGCAACATTCAGGAGCACCATGATCCTCCGGTCCGCCGTATACCCCATCTCCCGGACCTGAAGCTCCCGGGTGCGGGAGACGGCCTTCCAATGGATGGAGCGCAGCGGGTCCCCCGCCCGGTACTCCCGGATGCCTTGGGTCAAGAACGGGTCCTCCACGGTCCACCGCCGGACCGCATACTCCCCCTGCCAGCCCCGCCAAGGCAGGGGCAGCTCCTGAATCGCGGCCGCCCGGGGGTAGACCAGAAGCCGCGATTCCACACGCTGCGTCCGGACGGATTGGGCGATGCCGAACAAATCGCCGCAGCTCATGGTGACCGTGTCCAGATCGTAGCATCCCCGGCGGACGCAGTGGACCTTGTGGCGGCGCACGATCTCCGTATACCCCCGCAGCGCAAAAAGACTCCGGTGGTTCTGCAGCCGGTCCCCCGAGGCGATGCTCAGATTGTCCTGCCGGACAAACTGGAGGCCCGACGACAGAAGCGCCTCCAGACGGAGCCACGGCAGAGGCGTGGCCTTGTCATTGGCGATCCGCTCCAGCATCTCCACCTCGTCGCCCTCATAGCAGAACGCCCGGTCGAACCGGCGCTCGTAGGACAGCCGGGCCAATCCCCGCCTCTTGTACCATTGGCCTTGAAGATACAATGCCGCCAGAGCGGCAAGGACCAATAAGGATAGGCTCATGCCGCTTACCCCCGGCCCTGCAGGGCTGCCGGCGCTTCCGTCGGCACGGGAACGGCGTTCACGATGCGGAGCACCGCCTTCTCAGCCACCCGCTCGAAGGCTCCGCCTCTGCGGGCCGGCAGCACGCGGTGGGCCCATACTGGCACGGCCAGCGCCTTGATGTCATCCGGCGATACGTACCCGCGCCCCGCCAGCACCGCCCGGGCTTGGGCCGCCCGAAGCATGGACAGGCAGCCTCTCGGGCTCACCCCGCCCAGCAGCTCCGGATCCCGCCGGGTCTCCTCCGCCAAGGCTACGATATAGGCGTACAGGTCATCATCCACGGTCACCTTCGTATAGGAAGCCTGGGCGGCCCGAATCTCCGCCGCCTCCGCGACCGGGCGCAGCGTCTCCAGCGGGTCCTCTGCCCGGAAGCGCTTCAGAATCTCCACACTCTCGGCGCTATCCGGGTAGCCCATGGCCACCTTCAGCATAAACCGGTCCAGCTGTGCCTCCGGCAGCGGGAACGTTCCCTGGTTCTCCAGCGGGTTCTGCGTCGCGATGACGAGGAAGGGCTGCTCCAGCCTCCGGGTCACCCCGTCGATGGTCACCTGGCGCTCCTCCATACATTCCAGCAGCACCGATTGGGTCCGCGGAGTAGCCCGGTTGATCTCATCGGCCAGCAGCACGTGGGTAAACACCGGCCCCGGACGGAATTCGAACTCCGACCGCTTCATGTCATAGATATTCACCCCGCTAACATCCGTAGGAAGCAGATCCGGGGTGAACTGCACCCTGGCGAACTCCGTGTTGAGCGAACGAGCCAAGGCTTTGGCCAGCAGCGTTTTGCCCGTACCGGGCACATCCTCCAAGAGGACATGACCGGAAGCCAGCATCGCCGTCAGCAGCTGGTCTATGACCTCATCCTTCCCTACAATCACCTTCTTGACGTTCTCCCGCACCCTGCGCCCCAAGTCATAAATCTCCGACAGCTCCAAGCCGCACGCCTCCCCCGGCGCTCCCCGCATCCGCTTCGGACCCGGAGACAACCGCCGATGTATGTTTTTTCCAACCCATGTCCCCATCATACCACATCCGCCATCCCCGGTAATCCAGCAAAAAAACGCCCCGGGCCCTTCCAGGGCCGGGACGTTTCACGCCTGCCGTCAAGGAACGGCAGGAATCCATCGGGGGGTAACATGGTTCAGGATCAGACGGATCAGAGCCGGGTCGGACAAGCTCCCGCCGGCAGCCATGGCCATCAGATCCTCCACATCCAACTGCGTCGGGTCGGGATCATGGGACAACCACAGATCCGCTGCTTCTGCGGATGCCAGAACCGCCGGTCCTCCGGTATGCTCAGCCGCAACACCGAGGCGGAGGGTTCCGGAGACCGGGGTGCCCGAGGGAACGTTCAGCTCTCCACCGAGCACATCGGTATGGGCCAAGGCCGCTCCCGCCGGATTGCCGGCCCCGTCCAAGGCATACAGGCCGTAGCCTCCCGCCGGGACCGCCGTCTGGGTCGTATACCAGACGGCCCTGCCTCCGAGGGTTCCCTGTCCGTAATCCGCATCCAGCACATAGAGGCCGGCGTGCTCATCCCGGAAGATCCTGTGCAGGAATAGGCTGTAAGCCCCGCGATTGTTGGCGGCGATACCCAGCTCCACCGCTCCTTCGGGAACCTTCGTATCCCGGGGGAGCGAGAAGGCTTTCCCCATCTCCGCAACCGCGGACAGCACGTTCCCGAGCACTTTCTGATTCGCATCCAGGAAGAACAGGACGTATCCGTCCGGCGCATAAGGCGTCTCAACGGCAGACCAGGCCACCTGGCCGCTCACCCAGCCCCGGCGCAGATCCTGGTCCGCGAAATGGAAGTTCAACCGGTCCTTCAGGACGGCGGATACCAAGAGCCTCTTGCCGAAATCGCCCATGGCGGCGACCCCAAGCTGAAGGGCTCCCTCCGGAACGGCGGTGTCATCGGGGATCTCGAAGATTTCCCCCGGCGTCCCAACCGCCGCCACTGCATCGCCGAGAATTACACCGGTCCGGTCCAGGAAGAACAGGCCGTAACCCGCGGCTCCTGTTACCACCGGGCTGTTCCATTCGGCGTACCCTCCGATTTCACCCGCATCCGGATCCGAATCCCAGAAGTCCAGATACGACTCGTGGGTATCGCCCGTATGGTCCTGAAGGATCAGCAAGCCCATTTGTCCGCGTCCGGAGCCCGATACGGGGGACACGCCCAGATACTTGGTTCCGGCAGGCAGTGTCAGCTCCGTCAAGGCGTATTGGGCATCTGTTGCAGGAACCACCGCCAGCCTCGCCAAGGGCTGCCGCCAGGCATCCAGCAGATAGAGCTCGTAGCCGGTGACGCCAACGCTTCCCGAAGGGCTCCAGCCGAGGAGGCCGCTGATTTTGCCTGCCTCCGGGTGGGTATCCGAGAACGTAACGGAAGCGGGGGCAGACAGCTGCGAATCCGCTTGCAGCAGCGGAGCGGTATTCAGACTGCCGATGGGGGATTCCACTCCGTCATACACGGCTACGACGCTGATGCCGGTCGTTCCGTACGGAAGCCCGGTGCCCTCCGGCAGATCGAAGAGGTGCCCGTTGTAGATCTGCCCCAGCTTCCGGAGCCTCTCCGTGCCGGCAACGGCATAGACGGCATACTCGTAGTCATTGCTTCCGCCTGCCTCCCACAATACCGTGCCTCCCACCGTGCCCGCAGGATCGATATCCGCAAACACTACATCAACGGGAGACGCTAAGTCCGTGTTGACGGGCGCACCCGGCGTGCCTGACGAAGCCGACGTATTGTTCGATGCGTACACAATACGCCAATCCCTGGCAAAGTGGGGGTCATACCGCCCGTAGGCATCCACCGGGATCACGAACAGCACCGCGTAATCGCTTTTGCCGAGCTCCGGCCCCGTGAACGTATACCCGCCGCCAGAATGGACGGGCACTTCGCCAATCTGATTGAAGAGGAAGGAGAGACCCTCCGTCAAACCGTTCGAAGCGCTGCCGAAAAAGCTCCTTGGGTCATTCGGCAGAAGGGTCCCCACGTCTTCATTGTAATAGCCGAAGATGCGGTAGCCGGCGATCTGCCGCTCCTCGGACGCCGGATACCAGGTCAGGAGCGGCCGGATCGTCTCCGGGTCCGGCGCCAGATCGACAGCCCGGGCATAATTACCGGCTAATCCGGGAATGGATGCGTCGATGAAGGGAATCCACCCGCCCGTACCGGTCCCGTCGGCGAAGAACCGGATACCCGTTGCCTCGTCCGGAATGGTTCCGATGATTTCGAGCTCCGTCTGTGAAGCATCTGTCGTTGTCAGCTTCTCCACCGGGGTTCCGTCCGGTCTCACGTACCAGATCTCGAAGCTCCTCCCTGCATAGCTCCAGGTTACCTGCCCCGAGATCATGCCGGCTTCCAGATCGGTGTCGGAGAAGACGGGCCGAGGATCGGACTGCGGAGTCAGGTAATAGTCGCGGGTATGGATTTTGGCGGTGTCCACGGTTCGTCCGGAGAAGAGCATGCCTTCGTTGCGGTCCTCGTAGCCGTCATACCGGACATCGATCGTATGAACACCGGGATAGAGCCCGGTGAAGCCGTAGCTTCCGTCCGGTCCCGTTACTGCCGTAAACGGACTGCCGTTTTCGCTGCCGAAGACTCGGACGGTCACTTGAACGCCCTCCAGCGGCAGGCCGGTTCGGATATCCCGGATGACTCCCGACAGATAACCCCGCCCTTCCGTGGACGAGAGCGGCAGCACCGGTGTTGGCTGGTATACCCGGTATTCGGATTTGCCCGTTCCCAATTGGTAGCTGTAGTTTCTGCCGGAGCCGTAAACCTTCCCGTCCTCCCGGAGCGCGAAGGTCTGATAGCTGCCTCCGCTTAGTCCCACAAGCCCTGTCAGCTCGGGATTCCGCGTGAAGCTGTACAAATTGGAGGGGCACCAGTCCTTATGGTCGTCGTAAAAGCAGCCGAGCTGCCCGTAGGAGATGTCCCCGGTTCCATATAGGCTGGTCCCGTAGACGGAGGTCCGGACCAGAGCCGTCGTATGATACATGCCTACGGACAGCGCCACGACCTGGGCATCCTCGGGCATCGGCACCACGGCAGGGGTGTAGACCGTTCCGGTTCCTCCCGTCCCCAGCTGTCCGTTGCTGTTATAGCCCCAGGCATAGACCGTATCCGTCACCGAGGAGGCGACGGCGAAGCTGGCTTCGGCGTCAGGGCCTCCGGCGTACAGCCGGCTGATGCCTTCCAGCCCGGGGACGGCGACGGCGTAAGAGGTATCGGCCGCCGGGCGGCCCAGCTGACCGTCCCCCGGCGCTCCCCAGGTGTAGACGAGGCCGTCATAGCCCAACGCCAAGGAGTAGTGTGCCCCGGCCTGAATTTCCTTGATGTTCGTCAGAGGGGTCTGGTCCGGCTTCAGCACCTGCACCGCAAACTGCGGGTAGATGTTGTCGCCTACTCCCAGCTCCCCATGATTGTTGCGCCCCCAGGCCCATACGTTCCCATCCTCGTCCAGAGCCAAGGAATGGTAGGAGCCGGAGGCCACACTCACGATCCGGCTCAGGTAGCTGCCGGCTCCCGTCTTGATCCGGTAGGGGGTTCCCATAGCCGGGGCTTCATCCGTTCCGGGCTCTCCCGGCGGCCCCCAGACCCACACATCGCCGTCCTGCGAGGCGATGACCGTATGATACCAGCCGGCTGCAATGTCCTGGGCCGCCACGCCGGCCGGCAGCTGAACCTGCCGGGGTACCCGTCCGCTGTAGGGATAACCCAGCTTTCCGTTGGTATTGTCCCCCCAGGTCCAGACCGTTCCGTCCGTCTTGATGGCCGCCGTATGCTCCGGCGCCGCTACCAGCTTGTAGTAATCCGTCCCCGTGCCGTTGGCCGGGTCCAGGATATCCGCCGCCCGGGCCGGTACGGCGTACCACAGCACCGCGGCCACGGCCGCGGTCATAAGCCCGGCCGCCGCCTTTTGAAACCATTTCCCCATCCCTATCCCCCGTTCTTATTTGGACTTTGTATCTATTGACTATTATTCTTTTATTCTACTAAATTCTACATAAGGGGTCATCTGTTTTGTATAATGTGTAACATACACCACACTTTACTAGCTGCCGATGGAGGTGAGACGGCGATGGATTTCTCAATCGCGTACAAAAGAACGGCCGGACTCTTGCTTCTGCTTCTCCCGGCCTTGGGCATCGGTTTTTTGGAGCTGGTGACGGACTCTGCCCGGACCTTCCCGTACACCGGCACCCACGGGGGCTTGATCCTGACTGCCGTGGGGCTGTCCGCCCTGCTGGGCTATGCCGCCTACCGCTCCTACCGCCGGGAGCTGGACCGGTCCCTCCGGTACATCTCGCTCGGCTATCTGGGCTTCGCCTTCCTCTACGCCTTCCACGGCTTCTTCACGGGAATGGCCCACGACCACCTGCTGCTGTTCGTCATCTACGGGCCGGTTTCCCGCCTCGTCATGTATCTCTATGTCTATATCGGCCTGCAGCAGCTCTTGAGCCGCGCCGCTCCCGAGGCGCGTCCCGCCGGCCCCTGGTGGTGGACGAGGCACCTGTGCCTTTTTGCAGCCGCCGCGGTGCTGGCGGGGCTCGCTTTTGACGGCGGGTACTTGAGTGTGTTCCGCATCAAGCTTATCGAGGGCCTCTCCCTGGCCGTCTCGATTCTGGGCATCACCCGCCTGGCGCTGCTGCGGCAGCGCTCCCCTCTGTGGCGCTATCATCTCATCGCGCAGGTGTTCTTCGCCGAGACGTCGCTGGCCTTCATCTTGAGCTCTCCTTGGAACGCCATGTGGTGGTTCGCCCATGCCGTCTCCGCCGCCGCCTTCGTCGTGCTGGGGTTCGCTGTCGTGCGCCCCGGCGGCGGGGCGGAATCCCTCGGCAACGTCTATGAAGAAACGCTGCTTTACCCCGTCTTGAACCGGATTCTTCATACCAGCCACGAAGGCATCATCATGACGGACCTGAAGGGACGGGTCATCTTCACGAACCGGCAGAGCGACGTGTTCTTCCCGGGTCGGCTGGCGAAGGGGCAGGAGATCGCCGATTTCCTGCTCGCGCTGAAGCTGAAGCCGGCGTCCCGGAAGGGCAAGCCGGTGCTTCAGCTGGTGGAGGAGCTGCTCGCGGGCCGCCTGGAGCAGATCGACGAATATGTGGAGATCGCTCCCTCCGGAAGCGGAGCCGGCGCCCTCTACTATGAGCTGTACGCCGGACACGTGACGGACGGGAGGGACAAGTCTCCCTTGGGCTACCTGTTCGTCTTCCGGAACCGTACGGAGGAAGAACGCTTGAGCCAGATGAAGAACGATTTCATCAGCATCGTGTCCCATGAGCTGCGGACCCCCATGGCCTCCATCCTGGGCTTTACCGAGATCATGATGATGCGCGAGGTCGCGCCGGACAAGCGGACCAAGTACCTGCAGACCGTCTACAACGAAGCCAATCGGCTGTCCAACCTCATAAACGACTTCCTCGACATCCAGCGGATCGAGTCGGGCAAGCAGGAATACGCGTTTCAGCCGGCGGACCTGGGCGCCCAGCTGGAGACCATTACCGAGCAGTGGCAGGGCAAGGAGGGTCACGTCCTCCGGCTGGAGCTGCCGGGGCAGCCGGTATATGCCGTCGCGGACCCGGACCGCCTGATGCAGGTGCTGCACAACCTGGTCAGCAACGCCATCAAGTACTCCCCCGGGGCCAAGCATGTGGATCTCTCCGTCCTCGAGGAGGACGGCAAGGCGGTCATCCGCATCCGGGACTACGGTCTCGGGATTCCGGAGGCCAGTCTGCCCCATCTGTTCAAGAAATTCTACCGGGTGGACGGCGCAGTCCACCGCAAGATCAAAGGCACGGGCCTCGGCCTGACCATCGTCAAGGAGATCATGGACGCGCATAAGGGCGCGATCCACGTGGAATCCAAGCCCGGCGAGGGAACGGCGTTCGTACTGCGCCTGCCCCTGTACCGGCTGCCCGTTCTGGCCGGCAAGCTGGCCGCCCTCGAGGATGACGAGGGACAGAGCAAGCTCCTGTCGGAGGCGCTCTGCGACCAGCACGGCGAGCTCGTCCGCTTCACCAGCGCCGAAGAGGCTCTGTTCGTACTCGAGCGGACAGGGGAGCAGCCTTGGCTGTGGCTGGTGGACCTGCAGCTGGAGGGACGGCTGGACGGGTGGGCCTTCATCCGGAAGCTGAAGAGCCACCCGCATTACCGGGACACCTCCCTGGTCATCACCACTGTCTCGTCCAAGCCCGCCGATTACACACCGGACGGCAACGAGCTCTATCTGCGCAAGCCTTACACGGTGAGCCATCTGTTGAAGCTGGTGGAGGAGCTCCGGGAGGAATCCCGCCGCAGCCATCTTCTGGTTCCCTCCTACGACGAGAGGGCCATTATCGAGCTGCTCCATCAGCAGGGCTTGGAGATCGGCGAGATCGACCGCGGAGAAGAGTTCAGCCGGATCCGGCTGAAGGGGGAGCAGGAGGAATAAGGGACGTACAGGCGGGTGGAGCACATGGGCTAGGCAGAGCGGGAATGCGTCGGGCGCGATTATAGGCCGCTGGCGGTCTTCAGGCCGCCCGATGCGATGCTCGCGTCGCACTGGATGCGACGCGATAACGATTATAGGCCACTGGTGGCCTTCAGGCTGGATGATGCTGCGCTCGCGGTGCGCTGGGCGCGATTATAGGCCACTGGTGGCCTTCAGCCCTCTCGCGACGCGCTTTCCCGGCGATGAAGGCCATGGGTGGCCTTCAGGATGCCTGAAGCGGCGCTCACGGCGCGCCGGGCGCGATTTTAGGCCACTGGTGGCCTTCAGCCCTCTCGCGGCTCGCTTTCCCGGAATTGAAGGCCATGGGTGGCCTTCAGGCTGCCTGAAGCGGCGCTCACGGCGCGCCGGGCGCGATTATAGGCCACTGGTGGCCTTCAGCCCTCTCGCGGCTCGGAAAATGGCACCAGCGCCAAAGACTCGGGTGCCAACCCGCTCCGAACGCGGTATAATGGGGGCTGGACCTACCTTACTCTTTATCAATCTTGAGCGATGGAGACAACCCCATGCTGCGTACGATAATGCGTTCGAATACACCCGTTTCCGTTCCACGCCCAGGCGGTGCCACCCAGCTGGTACGCTTCCTTTGGAAGCGCATCCACCTGCCGGCAGCCCCCCTCGTGCTGGTTCTCATGCTGGAGGCCTTGAGCAGGACCTCCTTCGCGGAAACCTATCAATGGATGATCGATTACCCCAATGAATTCTGGCTCAATTACTGGATCGCGCTGTTCCTGACCCTGGTCGTCACCGGGTTCGCCGGAAGAACCCGCCGGTCTTATGCCGTTCTGTTCGGCCTGTTCGGCGCGCTCGGCTTCCTAAGCGGAATGAAGGCCAATCTGACCGGGGCGCCGCTCTATATCTGGGACCTCTTCCTTCCCCAGACTGGAACAGATACGGTCCGCTCCCTGAATTCCCCCCTAACCCGCAACCTGCTGTGGGTGGCCGCGGCGGCGGCCGGCACCGTGGCCGGAGCCGTGCTCCTTCCATCCGTCCGGCTTGGGTGGAGGGAGCGCCTGGTCTATGCGGGAGCCGGACTATTCCTGCTCGGCTCCGTCTACCTGAACAGTCCCATCGCCTTCTGGGACGACTTCCGGATCACCCCGGTCCGCTACGAGCAGGTGTACAATTGCAACCGCAACGGCATCCTGGTCGCCGCCTTCGACGCGCTGGACTTCGTCCTTCCGGAGAAGCCCGCCGGCAGCGGCAGCATCGGCATCCGCAAGCTGGTACGGGAGCTGGAGGGGCAGCAACAGGCGACGGGCGGGGAGGCGTTCGGATCTGCCGTGACGCCGGCCTCCTTCACGAATCAGGCGTCCGGGAGTGTAGCGCCGGCAGCAACGGACAAAGCCGCGGCCGGAGGAAGCCCGGGCAACAGCCAAACCACAGGTGCAAGGGGTGGTACCAAGGATCAGCCCAACGTCATCGTGCTGCTGTCCGAGACCTTTTGGGATCCGACACTCATGAAGAACGTCAGCTTCAGCTCGGATCCCCTGCCCTTCTTCCGCTCCCTGATGCAGCGGACCACCGGCGGCTGGATGCTCACGCCCCAATTCGGCGGGACGACGGCTAATGTGGAGTTCGAGGTGCTGACGGGCAACTCGGTGCGTTTTATACCGAACAATTCCATTGCGTACATCAACTACCTGAACCGGAACGTGGATTCCCTGGCCTCCATCTTCGCCCGCCAAGGCTACGCCACAACGGCCATCAACCCGTTCTTCAACTGGTTCTTCAACAGCCGGAACGCCTACCGGAACATGGGCTTCTCGCGCTTCATCAGCAGCGAGTTCTTCGAGCCTAAGTTCCACGGCCCCAACTATGAGGACGCCCAGGTGATGTCCAAGATCATCGAGTCCGCCGACGGTACTCCGGGACCGGACTTCATCTTCGCCAACACGATGGAGAACCACGGCAGCTATGAGGATAAGTTCTATGACCACCCTATTACCGTCAGCGGTTCCGTCTCAGCCAAGACGAAGAACATGCTGGAGAATTACGCCACTGGGGAGCTGGCCTTCGACAAGGCCTTCCAGACGCTGGTGGAGCATTACGAGCGAAGCGGCGAGCCGACGGTGATCCTCTGCTTCGGGGACCATCTGCCCGCCTTCGGCAGCAATTACTACGGCTTCAAGGACGCCGGATACATTACGGGCAATGATGATCCACAGTTTATGGAGAAGATGCACTACACCCCATTTGTGCTCTGGGATAACACCACGGGGCGCCCGCGGGAAGAGCTTCGGATGAATGCCAGCTTCCTGGGTCCTTATCTGCTGCACTACACCGGTAAGCCGGGCACTTATTACACCGACTATCTGTACGGCCTGTATCAGAAGCAGCCGATTATCCCCATCCGTCCCTTCCGCAAGCAGCACCCGATGGATGAGTCGCTCTTGGCCGACTATAAGCGGTTCCAGTATGACATCCTGTTCGGCAATCAGACCGGCTACCAGGAAGCAGGCATCGCCCACCGCATCGCCGCTGACCGGTACACCTTGGGCTACGGTAACCCGGAGTTGACCCGAGCGGAGAGCGGACCCAAGGGCCGGATCGACGTCTACGGCGGGCCGTTCAGCTCTGAGAGCACGGTCTGGTTGAACGGCCGCAAGCTTCAGACCACCTCCTGGGAGGCTGGCAAGCTCACCGCCTGGCTGCCGGACGGCGCGGCGCAGCCCGCTCTGCCGTGGACCCTCCAGGTCCGCACCATGGACCTGAAGGGCACGGCCATCGTCCAGTCCGCCAAGCTGGTCCTGGACGAGATCCCGCCGCCGGCCGCGGCAAAAACGCCGTAACCGGCCGGGATGCGGTAAAGAGAACGGAGCCTAAGCGATTAGGCTCCGTTCTGCGTTAGCAACCGACGGCTTTTCTGCCGCTGGTTTGTGCTGGGGGCGGGAGGCGGCCTGAATCTGCAGCATTTTTGCCGCTGGTGCGCCTGCATCCGGCTCCGCGCCCGCACTCCTCCGAAAACCAACGGCACCTCTGCCGCTGGTTGCGCCGGGGGGCAGGACGCCGCGGGATTCTGCGGGATTCTGCGGCTTTTTTGCCGCTGATGCGTCTGCATCTGCCCCTCGCCCGCACTCCTCCGAAAACCAACAGCACTTCTGCCGCTGGTTGCGCTGGGGGGCGGGACGTCCTAGGATTCTGCGGCATTTTTGCCGTTGGTGCGCCTTCATCCGCCCCTGCTTGCACTTTCCCGCAAACCAACGGCACCTCTGCCGCTGGTTGCGCCGGGGGGCGGGACGCGGCCGGAATCTGCGGCTTTTTTGCCGCTGATGCGTCTGCATCTGCCCCTCGCCCGCACTCCTCCGAAAACCAACGGCACTTCTGCCGCTGGTTGCGCCGGGGGGCGGGACGCCGCGGGATTCTGCGGCATTTTTGCCGCTGATGCGTCTGCATCCGCCCCTCGCCCGCACTCCTCCTAAAACCAACGGCACTTCTGCCGCTGGTTTGTACTGGGGCGGGATGCCGCGGGATTCTGCGGCATTTTTGCCGTTGGTACACCTGCCCCCTCCCGCGTTCTCTCCCTCGCCCGTCCCCCGCACACCCCCTCCCGCTCACACTCTCTCCCGCCCTCGCACTCTCGCGCAAACCAAAAAAAACCCTTCTCCCGATAACCGGGAAAAGGGGGTTCATCGTTATACGGCTTCTCCTGAAGCGGACATCTTGGCCGCAGACGCCTTGCGGCGGTTCAGGTACAGATACAGCGGCAGGCCCAGCAGTGTGACCAGGATGGCCAGAAGGCAATCCCGCGTCTGGTCCATCAGCGTGCTCACCAGAACAAACAGAGAGCCGGCGATGGCGATCAGCGGAACCACCGGGTACAGCGGAACGCTGTAGATCCGCTTGGCTCCGGGATTGCGGCGCCGCAGGAGGAAGACAGCGACGAACGCCAGCACATAGAAGATATACACGGCGAAGATGGCCATGTCGGACAGGTAGTCCGGGTTGCTCAGCGCCATCATAACGAGAGCCAGCGCCACCTGCATGCCGGTGGCGGCCACCGGGGTGCCGAACCTCGGATGGACCTTGACGAGGAACTTCGAGAACGGCAGCTGCCCCCGTTCCGCCATGGCGTAGGTCACCCGCGGGAATGCCAGAATCTTGCCGTTCAAGCAGCCGAAGATCGAGATCAGAATGCCGATGCTGATGACCTTGCCGCCGGCAGCGCCCATCAGGATCTTGGCGGCCGTGCTGGCGGTATCCGTCCCCAGGGCGGCGATCCGGTCCGCAGGCAGCACATGGAACAGCGCCAGGTTGACCAGAAGATAAGCCGCCGTCACGACGGACAGGCCTCCGATAATGGCCAGCGGCAGGTGCTTGCCCGGGTTCTTCATCTCCCCCGCTACATTGCCGACAAGCATCCAGCCGTCATACGCCCACAGCGTGGCCAGAATGGCGGCGCCCATGCCCGCATGCTCGGCCACCCCGCTGCTGACGTTCCAGATCTGCGAATCGCCCTTGGCCAGACCCAGCACGGCGATCAGCACGATGGGCACGAACTTGGCCACCGTGGATACGGTCTGTACCGAGCCGCCGTACTTGGTGCCAAGACTATTGACCGTGAACAGGAACAGCACCGTCCCAATACCGAACCACAGCTTCAGCCCCTCATCCAGTCCGAAGAAGCTGGTCAGCAAGGAACCGAAATACAAGCCCAGGGCTCCGATAATAGCTGGCCCGTAGATGATGGTCTGCACCCATCCGGCCAGGTAGCCCCATACCCTGCCGAACACTTCCTCCAGATAGACCACCAGACCGCCGGTCTTGGGAAACTGCACGCTGATCTCCGCGATGGTCAGGCCGCCGGCGATCGTCAGAATTCCGCCCAGGATCCAGGCCAGCATGGCCATGTTCGAATCGCCTGCAGCCAGAATGACCCGCCCCGGCTTCATGAAGATTCCGGAACCGATGACCGTTCCGATGACCAATGACATGGCAACCGAGATGCCAAGCTCCTTTTTTAATTGTCCTTCCATAATCTATGCCCCCTCATTGTCTCCTCGTGGTGTACATTCGTCCTCCATTATAATGGACAACCCGCCACTCCTAACGGGCCATTCGTGACAAATCTAGTAATTAACCACCTGGACAATTATGGACATTTTGTGTTCTATTCCCCGTTGACCCGGTGCCGGCGGTGCCGGATATCCGTCGCCAGCGACCACAAGAGGGCGAAGACCCAGATAACCAGATAGATCGGCGAATGGTAATGCTCCGTGCTGGTGTAGAAGACTTTCAGGGCTTCCACAAAAGTCGTCTTGCCGGCGAACACATCCAGACCGGCGATCATTAGGATCAGCAGGAGACTAAGCAGCAGGTACACCAACGTGACCAACACGATCCACTCCTTCATATGGTTTTACCATGCGCCTGAGCGGAATATTTATGCAATTCCCGTGCCAATTTCCCATCCATAGGGGACCGATAGCCCTAACGTCTATGCCCCGCCCGAACCGCAAAGAGGCACCCGACCGGATCCATAATCCGGCCGAATACCTCCATGCGAGGGGTGATCCTTGCGCGATTTGTACTACACGTCTGAGAAGACGACTTCCACCCATTCCAAACGGACGGCCTGCCGTTTCGTCCCGATCCGAACCTTCAACGGTCCCGCTTCATAAGAAGCCGCAAGGACAAGCTCCGCTTCCTGCCACTGGTCCGCACCGCCGGATAGCTCCACGCTCCCGGCTTCCCATCCGTTCACTACAACCCGGACTTCAGCCGGCCCTTCGACGGAACACGCCCGCATCCGGAGGATCAGCTTATGAGGCAACCGGCTCGTAGGCAGCGTGAACGCATAGTCGAACCAGGCTCCCTCCGCCAGCTGAACGATCAGCATCCGGTCGGAATCGCCGCGTCCATGCCAGACAGCCGGTCTCTTCTCCCCTGCCTCTGCGGCTCGGATGTCCGCGCCATCCCGGATGCGGAACCCCCAGGGATTCTCCTTGGGCTCCGCGGCGCCAAGCACATAGCTGATCCCTTCTCCCTTATACCCGTAGAAGATGGCCGGAACCCGGAACGGCACCCTCCGGAACAGCGACCGGACCACCCCCGGATGATACTCGCAGCGTTCCAAGGGCAGGGCATTCACGAATTGCTTCAGAATGCGTTCAGCATCCGCTTGGTCCGGACGGTCCCCGCCCTCCAGATACCGGACCAACCTCTGCCAATCATCCGGCATGCGGATCGAGCAGGGGGAATTCCGGGTATCAAGTTTTTTCCACGGCCAGAAATTCCACGAGATCCTATGATCCTCGAACAATTGGAACGCCCCGGCATACCAATCGTTGCAGTTTTCCCCGCCCTCGCCCATAAAGATCGGCACGTTCCATTCATCCCGCTTCTCCAGATAAGGCTGCAGGCTTTCCGTATCCGGATTGCTCCAATACTTGTGGAATTGCAGCATCAGATTGTCGTCGATCCTCTCCGTGAACACCGACCAATCCGTCGCCCAATGGGCGCCTTCCAGAATGATCATATGCCGGGTATCCACTTCCCGAATGGCTGCAACGATCTCCTTGTACAACGGCATCAGCCGGCCGTTATAGGCTGCGAACCAATCCGGCAGCGGCTCGTTCAGCAGATCGTAGCCCGCAACGATCCACTCCTCTCTGTACCGCTCGGCAAGCGCACGCCAGAGCCGGACCGTCAGCCGCTCATACTTCTCATCCGCGTACAGGTCGGGATGATCCCGTTCCGAATCGTCGATGTTGGTCCCCGTCTGGCCCCCCGGCGCACCATGCAAATCCAGAATGACATATAAGCGGTGATCCCTGCACCAGCCGATCATCCGGTCGATATAAGCGAGATGGCGATCCATGAGCTTCAGGGGCTCCTCCATATCCTCCATCAGGAATCGCGCGTTGATCGGAACCCGTACGGAGTTGAAGCCCTCCGCCGCAATCCGCTCGATGTCCGCCTCCGAAATATAGCGCTCATAATAGAGCTCCCAGAACCTTCCGGCCTTCTCCCAACCGATCAAGCCTTCGATCATCGCCTCTATCCGCCGGGGGCGGTCCCCCTCCTTCGGGAACATCCACATATAGCCCTCCGGCAGCAGCCAGTTGCCGAAGCCGACGCCCCGAAGCAGAATTTCACGGCCCTCTCCGTTCACCAGCCTGCGTCCGTCCGCCCGGACGAATTCGGTAACCTCCCGCTCCCGCTCGATTCCATAGGTTTGCTGCATGTTCTCCCCCATCCCTAATCCAAGCCGATTACATATTCGATTGCTTCGGCGGCACGAATCAGCGCAGCCGCCTTCTCTTGGGTAAGCTTCTTCCCTCTCTGGGCCTCCACACTGTTGACAAAAGCATGGAGCTTATTGATCGCCGCGTTGGCGTTCCCTCGAGCCCAAGAGGCTGCTGCCTCCTCCAGCTTCACGATCAGAGCCCCCTTGATATCCGGGTCTGTCTGGAGGACGGAACCGATACACTCCTTAATCAAATCCGCCGCCGTTACATTCGATATCGTAATGACCACGTTTTTGCTGTCCGTCCCTTGCCCGTCGCTTGCGCGGACCACTACGGTATACGAGCCGGACTGGGTGTACCCGGGTGTCCAGGAGAATCTTCCGGCTGCACGGTCGAATACGGCTCCGGCAGGAAGATTCTCCATGCTGATCACAACAGGATCCTCATTCGGATCGGATGCCACGGCAACAAATTCCAGCAGCTTCCCTTCTATCGATCTCTGATCCTCGATCGGCCCCAGTACCGGAGAAGCATTGCTTACGGTTACCGTCACCGTGGCTGTCGCAGCGTTCCCGCTGCTGTCCGTCGCATGGAACGTCACCACGGTACTGCCAACCGGATAATCCGGCAGTGCGTTGCTGGTAACGGCGACCGTTCCGTCCACCAGATCGATAGCGGCAGCTCCTTCCAGCGGTACGGGGCTCCGCCTCGCCGATGCCTTCACGGTTACATTGGCGGGAACCGTAAGGACGGGCGGGGTGGTATCCGCCACTGTGATGAGCTGCACTGCCGTGCTTTTGTTTCCGCTCCTGTCTGTCGCCGTCCAGGTGACAGCCGTGGTGCCGAGCGGGTAATCCGGCGGGGCGTCGTTCGTGATCGTCACCGGCGATTCATCGGCAGCGGCGGCATCCCCGATAGCCACGGCCGTCTTGACCCCGGCAGCCTCCACCGTCTTGTCGGCGGGAACCGTAAGCACAGGCGGGGTGGTATCCGCAGGCGTCGGGGTCGGAGCCGGCGATGAAGCGGCAGCCCGTATATGGTCGAAGCTTGCGAAGGACGTATGGGTTCGCAGCCCGATCTTGCCGGAGGTCAGCTGCGTCGCCGGATTCGTCCAATTGATCTTCTCCACACCGTCTACGTACCCTGTCACATGATTGCCCCCAACCATGATCTTCAGGGTATACCACTGCCCCGTCGCGATGGACTGCGCGCTGCTTGCAACCATTGTAAAGGTGCCGTCCACCCGTTTGTACAGCTCCGCTTTATCGCTGCTGTCGTTCAGCCTGAACATATAGAAGTTGGAGGCATCCGCGTACCGGAATATTAGCCCTGCATTCCCGCTCACCGTGCCCAGCTTGACCTGAGCCTCATACGAATAATCGGTCCAGGAGTCCTCTCCCGCATAGGCGATCGCTTCCCCGGAGGTCGAGGATTGTCTGTAGACCTTGCTTCCGTCCGCTGCGATGCTCCATGTGCCGCTGAAGGCGGTCCAGCCGGCGGCATCTCCGTCTTCGAAGTCGTTCTCAACGAGGACGGTGGAGGTCGGTGGAGGAGTTGGCCCCCCTGTCGGGGTCGGCGTTGGCGTTGGCGTTGGAGTTACTGTTGGCGTCGGCGTCGGGGTTGGCGACGGTGCCGGTCCGGTCTGAACCAGCTCGAAGTCGTCGAAATAAGCCTCGCCGGCCACCGCGAGTTTGTACATGAATACCGTAACGCTCGTATTGTTGCTTCCGGTGGTGAAGGTGATTTCCTTCCTCGTATAGTCCGCCGTGTTCACCGTCAACTGCCGCTGGTAGCTGCCGTAATTCCGGACGCCGAATTGTGCGTTTTCCCCCTTGGACCAAGCGGACAGCGTATAGGTCGTATTCGGGGAAAGCCCGTTCACCTTCTGCTCGATGCCTCCGTAAGCGGTCGTCAATTGGGCCGCGTACATTCCCGAATAGGCGTTGGCGTTCACAATGGCGGACTGCGTGAAGTGCGTCGGCCATCCGGTGAAATCCCCCGTCTCAAAGCCGGGATTGGTCAACAGATTGACGGGCGAAATCACCTGAACGGTACAGACCGCCTTCTTGCCTCCATCCGCCGTCGTGACGGTAACCGCAGCCGTTCCAGCGCTGACCGCCGTGACGGTTCCGCTGGCATCCACTGTCGCTACCGCCGGATTGTCCGAGCTCCAGGCGACATTCTTATTGGCCGCATTGGCGGGCTGCACGGAGGCTGTGAGCTCTGACGTCTCGCCGGCCTTCAAGCTCAGCGCCGTCTTATTGAGCGTTACCCCGCTGACCGGCACCGGAGTCGGGGTTGGAGTGGGCGTCGGGGTCGGCGTTGGGGTCGGTGAAGGAGGCGGCGCAATGCCGTCCTTCACGATATGGAAGGAATCGAAATTCGCCGTAAGTCCCGTTCCCGCACAAACGATCAAGCCGATTTTCGGATCCGCAAGGTTGGCGGATAGGGAGAACCCGACCTGGGTATACGTGACTCCGTCCGCCGAATAGTACCCGGCATAGGTCGACCCGTATTTCACAAGCCGCAGATAAGCGACTGCCGATGCTATCGTGTCGGGAACCTCATAATGGGTGCGGACGCCGTTATACTTGACGTCGAACTGGAACTGGTTCCCCTCCCCGTACAGCCGGGTCATCCGGATATACGTATTGTCGTTCACGTATAGGATTAATCCGCCCTGCGACCATCTGGAAACCGGCTTCCCGTCCAGCTTCGTCTCGATGGCCCAGTCTCCGGAAGGAGCGCCTGTGAGCAGGATGTTCTTCGCATCGCCCGTACCGCCTGCAATGTCCCCATGCTCGCTGACGATTCTCATGAACCCCGGATTGGCACTCAGAGACCAATTGGCCGCGTTTTCCCGGACCCAACGCCATTGATCCTTCAAGGACGCCGAGTCAAACTCGTCATTCGAGCCCTCCGGATACACCACAGGCGGGTCGGTAGGGAGAGGGGCCGCGCCGTACTGGACCAGCTCCAGATCGTCGAAGATCACATCCCCGCTGCCGCCGTTCTTATACAGGTAGATGATGGCGCTTGTGCTGGTGCTTCCCGTCGTGAAGGTAATCTCCTTCCGGGTGTAGCCGGTTGTCGTCACATGGACGTCCTTAGCGGCTCCGCCATAATTTTTCACTCCGAAGACCGCATCTCCGCCATTTACGCTTTTGCCCCATGCATACAATTTGTACATGGTGTTCGGGTAGAGCCCGCCGACGATTTGCTCCGCGCCTGCATAGCTTCCTGTCAGCTTGGCGGCGTAAAGGCCGGTATGCGGATCCGTGCCTTCAATCGTTGCTCCGTTGTAATGAGTCGGCCAATCGGTGAAGTCCCCCGCTTCAAAGCCGGGGTTCTTCAGCAGGTTTTCCTCCGACGGAGGCTGCGGCAGCGGGGGAAGGTTGTTCGGATCCAGCCCCGGGCCCTGGTAAGCGCCGATGTTCGGTGCGGCATTCGAGGGAACCGGGTTTCCGAAGTAATCCCGGCCGCCGTTGCCAGTGATCGGCTTGCCCGCCCCGATGGCCGGGGAGGTGTTCAGCAGCTGATAGCCGGCAAGCGTATCCTTGCCTATGCCCCCCGACCCGGGAGAAGCCAGCTGCGGGTCTGCCGTGATCTTGTAGGGGTCTTCCGGCTCGCTGCTCGGGTGAGTCCCGAAGAATACGTTATTCTCGAACACATTGTTCGTGCTGCCCGCGAAGTTATACCCGCCCGTTCCCAGATTGTAGATCAGATTGTTGTAGAAATACGTGTTCTGGGCATAACCGCCCCAGTTCAAGAAATCCACAACCTTGGCATTGGAGGAACGGGGCAAATAAACGGTGTTGTTATAGATATACGTGGTGTCCGGTGTTCCGCTGATCGTAAAAGCGGCACCGCTGTCATTCTGGCTGATGTTATAGCGGACGACCGAATTGCGGTTGAAGTTGGGTTTGTTCGGGTTCACGGCGTTCGTGCCGTCGTTGACCACCAGGAAGCCGCCGCCGGCATTGTTATGGCTGTAATTATATTGGATGACGGTTCCCTCGCTGTTATAATCCGCATCATACGCCATCGCATCGCCGCCGGGAGCCGTATTGTAGACCTCGTTGAACTGAATGACATTGTCCTTGCCCGCATAAACCCACAACGGCACATGATAGCCGCTGGCCCGCACATGCGTATCGTGGACGACGTTGTTCTCTATCAGCCCGTTCGTCGTATTCAGAACGAATGCCCCGTCCGCCGCCACATCGTAGATCAGATTGTTCGTCACCTTCAGGCCGCTGGAATAGCGGGTCTGGGCGCCGTTCAGATAAATGCCTACGCTGTCGACCGTATAGATCTTATTATTGTTGATGACCACATCCGAGACATGGTAATCCCAGGCTGTGCCCCATACGATAATGCCTCCGTTATGGGCGTAATCCGTGGCAACCGCGCCCTTCACATGGTGGATGTCCAGATTCTCGAACACGAAGTGCTTATAGACTCTCGGATTCGTCCACGTGCCGCTGCTGCCGTCCACATGAATCCCTCTTCGCACCGCAGCGCTCGGAGCGTCATTGGTAATCTCCAGATTCCGGACCTCCCACTGCTCCTGATTGTAAAAGTAGACGGCCGCCGCCGCACCCGCTCCGGCGATCAACGGCTTGCTGCCTTCCCCATACCTGTCGATCTTGATGGGGCTTCCCTCCGCCCCCGAGCCTTTGGGCGAGAGAGAACCGGTCCATACGCCGCCTGCCTTGAACAGAAGCGTGTCCCCCGGCTGGAACACGGTGGCATTCACTTTATCCAGGGTTTGCCATGCGGAGCCCGGTGCGGTACCGGAGTTCCCGTCGTTCCCGTCCAGCGCGTCCACGTAATACACGTTCCCCGCCGCATGAACGACGGCTTGCCCAGTTACAGGCATGAAGAATGACACCGTGATAGCCAGAACCAGCAGGATACTGGTCCACCTGTACCTTCTTGCTCTTCCCACAACAAATCCCCCTCCGTATTGATGTTGTATCCGAAAAACGGCCCGGCCCAAAGGTTGTAACCGTTTTCGAGATCATGAATTACAGCAGCCTTAGCGCCTTCCAAGCCTGGGGATGAAGATCGACACGCGCCGCCTCCACAAGCCTGTTCAGATAAGCGGAATAGGCCGTGTCCCTATAGCTGCTCTCTACTTGGCTCCTGCTCTCCTCGAAGCTTCTGTACCCGCCCGCTTCTCTGTCGGTTATCCGGACCAGAACATAGCTCCCTTGTGCCGCTTCATCGATAACGGGACTGACTCGGCCGTCGGGAAGACCTCCGGTGAGCAGGGCATATAGAGCCGGCTGAAATTTGTAATAGGCCCCGGCCGTCCTGTTGTTCAACTCCTCCTCCGTGTATCCGGCCACCGATGCTCCGACTCCCACCCACAGCTCCTTCGCCGCCTCTGCCAGCTCCATTCCCTGGTCCGCGAGCCGCTTGGCGTCAGCCATCTCCGCTCTAACCCGGTCCTTCGACCGGCCATCCCCATCCCCGGAGCCGGTGTCCTTATAGGAGACAGTCAGCTTATCGAACCGGACGGTTCCTTCGCTGATCAGCATCGGATCCTTGATCGCTTCATAATGGCGCATTAAGGTGTCATCGTTGGCCACCAGCTCATTCCTGGACAGCTTTTCCTTTAACTCCCCCCTCGTTTTGCTGATGAAAATATCCCGAAACGCAGCTTCATCCAAGTGAACTGGGCCATAAACCGGCTGATTCGCCCGGATTGCGGCACGTCTACGCTCATTCTCCTTCTCCAGCTCCCGGATCAGATCAGCATCGGAGGTCCCATGGATCAGCCCGTGCTCCTGGAAGAGCTCCAGCTCCACCTTCGTTCTGACAATTTCCTTCAGCGTCCGCTCCTTCAAGGCGGTTTCCGGATTTTCCCCGTTGAATGCCGATTCCCAGAAATGATGCCCCATCTTCGCGCCATATGTCCGGTAGAAGTAGTCGATCACGGAAGCCCTTTGCCGTTCCGCCTCGCGCATGAATTCCACCGCCGTGACCGGGCTGTCGTTCACCACTGCAACCGGCTCCTCCTCCGGCACGGCACCGGCCCGTGAGGACCAGATGGATATGGCGGCAATGACCATTCCCGCAAGAGCCGCAATTGCCAACTGCACCAGCTTCAAGACCCTCCCCCGCCTTCCTCCAGCAAAATGATAAAGGGAGCCGCATTCGTACAGCTCCCTGTTGTCCTAACCTGCCGATTACTTGATGCCCTTCTCGTCAAAGTAGGCGTTGGCCTGCTTCTTCACGTAATCCGCCACTTTATCGATGCCGGCCGTCTTCAGCTTATCCTGATATGTCTTCAAGGTTTCGTCTACATCCTTCACAAGACCGGCTCTCAGCTGCCCTTCATACTGCTTCTTCACTTCGTTGACTGCGGCGAGCTCGCTCTTGACCGGCTCGTAATCCAAGGTTATCGGTGCGAATAGATTCGGCTTCGAATACCCTTTCATTTCCACGAGCAGCTTGTCATACAGATCCCAGCCGCCTTGCGGGAAGAGCATATTCTTCTCGTTGCGCCAGCCCCAATCGGCAATGCTGTAGCCTTTGACCTTATTCGGGTCCTGGCCTTGGGCCGGGCTCACGATATTCTTTCCATTTTCGGCGAAGCTGTAATGGTACCCCTCGATACCATAGGTCATGAGGCGGTAGAGCTTT
Source organism: Oryzibacillus soli (assembly GCF_051594765.1). Taxonomy (NCBI): domain Bacteria; kingdom Bacillati; phylum Bacillota; class Bacilli; order Caryophanales; family Paenibacillaceae; genus Oryzibacillus; species Oryzibacillus soli. The sequence continues at coordinate 50,555 of NZ_JBPPGJ010000011.1, forward strand.
TGGTCATTGCGGATTTTCTCCAGAGCCATCAAGGACCGCTCCGGGTTTTTGGCGCTTCTCGGAACCGCCATGCCGTTATTGATCGACAGGTTCGGCATGGCATAATGGTGGAAGCGCGTGAACGGGAAGTAGCCGAGCTCGATGGCGCCCTTGGTATCCTTCTGCACGCCGGCGATGAAGGTGCTCGCACCGGCCAGATTGGTCCATTGGATGGCGCCGGTTCCCGCTTTGATCATATTGCCTGGGTTTTCTTTGGAGGCTAAAGCGTCTTTGGACCAGAAGCCTTGGTCTGCCCATCTCTTGGTCATGTGCACAAAGTCCGAATATTCCTTGGTGAACGGATAAATGACGATATCACGCGGTTTGCCATAGGACGAGGCCCCAATCAGGCTGCTGTCCCCTCCGATGGGCTGAAAATCGTTTAGGTACTTGTAGAGCACGTTTAATTCATTGCTCGTGTTGCCGCCGATGGGCGTCACATTCGGCACATTCTTCTTGACGCCTGCTATATAGGCTTCAAGCGAGGCCAAATCCTTGATTTCCGGCAGATTGAACTGCTTGCGCCAATCCTCGCGGTATACCCATCCGTCCGGAGCGTATTCCGCGAAGGTGCTGGGGACCGCGTAGATTTTGCCGCCGACCGTCACATCGCTCCAATCCTGCTTCGGCACCGTCTTCCAGGTTTCGGGGGCGAACTTGGGCAGCATATTCGTCAAATCCATAAACGCGCCCTGCTTGGCGTACTTGAAATAATCCGCCCAGGAGGAAGCGAATATCATATCCACAGGCTCGCCTGACGACAGAAGCAGATTGTACTTCGTCTGCCAGTCGGTCCAGGTCGTAAAGTTCAGCTTGATGGTGGCATTCAGTTCCTTCTCCAAAATCTTGTTTGCTTCGGCCATCACTTTCTCGGTATCGGGGCTCACCGCTCCGAGCAAATACCAGTTCAGCTCCACCTTCTTGGAGATATCCGGCGTGTTGGACGCCGCAGCGGATGCTGCAGCAGATGTCCCGGGCGATTGGACCGGCGCTTTGCTCGCTTCGCTGCCTGCCGAGCTTGAATCCTCGCCTCCGCAGCCGGACAGAACCGCCGCCGTCATAAGCGCAGTGGCTGCCATACCGGATATGAGACGCTTCTTGGATTGCATGATGACTCCTCCTTGTATTCTTCTCTATGTTAGCCGGTTAAGCCGGGACTAACCTTTTACCGCGCCGATCGTCAGGCCTTTGACAAAATAACGCTGCACGAACGGATACAACAGAATAACCGGACCTGTGGCGACCACCGCAATGGCCATCTTGAGCGTCTCCGTTGGCGGCGTCATCCCCACCGACATGATTTGGGCCGCTATAGTGCTTTGGAGAATACTCGCATCGGACAGGATCTTATACAGCAAATATTGCAGCGGGTACTTGTTCGGATCGTTGATGAACAGATTGGCGACGAACCATTCGTTCCAGCAGCCGAGCGCGATAAACAGGCCGATGGTCGCCAGTCCCGGCGTAGACAGCGGAAGCATGATTCTCCAATAAATCTTGAAATCTCCGGCCCCGTCGATTTTGGCCGATTCGATCAGGGAATCGGGTATGGATCGCATGAAGTTTTTCATCAGAATCAAGTTCCATGCGCTGATCAAGTGCACCACCACCAAGACGGTATAGGTATCCTTCAGATGAAGGTACTTCACCATCAGGATGTACCATGGAATCAGTCCGCCGCCGAACAGAGTCGTGAAGTAGATGAAGAAGGCCAGCGAACCGCGGAACCTGAAGTCCTGCCGGGAGAGAACATATCCCCCCATGGAGGTCAGCCATAGGCCGATCAGCGTGGCGGTTACCGTCAGCCCGACGGTCACGCCGTAAGCGCGGTAGATTTGTTCCGGGTCGGTAAACACGGAGCGGTATGCATCCAAGGACAGATGCACCGGGAATAGTTGAAAGCCCTTGGCGATAACGTCCGTTTCCCGAGAGAACGAACCGGCCAGAATCAGCCAGAACGGAATCAGACAGAATAACGTGAAAGAAATAATGACGGTATACCCGATCGCATTAAAGGACAAGGTCCCCGGATCTCTTCTCATCGGTTTTGGTCTCCTTCCAGGTCATTAGAACAAAGCGTAATCATCACAGGTTTTCCTTATGATGTAGTTGACCGTCATGATCAGGACGAAGCCGAAGAACGACTGGTACAATCCTGCTGCGGTACCCATGCCGATATCGAAATTGACGGTCAGGGTGCGATAGACGTAGGTATCGATGATAATCGTGGAATCGTATAAGATGCCGTTGGTCCCGACGATCTGGAAGAACATATCGAACTGGCCTTTCAAGATATGGCCGAGCGAGAACAGGATCAGAAGAACGAAGGTCGGCATAAGCAGCGGGATGGTGATATAGCGTATCTGCTGGTAGATGCTGGCGCCGTCGATGCGCGCCGCTTCGTAATATTCTTCATTGATGCCGAGAAGAGCCGCCAGATAAACCACCGTTCCGAAGCCGACCCCCTTCCATACATCCGCCAGGACCAATATATATTTCCATGGCGCCACCTGGTTGTAGAAGCTGTACGGCTCGAATCCGAATGCCTTCAGGATCGAATTCAAGAAGCCGTGGTCGGTATTGAACAATTGATAGACCATGGCCCCCACCAATACCCAGGAGATAAAGTGTGGCAAAAACATCATCGATTGGCTTGTCTTGCGAAACAGCTTGCCGGGAACCTGCGACAGCATAATCGCCATGGTCATCTTCAGAAAATGACCGATAAAGATAAAAGCCACATTGTATAGAATCGTGTTCTTCGTCATTTTGAACAGGATGCCGGATTTGTACAGGAACTTGAAGTTTTCGAAGCCCACGAACGGACTGTGGAGCAAGCCCTTGTTAAAATCGAATTTGGTAAAGGCATAATAAATGCCGACCATGGGCACATAACTGAAGAGCGTAAAAAATATCAACACCGGCAAAATCATAAGCAACAAAACTTTATGTTTGATCAGATCGTGCCAAAATCTCTTCTTTCGGTGTACTGCGGACGATGGCCGTTCTCTGATCTCTGCCACTATATCGGACATCCCGATATCGCCTCCTCTTCCCGTTTCCTTGCGGTGGATAGGTCCATCATAGGATTGCGGGAAGCGGCCGATCAACGGCAAATAATCCGCATTTCTCACTTTTGGCGATGATATCGGAAAAAGAGAGTCCCGTCGGAAAAGGTTGGTGCCGCCCCATATACGCAACAAAACCGGCTAGAGCTGGTCTCAAGCCGGTTTAGGGAGAGGGTCTTAGGGTCCATCTATATCTTGCGGAATTCCGCCGGCGATACGCCGTGATATTTCTTGAAGGCCTTGTAGAAGTACGGACTGTTGGAGAATCCCGATCGTTCTGCAATCTCGCCGACCGGCAGATCGGTCTTCCGCAGCAGCTCCTGAGCCTTGCCCATTCTCACCTCGGTAATATAGCTCAGGATGGTTCTAAGGGTCTGCTTCTTGAACAATCTGCCGATATGGTCGGCGGACAGCCCCAATTCCTCCGCGATGCAATCCAGCGAGAGCCCTTGGTCCATATACCGGGCATCGATCATATCCATAATCCGCTGTACGGTTTCCTCCTGCTTCCCGCTCTTCTTCTCTTCCATGCGGACGGCCAGCTCATCGAACCAGGCGAAGTACTCCGCCAGCACCCGATCCAGGGACTGTGCCCGGTTCGCCGCTTCCGCCAAGCTGTTCATGGACGATTCCAATTCGATATCGTTGTGTACCTGAATGGTCTGGATGGCATTGTGAATTTCGAAGGACAGGTGCGACAGCGTCATCCGGTACGACATCATCGGGTAATGCTCCGTTCCCCGGAGCATCTCTTCGAAGATGCGCTTGGCCTGGTCGGTCCGGCCGAGCTTCAGCTCCTCCAGCAGCTGCTTCTCCTTGTGCAGGGGGTATTGGTAGGTGGTTGATCTCTTGGATTGTTCCAGCTTCTCCGCATCCAGCACACATCCGGCTCCGGCAAACAGCCGATGGTAGGATGCTTCCACCGCTTTGCCATACAGCTGATGGGCCTCAGCCATGGGCAGCTGCGGCTTGCACAGGAACACCGATACGGACACGCGCAGGCAATCATGCACCGCTTGCTGGATCCGTTCCGCCGTCAGCCTGGCCGAATCGGAGATCTGCTCCTCCGGCGGCAGCTCACGATCCAGCGGCTGAACCAATACGGCTACGCCATCCTCCCCCAGATCGGCAGCGGCAGCCCGGTAAGAGGCACCGCATATTTCCTCCGCGATATTGGCAATCCCGAACTTCAGGAGCTCCCGGTCCGAGTTGCTGTATCTCCCAACGAAGCTCTCATAATCATCGATCTGCATCAGGAACAGGCCTGTATTCTTCTCCGGTTCCAGCGTTACCTCGAATTCCGCGCACTTGTCCCGAATCTGCCGAGAGTGAAAGCGCTCCCAACCCAGCATCAGATTCCGCAGGAAATCCTGTCTCCGCTTGGGGCGCAGATTCCGCCCTTCCGATTCGAGAGATCTTAACCGTGCGAGCATCTTGTCGGCCGGAGAGAACAACCGCTTCGACAGCATGAAGGAGATGGCGACCCCCATCACCAAGATGGCGGCGGCGATCAGGACCGTATCCTTCCGCATATGGTCAATCGATCGGGTCAGCTCCCGGTACGGCATCACCCGGACATACCGCCAACCGAGATAATCGGGCTCGGAATAGGAGACGAACGATCGGACCCCATCCACGCTGCCCACGAAATAACCGGATTGCTCCGAATCGGACAGGATGCGTCTGACGTAGGGCTTTTCCTGCAAATCGCTCAGCATCGGGTACTTCCAGCTGTTGGATGCAAGGATCCCCTCTTGATTCAGGATGAAGGTATTGGTGCTCGCGTTGGCCATCGTGCTGTCGATGGTTTTGTGCAGCTGGGTTTCGGATATGTTGACCACGATTACGTTCCGGTCCTGACTTTTGGCTAAGGTGTCATAGATCAGAAACGTGTAATAATCGAGTGACAGCTGCTCCGTCACTCCTCCCGGGGTCTTGATCTCCAAGTGACGCGGAATCGGCTCCAGGGTGTGATAGAGGGCCGCATTCCGGACAATGTCGACGATGCCTCGGTCGTAGAAGGATTCCGCTCTCTGGATCTCGCTTCCGACGCTGACATCCGAGCTCACATAGAACGACGAGGTGCTGCCTTTGTAGACATAGATCGAATCGATAAACGGGGAGGTGGCCCGGTAAGCATCCATCCGGTTGAGCGCCTTTGTCCTCTCGGGAATATCCAGCTCGTTGCTCAGCAGGTTCTGAATTTCAGGATCGATGTAGAGCTGCTTGGCAAAGGTGGACGCCGTTACCGCCATGACCGAAACCTCCTGCCCAGTCTGCTTCAGTCCGTCCATCGTGACGTCATAATTCTGCTGCAGCATAATCCGCTCGAACAGAACATACAGCAGGAAGGACAAGAAGCAAATCGTCATGACGATCAGTAGCGTGATGACCATGAAGCTCTTCGCCGTCCAGGTTTGATCCGATTTCTTCGCAAATAAGTACATTCGATCCCCCCGACCATCCATTGAATTTCCCGGGTTTTCTGGGATTCCTGGTAGTACTATGGTAAAATCGTCCCTTTTCATTTGATTATAAGCCTACGACCGCAAGTTGCAATACCGGGTGCCGCCAGGAACGCCAAAAACGAAGGAGCGAAGCGGGGACAGGCCGCGCATCGCTCCTTCGTTATGACCAGGCGCCTATGGCGCGCTATTCTCGATATATTCGAACAGGAAGGATTGCCCGTTCCGGTAGAAACGGGGATCGTAGACGCCCAACCGCTGGCCGTCGTCCACCACCACGACAAAGGGGGACCATTCCATCAGCGTCTTCGCCTTGGGGTTGGCCGCGAACAGCCGCTCCAGGTCCGCATCCTCCCGGGACTCCAGCCGGATCCGCTCCGTCAGGCCGGTGAACACATTTCCCTTCTCCAGCACCACCTCGGAGCCTTGTTTGCCGATGACCGTGAACTGCCCCGGGACAAAATCCGCAGACAGCGCCACCTGCTCATAATGGGAATGAGCCTCCCGATAGAGCAGATAGCCTTGGGCGGACTGCAGCCCCACATGCAGCGCCATCAGCGCCCAGACGGCCCGGTACGCGAGATGCCCCGGCCATCCCTTCGGCAGGAGCCGGTACCGGACCCACAGCCAACCGGCCAGCATGATGAGCCAGAAGAGGGGGTCGACGATGGGTATCGTCCCGAAGGTGACCCGCATGGGGGACCAGGGCTCGAAGTATCCGGTGCCCCATGCGTTGAAGAGGTCGCTCGTGTCATGGATGAACACGGCCAGGAGCCCCATGCCGAAGAGCCGCCCCCCTGCCTGGCGCTTCCACAGCAGACGGGCCAGGAGGAAGAGGAGCGCGGCCCAGACCGGCACCAGGAACACGGAATGGGTGAAGCCTCGGTGCCACATCTGATACCGTCCCGCCGTATCCCACAGCGAGGACACCACATCGATGTCCGGCGCCTGGGAGCCCAGCACGGCGGTGAACAGCAGCGCCCGCTTCGCCGGCTTCTCCCAGCCCCGCTTATCTACCGAGCCGTACAGCGTCAAGCCGAATAGAGTATGGGTGATCGTATCCATAGGTTATACGGCTTGACCCCCGGCCTCTACCGCTTGGGAAGCGGTAAATTGGCTGTTGTACAGGTCCGCGTAGAAGCCGCCGGCTGCCAGCAGCTCTTGGTGTGTGCCCTTCTCGATGACGCTGCCGTGGTTCATGACCAGGATCAGGTCCGCGTCCCGGATGGTGGACAGCCGGTGGGCGATGACGAAGCTGGTCCGTCCCTGCATCAGGTTGTGCATGGCCTTCTGGATGTATACCTCGGTCCGGGTGTCGACGCTGCTGGTCGCTTCGTCCAGGATCAGGATGGACGGATCCGCCAGAATGGCCCGCGCGATGGTCAGGAGCTGGCGCTGGCCCTGCGAGATGTTGGACGCCTCCTCGTTCAGCACGGTGTCGTATCCGTCCGGCAGGGTCCGGATGAACCGGTCCGCGTGAGCGGCCCGGGCGGCGCGGATAATCTCCTCCTCCGTGGCCCCCTTGCGTCCGTAAGCGATATTGTCGCGGATCGTCCCGTTGAAGAGCCAGGTGTCCTGCAGCACCATGCCGAACAGGCTGCGCAGCTCTCCGCGCTTCAGATCCCGGATGTCCGCGCCGTCCACGGTAATGCGGCCGCTGCTCACCTCGTAGAACCGCATCAGCAGGTTCACCAGGGTGGTCTTGCCGGCGCCGGTCGGCCCGACGATGGCAATGGTCTGGCCCGGCTTCACGTCGATGTTCAGATCCTCCATAAGCGGCGCGTCCGCCTTGTAGCCGAAGCCTACGCTCTCGAACCGGACGGAGCCCTCGGGGCTCTTCAGCACGACGGCATCCGGACGGTCCGCCGTTTCTTCCGGCTCGTCAAGCACCTCGAAGACCCGCTCCGCGGAAGCGATGGTGGACTGCAGGACGTTGGCGATGTTGGCCGTCTGGACGATGGGCTGGGTGAACTGCCGCGAATATTGGATGAACGCCTGGATATCGCCGATGGGCAAGCGGCCGTGGGAGACGTAGAGTCCGCCAACCACGCAGACCAGCACATAGCCGATATTGTTGACGAAGCCCAGGAGCGGCATGATGATGCCCGAGATGAAGTTGGCCTTGGCTCCGGCTTCGTACAGACGGCCGTTGATCTCGTCGAAGCGCTTCAGGGAATCGCCTTCCCGGCCGAAGGCCTTCACGATCTTATGGCCCGTGTACATCTCTTCGATATGGCCGTTCAGCTCGCCCAAGGTCCGCGATTGGGTCATGAAGTACCGCTGGGACCGTCCCGCGATGGCCTTCGTAACGAAGGCGCTGGCCGGCAGGGTCACCAATGCGATCAGGGTCATGACCGGGCTGATGGTCAGCATCATGATGATGACGCCTACGATGGTGACCACCGAGGTGATCAGCTGGGTGACGCTTTGCTGCAGGGTGGTAGCGATGGTGTCGATGTCGTTGGTCACGCGGCTCAGGATTTCGCCATGCTTCCGGGCGTCGTAGTAGCCCAAGGGCAGCCGGGTCAGCTTATCCTTCACCTGCTGCCGCAGATCGAACACGGTCTTCTGCGCCACATCGGACATAATATAGCCCGTAATATAGTTGAAAAAGGCGCTGACAACATAAAGCACTGTCAGGATGATCAGAATCTGGCCGATGTAGCCGAAGTCCACCGAAGCGCCGGGCAGATGCTGCATCTTCGCCATCAGGCCCTCGAACAGCTTGGTCGTCGCCTTGCCCATCACCTTGGGGCTGACGATGGAGAATACGGTGGACAGGATGGCCATCAGGAAGATGGTGAGAAGCTTCGTCCGGTGAGGCGCCATATAGCGCACCAGCCGCTTGAAGGTTCCCTTGGCATCCTTGGCCTTCTCCGGCGGCCGGCCGAAGGGTCCGCCTCCGGGGCCTCCCATGCCTGGCCCCCGTCCGCCTTGCGGGCGCGCCGCTGCTTGCTGCGATTGGTTGCCGCTCATGCAATCTCCTCCTCTGACAGCTGGGATGATACGATTTCCCGGTACACGGGGCAGGTCTGCAGCAGCTCCCGGTGGGTGCCGATTCCGGCCACTTCGCCGTCCTCCAGCACGATGATCCGGTCCGCATCCAGCACGGTGCTGACCCGCTGGGCCACGATCAGGACCGTAGCGTCGGCGGTTTCCTTCTTCAGCGCAGCCCGAAGCCGGGAGTCGGTCTTATAGTCCAGCGCCGAGAAGCTGTCGTCGAAGATGTAGATCTCCGGCCGGCGCACCAGGGCCCGGGCGATGGACAGACGCTGCTTCTGGCCTCCGGAGAGGTTGGTCCCGCCTTGGGAGATCATGGAGCCGAAGCCGTCCTGCATCTCCTCGATGAAATCGAGGGCCTGCGCCGTCGCGGCAGCATGCCGGACCTCCTCGTCCGTGGCGTCGTCCTTGCCGAAGCGGATGTTGTCGGCCGCCGTGCCCGTGAAGAGCACCGCCTGCTGGGGAACGAAGCCGATCTTGGCGCGCAGCGTCTCCTGGGTCATCTCGCGGACATCCACTCCGTCCACCAGGACGCTGCCGTTCTCCACGTCGTAGAACCGCGGGATCAGATGGATCAGCGTCGATTTGCCCGAGCCGGTACCGCCGATGATGGCCGTCACCTCGCCAGGCTCCGCCTTGAAGCTGATGCCCGACACTGCCGGCTGCTCCGCACCCGGATAGCGGAAGGTGACGTCGCGGAATTCCACATAGCCCTTCCGGTTCCCCGAAGCTTGGGGGGCAGCGGGATCCTTAATCTCCGGGTTCATGTCCAGCACTTGATTGATCCGGGCCGCCGAGGCTTGGGCCCGCGGGAGCATGACCAGCATGAAGGACATCATGAGAAGCGAGAACATGATCTGGAACACATATTGGGTGAAGGCCATCAGGTCGCCGACCTGCATATGCCCTTCATCGATCCGGACGCTGCCGAACCAGAGAATGGCGATGCTGGTGAAGTTCATGATCAGCATCATCGCCGGCATGAAGGCGGCCATAATCTTGTTGACCTTGATGGAGATGTCCGTCAAGTCCTTGTTGGCGCCGGTGAAGCGCTCGGTCTCCTGGTCCTCCCGGTTGAAGGCCCGAACGACGCGGATGCCGACCAGATTCTCCCGCAGGACCAGGTTCAGCTTGTCGATCTTCACCTGAATGGCCTTGAAATAGGGCATGCCGGTCCGGGAGATCAAGAGGATGACCGCCGCCATGACCGGCAGGGCCACGAACAGCACGGAGGACAACGTCGGGTCCTTGTGGTAGGCCAGGATCAGGCCGCCGATGCACATCATCGGGGCCATGATCATCATCCGGGTGATCATGATCAGAACCTGCTGCACCTGAGTGATGTCGTTGGTGGTCCGGGTAATGAGCGAGGCGGTTCCCAGGGTGTCAAACTCATGCAAGGTGAAGTGCTCCACATGCCGGAAGACCCTGCTGCGCATATCGCGGCCGTAGGCGGTGGAGAACTTCGAGGACAAATACATGGCGGTCAGGGAGCAGGCGGTGCCAATCAGCGCCACCAGCAGCATCCAGCCCCCGTATTTGTAGATCACATCCGTATTTCCTTTGGCGATGCCCTTGTCCACGATGTCCGACATCAGCGTCGGCAGATACAGCTCCGACATGGACTGAACGAAGATCAGCACGAGCACCGCAAGCACCGGCAAGGTATACGGCTTCAGGTAACGGAATAATTTCAGCATGGCGATTCATCTCCTGTCTGTTTCTCTTTATGGCAGCCGGGCCGTACGTAGCCTGGCAAGCTTTCAACCGGTCCCGCCGCCAGCAGATTCTCTCTAAGACGGTGAAGCAGACGCTGCATCTCCGCGCGGTCCTCCTCCGGCATGGAGCCGAACAGCTCCTCGGCCATGACCCGCATACGGGCTCTGGCCTGCTCGCACAGCTCTCTCCCCGGATCGGTCAAGGAAACGCGGGATACCCGCTGGTCATGAAGATCGGGCCGCCGCGCCACCCATCCGTTCTGCTCCATCCGCCGGAGCATCACCGTCAGGGTGGCGGGCCGGACATGCAGCCGCGTGGCCAGATCCTTCTGACTGATGCCGTCATGACGGTCCAGGATGAACAGCAAGGGCGGCTGGCCGGGGTAAATGCCGAGCGGCTCCAGCACGCCGTGAAGCCGGTGGAAGTGAAGCCGGGTCACATGGGTGAAGGTCTGGTACACGGTTTCCGGCTGTTGGACATCCATCGGTAAAGGCACCTCCCGTCAATTTAGTTAGACGTCTAAACAAAATCTATTGTAGCGCTCCTCGGGTTTCATTCCAAGAGGGGGTTATGAATTTTTTATGTCCCTCCTAAGCTTAAAATATCCCTTCCCCCGTTTCTATGATCCAGAATACCGCAGCAATGTAAACGGAATTTAAACCGGGCACCTGTTGGGCTGGGAGGCGGGTGTGTAGTCGGACGGGAGGCGAATGACCGTATAAAAATCCGGATAGGCTTCCCTCAGTTGCCACTGGATTAAAATAAGTTTATAATTAGACTTAATCTAATTTATACTCAGGAGGGACGTCATGAAGCCCAAAGGACTCCTTACCCCCCAGCGTAAAGCCATCTATGATGTCATCTTGGAATCCCCCGACCATCCCACTGCCGCGGAGATCATGGACCGTTTGCGGGAGCGAGGCTGTCAATTCGCCTATGGAACCGTGTATAATACGCTTAAATACTTGACTGAAACCGGGCAGATCCAGGAGCTCCGGGTCGGCGAAGCCTGCCGCTACGATGCGCGGACCGAGCATCACCATCACATCCAGTGCGTCAGCTGCGGACGGGTGGACGAGGTGTTCGCCGAGATCCCCGCCGAGTGGCTCCGCTCCGTGGCCGAGGACACGGGCTACCGGGTCGACCAAGAGCATCTATTATTGAAGGGAGTGTGCGCCGCATGCCGGAAAGAGACGCACTGACGGAGCTAAGGGAGGATGCTGCCTTCGGGTCTGCGGACCCAAGTATGCCCGAGCTTCCGGAGGAGGCCTACTGCAGCATCACCAACCGCATCGTCATCGTCAGCCCCCTGCCCCAACGAATCCACGAGCTGATCCGGGGCCTGACCGCCGCATGTTATGACGTGATGGTGTTCCACCATGGGGAACCGCAGCTCTTGTCCCGTCTGCAGGCGGATCTACTCATCGCCGACTGCACGCAGCCCTTAGAAGGACCTGCTAGCTTCGAATGGCTCGACAGCCCGGAGCTCGCCGGCGTATCCAAGCTCCGGCTCCTGCCCGCCGGCAGCCCTGCGGCATCCGATGCAGGCGCCTTGGCTTGGCCGTCCCCGTTCCCCAAGGCGCTTGCCGCCGTCCGCAAGCTATCGGAGGCCGGACGCTCCTCTGGGGCGGGACTTGCAGACGGCCCCTCCTCTCCGGTGGACGGCACCCTCCGCTTGAACGGGCTGGTGCTGGATTTGAAGCGGCACACGGCCGCTCTCCAGGGAGCCCGGCTCGATCTGACCAAGACGGAGTTCGAGCTGCTGCGCGTCCTGATCGAAGCCGAGGGCTCCGTTCAGACCCGGCAGGAGCTTCTGGACAAGGTCTGGGGCGACGAGTACTTCGGCGGCAGCAATACCGTGGACGTACATGTGAAGACGCTGCGCCAGAAGCTGAACGACGATCCCAAGTCCCCCCGCTATATCGTCACCGTACGCGGCGTCGGCTACCGTGCCGCCGACCGGTAAACCGTCCTTCTCTATAACAAACCGCCTTTCATCAAGTTTTCATGAGGATTTCATCCAATCTTCATGCAGAACCAGCCGCGGCTTGTTACAATGAATCCATAAGTTGTATTTAGTCTAATTCTAAATAAGACAGAGATTCATTCGGATGAGGAGGCATGCACGATGTATGACGTGATCATTATCGGAGGCGGGCCGGCGGGAGCAACCGCGGCCCTCTATACAGCCAGAGGCAATCTGTCCACCCTGGTGCTCGACAAAGCGCCCGGAGCCGGAGCGCTGGCCCTAACCCACAAGATTGCCAACTATCCCGGGGTGCCGGGAGACATCAGCGGCAAGGAGCTTTTGGACATCATCCGCAAGCAGGCTGAGGACTTCGGAGCGGAGTTCAAGACCACCTCCATCACGGCGGTGGATCTGGAGGGCGAGACGAAGACGGTCTTCACCTCCGACAGCATGCTCCAGGCGAAGGCGGTCATCGTCGCCACCGGCTCCAAGGGACGCAACCGGATGCTGCCGGGCGAGGAGGAGCTCCTGGGCCGCGGGGTCAGCACCTGCGCCACCTGCGACGGCGCTTTCTTCCGGGGCAAGGAGGTAGCGGTCATCGGCGACTCCGAGGAAGCGTTGGAGGAAGCGGCGGCCCTGACCAAGTTCGTCTCGAAGATTCACTTCATCATCCCCCGGGCCGAGCTGCAGGGCGTGGATCACACCCCGGAGCTGGAGAACACGGTCTGGTACACCAAGACCCGCCCCCTCGAGATCGTCGGGGAGAACAAGGTCCAGGGCGTACGGCTCAAGACCCCCGAGGGCGAAGAGAAGCTTCTCCCCGTGGACGGCGTCTTCATCTTCCTCTCCGGCAGCAAGCCAGGCACGGACTTCCTGCAGGGCCAGGTGCCGCTGGACGACAGCGGCTTCATGCAGCTGGATGCCTCCATGCAATCGCCGGTGCCGGGCGTGTTTGGAGCCGGCGAGGTGCGCCGGACACCCGTGAAGCAGGCCGTCGTCGCCGCCGCGGATGGCGCTGTCGCCGCAATGGCCGTCGACAAGTTCATTAACCGCCGGGAGTCGCTGATCCCGCAGTACAAATAATCCAACAAAATCCAAGGAGAGATCACTCATGAGCAGCTTGATTCCGAATCCCAACAATCTGAAAGCCATCGTCTATTCCAGCACCCACTGCACCTATTGCAAGCAGTTGAAGACCTATCTGACCGACAACCAAGTCGAATTCGAGGAACGCAATGTTGACCTGGACGAGAAATTTGCCGAGGAGCTTCAAGCGCTGGGCATGAGCTCCGTTCCGGTGACCGTCATCGGCGGCATGACCATCCTCGGCATGAACCCCACCCGTATCAAGAAAGCCTTGGCCGGCTAAGGCCAACACACCATCCTAATTCCTAAGGAGGCACCCAACCAATGACCCCTAACGATACCGTTCCTGCCGTAAAGATCGGCCAACCCGCCCCGTCCTTCAAGCTGCTCTCCACCAAGAATCTGGAGACCCTGGAGGAAACCGTCGCCCTGGAGGATTATAAGGGCAAGTGGCTGGTGCTCTTCTTCTGGCCCTTCGATTTCACCTACGTCTGCCCGACCGAGATCATTTCCTTAAGCGACGCCTATGAGCAATTCCTCGATTTTGACTGCGACATCGTGGGCGTATCCACCGACAGCGTGCATACCCACCGGGCCTGGATCCAGACCCCCCGCGACCAAAAAGGCATCGGCCCCGTCGCTTACCCGCTGGGCGCCGACTTCACCAAGGAAACCGCCCGCGCTTACGGCGTACTGGATGAAGCGACAGGCGCCGCCCACCGCGGCCTGTTCATCATCGACCCGGACGGCATTCTCCGCTACCAGGTGGTCACCGACCTGAACGTGGGCCGCAGCGTCGACGAGACCCTGCGGGTGCTCCAGGCCCTTCAGGCCGGCGGCCTGTGCCCCGCCAACTGGAAGCCGGGCGACAAGACCCTGGGCTAAGGATCATCCAGGCGGATCATTTCACACCACAAAAAACGGTTGAGACCGGGGTCACACACCCCGTCTCAACCGTTTTTTTGCGGGTCACCAATCCGGCTTCCACACCATCAGCACCATGGCAGCAAGCGGTGCCAGCGTGGCGGCGATGCCGTACGCGTTCCAAGCAGCCGAGGCTCTGCGGTATTCCGCCGTCCAGCGTCCCTCCCGAAGCGAACGCTCCGCCTGCCGGATCATCTTCACCTGGGCAGGCAGGAGGGCTGCCATCCAGAGGACCCCCGACAGGGCGAATAACCCGTACGACACGCCGAGCCAGCTCCACTCGAACACCGAATACCCGCTTTCAGCCGCCAGCACATGGCCGCTCCAGAGAATCATGACGATCGACGGCAGCGTAAACAGATAGTCCGCCACCATAATATTCTTGGCCACACGCAGGGAATGGCCCATGTCCTCCTCCCGGTCGGCCCGGATCTTCCAGAAGGCGGCCGTCAGCGCGTTCCCCACCAGCATCACGACACCCAAAATATGAACAAACAGCCATCCGCTCATCTTAACGGCCTCCTTCTTAATAAAAGAATCATTGCGTACGGGCCAATGCCCGGTAGATCATTTCCTTGGTATATCCCGCCAGCTTGGCGATACGGGCCTCGTCGAACATCGGCATCTGGATGGCCAGGGCCACGATCCCGTGCATGGAAGCCCACAGATAATCGCTGTATGCCTCCGGGTCACCGTCCTGCAGGGCCCCCTTCTCCAAGGCATACCTCACGGTATCCTCCAGTACCTGGAACGCATGGATCCGGGGAAGCTCCTCCTCCTGCCGGGAACCGATCAGATAATCGATCCGCCACATGAACATGAGCTGGTAATAGGCCGGATGGGAAAAGCCGAATTGCAGGTAAGCCTCTCCGAGCCGGTTCAGCTTCTCCCAGGGATCGTCCGTGCTTTCCACCGACTCCGCAAGCTTATTCCGGAACCGGTTCAAGGCGTCGTCCACCACGGTGAACAAGAGATCGTCCTTGTCTGTGAAATACAGGTAGAGCGTGCCGGGAGAATACTCCATCCGCTCCGCCAGCTTCCTCATGGAGAAGCCGTTATAGCCCAGCTCCACGAACATGGAGCCGGCCTCCTCCAGGATCAGGTGGCGAAGCTCCTCCTTCTCCCCGCCGCGCCGGCGCCGTCCGAAACGCCTCGAGCCTCCTTCCTGGGGGGCCTTGCGGTCCGTCATGATTACCCCTCCTTATAATGAACACCGTTCATTAAAATTGATTTTACTACATTCCGTATCTGGAAGCAATCCCCATCCGATAAGAAGTTTTTGTTCGTCTATGCGGTGGAAGGGCCCGGTGGTATACTGGGGGCATCGCTTAACTGTTGACGAAAGGGTGAGCCCCGTGGGAATGCTTCGTTTTACCGCTCCTCCCCTGCCCTATTACATCATGAACGGGTTCGCCTCCATGCCGGTGGGTACCAAGCACGTCGGGCGGCGCAGCATCGGCGTCTTCGATCTCCTGGTCGTGACCAAGGGATGTCTCTATATCGCCGAGGAGGACCGCCGATATGAGCTGGCCCAGGGCCAGGCTCTGGTGCTGCGTCCCGATTGCCACCATTATCCGGTGCGGGGCTGCACGGAGGAGACGGACAGCTTCTGGCTCCACTTCCATACCGACGGGCCCTGGTGGGCGGACTATTCGGAAGGCGGCGAACCTCTCATGCCCGAGCCCCTGCCTCCGGTCCGGTGCCGCGGCTTTAATCCCCAACCGTTCACCATCAGCATCCCCCAGTATGCGACGCTTCGGGAGCCCGAGCTCTTGTACCGCGATCTGGAGAGGCTGATCCAGCTGGAGGCCAGCGTCCTCCCCAGCGGGGACGGCGGCGTCATCTGGGAGCAGCAGCAGCTGTTCCAGCGGGTGCTGAAGCAGCTGTCCGCCTCTGCGGAGCCCGAAGCTACCTCTCCGGCCAAGCTGTGCGCCCAACGGGCGGCCTCTTATCTGCGCAGCCATTACAAGGACGAGATCACGGCCAAGGAGCTGGGAGAGCAGCTGAATTTTCACCCGGTCTATATCGCACGCTGCATGCAAAAGGAGTTCGGTGTCTCGCCCTTCGAATATTTGAACCGGTTCCGGATCGAGCAAGCCAAGCTTCTGATGGTGCAGACCGATCTGTCCATCGCCCGGATCGCCGAGGAGGTGGGCTTCCAGCAGGCCGCCTACTTCTCCACCTGCTTCACCCGCTACGAGGGGGTTCCCCCCAGAAATTACCGGAACCGATTCTCGTAAGCGCCGTATTGGAATATACTTGCGTTGGCGCAAGATCACTCATTCATCCATACAAGGAGGAACGGACCCATGTTCGGTAAAGTTGCGGCAGATCTGCTCGGTTTAAGCGACATCGGCGCGGTCATCAAGAAGCAGGATTTCGACAAGGTGGACTCCGACGATTACGTCCTGCACGAGGACCAAGAAGTCATCTATTTCCTGATCAAGTCCAAGACCGATGAATACTGCTTCACCAACCAGGCTCTCATCCATCTGGACGGCACCAGCGCCGTCAGCAAGAAGCGGACGCTGTACCGCTATCCCTACGGCACCAACACCATCGAGAGCGTCTTTCTCGAGACCGCGGGAACCGTCGACCTGGACGTGGAGATCAAGTTCACGATCGGCGGCGTCGCCTTCTCCATCGACGTACATAAGAAGCACATCGAGGAGCTGAAGGACCTGTACAAGGCCCTGGTGAAGATCGCCTCCATCCAGCACGAGAACGAGATTCTGATGGAGTACGCGAACCGCAGCCTGCAGATGGCCTCCGATACCGTAGGCGGCTCCTATAAGACGGACGGCACCTTGTCGGACCACTTCAACACCATCAACCAATCCGCCTTCGGCTGGCTGGAGGAGAAGCACAAGCAGTTGAAGGTCAAGGACTTCGGCGCCGTCTTCGAGAAGTTCATCAATCAATAATCCGGTTATCCCAACAAAAAAAGGCTCCGCCAGCAGCTTGAACTGCGGCGGGGCCTTCTTGCATCTTCGCGGGGGCTGGAATCAGACCGCCCCGCCTTTCCACGAATCCTTCAAGGCCACAATCCGGTTGAAGACCGGCCGTCCAGGACGGGAATGCTTGCGGTCCACGGTGAAATACCCGTGTCTCATGAATTGGAACCGCTCCTCCACCGCCGCTTCTTCCAAGGATGGCTCCAGCAGGCAGTCCTTCAGCACGATGCGGGAATCCGGGCGGATCCGTTCGTCCCAGCCCTTCTCTTCGTCCACCGCCTCCTCGCCATCGGCCAACAGCTTCCCGTACAGATGAACCTCCGCTCGGACCGCGTGACGGGCGGATACCCAGTGCAGCGTCCCCTTCACCTTCCGTTCCGTGAAGCCGGAGCCGCTCAAGGTGCGGGGGTCGTAGGTGCAGCGAAGCTCCAGAATCTCCCCGGTTGCGGGATCCTTCACCATCGACTCGCAGACGATGAAGTAGGCCCCCTTCAGGCGGACCTCCCGGCCGGGAGCCAGCCGCTGGTACCCCTTCACCGGCTCCTCCAGGAAATCCTCCCGTTCAATATAGATCTCCCGCGAGAAAGGCACCGTCCGGCTGCCTAGGGACGGATCGTCCGGATGGTTGGATACGGGCAGCCACTCCTCCTCCCCCTCCGGATAGTTGGTGATGACCACCTTCAGCGGCCGGAGCACAGCCATCCGAGCCGGGACCGTAGGCTGAAGCTCCTCCCGAAGCGTGTGCTCCAGCAAGGCCATGTCCAAGACAGACACGTCCCTGGAGACCCCGATCCGATCAAGAAAGCGCCGGATGCTGGACGGCGTATAGCCTCTGCGCCGCAGCCCCGACACGGTGGGGAGGCGGGGATCGTCCCAGCCGTCCATATAGCCGCCGGCCACCAGCTCCCGGAGATACCGCTTGGAGGTGACGGTGCCCCGTATATTCAGGCGTCCGAATTCACGCTGCTTCGGGGCCGGGGAGATGCCCAGCTTCTCCAGCACCCAGTCGTACAGCGGCCGGTGGTCCTTGAATTCGATGGAGCACAGCGAATGGGTGATTCCCTCGATAGCGTCCTGCAGCGGGTGCGCGTAATCGTACATCGGATAGATGCACCAATCGTTCCCCGTCCGATAGTGCGGGGCATGGAGGATCCGGTACAGGACCGGGTCCCTTAAGTTCATGTTGGGCGAGGCCATGTCGATCTTGGCCCGGAGCACCTTGGCACCGTTGGGAAATTCCCCTTGCCGCATACGGGCGAACAGCTCCAGATTCTCCTCGGGCGTGCGGGTCCGGTACGGACTGTCCCGGCCTGGCTCCGTCAGGGTCCCCCGGCTGCCGGCCAGCTCCTCGGCGCTCAGATCGCAGACGTAGGCGTCTCCCTGGCGGATCAAGCGTTCTGCGTACTCGTACAGCCGCTCCGAATAGTCGGAGCCATAGTACACATGCGGGCCGGGATCATATCCCAGCCACCTCATATCCTCCAGGATGGCGGCCGCGTACTCCGCATCCTCTCTCAGAGGATTGGTATCATCGAACCGCAGGTGAAACCGGCCGCCGAACCGGCTGGCCAGGGTATGGCTGATGCGGATGGCATAAGCATTGCCGATGTGCAGATAACCGTTAGGCTCCGGCGGGAACCGGGTGCATACGGTCCGGTCCTGCGATTGCGCCAGAACCTCATCTATAACCGTTTCCAGAAAATCACTCATGCGTGATGCGGCACCTCCATTCGATATACATGCGGACAAACCAAAAAAGCTCCCACCCCCAAGACTTGGATTGTCTTGGGGGCGGAAGCTGTCGCTCCGCGGTGCCACCCCAGTTTGCCGGCATGTCGCCATTCCGGCCTCTTCAGGTACGGCGTGCGCTGCATCGAGGCAGACGGCGCGATACCCTAGCTCGTTAACGGGAGCTCCCGTCATAGTCTCCCCCTGCCGTGCAGGGCTCGGTATGAGGCTCAGAGGCTTGGTTCGACCCGCCGTCCTGTACCCCTTCTCAGCTCCCGGGGCTCTCTGGTGACAGTCTTGCGAGTGTACTCTTCTCATCATCGCCGCTTCGTGTGAAGTTATCATCCAATGTAACCTTGCGGAGGCCGGTTGTCAACCGCCTTCTGCCTTGTAGGTGCGGGGATCGAATTCCGTCAGGGGCAGGAGCTTCTGCACCCCGCGGTTGGTACGGACGGTCTCTCGTTTGCCTTGATCATTCGTCTTCTTCACGATGCAATCGCCGGTCAGCAGATTGCAGTCCGTTTCATCCGCGTCCTCCGGAAGCGTTGAGCCGGCGTTGTAGGAGCCCGTAGTGGCGCCGATCAGCATGAAGCCTCCGTCCTGGTATCGGAACCGGTAGGTCCCATACCATCTCCAGCCGGCGCCGCCGTAGTATTGGAGCAGGATCGAGCCCCGATTGATGCTGAGTCCCGAGAAGGGATCGCCGAAGGCCCCGCCTTCATCCGCCAGCAGCACCGCTCGTTCTGCCCGGACCTGCAGCCGATAGGTGCCGTCCGGCTGCCCGAAGGCGGCGATGAGCGCCCGGGGAGCCGCCTGCGGACCGGAGGAGGGACCCACGATCACGGCGGCAGCATCCTCTATACCGTCCTGGTTCAGATCCCCCCGAACCATCCCCGGCTCCCCATGCACCCCCTCCAGAACCCGCCAGCCGGCAGGGATCAAGCCTTCGGGACTCGGAGCTTGCTCCTTGGCTGCCGGAGCACCGCCCTCCTTGACAACCGCCTTCTTAGGAAACCGATTCATCCATTCCCGGATGGTCTTGGGCGGTTCCTTGGATACATCCCGATTCGTATAGTAGTGTATCTTACCGTCTTCGGCGTCCAACACGGCCGCCCACAATCCGCGGTCCGGCGTATGCATAACGATGCCTTCCATGATCGTGAACAAGCCCGGCACGCCACCCTTCGATACCTTGGCGCCGAGGCCGTCCAAATCCGTGCCTTCGGAGATCTGAACCATGACCAAGATAAACTCCGGATACCGGTCTCCCGCCAACCGCCGGAACTCCTCCTCCATAGCAGCATCCGGCAGAACGCCAAGGGATACCAGAGAACTGTCGTCCTTGCCCTCTCCTTCGCGAAACTCCCCGTCGAAGGTGACTCCCACCCCACCGTAATAGCCCATGTCGCCGGTACTGGTCAGCCTAAGCCCCCCGCCCAGAGGTTCAAAGCTTAAGGAGGCCTTAACCTCCGTGCTGGTATAGACGAACCGGCCGTCCTTCAGAGCAGCTCTCCCCGCCACCTCTCCGGTATGGCCTCCGCGCGACGAGCTCAATTCAAACCGGAACCCCTCGGGCGATACCTCCGTGATGGCCAGCCTCGCCGGGGCTCCGTGCTCCGTGCCGAACCGGTGCCACACCCCAACACGGGGAAACGCCGTCTCGGAAGAGGCCGAAGACGCAGCCGGCGAGGCCGCTACCCCGGCTCCCGCCGGCTCTCCTACTGCCGGCTCCCCGCCGCTTCGGCATCCTGCAGACGCCACAAGCAGGAGCCCAACCACCATACACCCCATCCATCTCTTCATGCCGGACAATTGCTCCACGCCCCCTATTGCAAATCCTTATTCCCACTATACCCCAATCGCTATGGCAAGGGAATCCGGGAACCCGCCTGTGGATCATCCGCTCACCGCATATTCTTGGCAGGATTATGCCAGGAATATATGGAATACTCTTACATATCCGATCGGATGTGAAGGGGGATGACGCGCATGAAGCAGCTGCAGTTCCGGGTGGTGGTACCCCATCCGCAGCTTGTACCGTATATCGGCAGAATGTGGGTGCTGGAGGGGGAATACGGCGTGGATGCCCATGCCCACAAGCTGATCTCCCCCAACGGCATGATCAAGCTGATTCTGATCTACAAGGGCCAGGTCCGCAGCGAGCTGGAGGGCCACAGCCGGCTCTTTCCGGAATCGTCGTTGGCCGTGGTCGGCCAGACGTTGGAACCGTCGGTGATCGACCCCTTAGGCCCATTCGGGACCATCGGGATCGAATTCCACCCCGCCGGTGTCTACAAGCTATTCCCCTTCGCACTCCATGAACTGACCAACGGCTTCCACTTCGGCGACGAGCTGTTCGGCTCCGCCGTCCGGGAGCTCCAGGATCGCATAGGGGAGGAGCCGGACGTCGATTCGAAGCTCCGAGCCGTGCAGCAGTTCCTCCTGCAGCGCCTGCAGGACTCCTCCCGCGACCACCTGCTGACGGAGTATGCTGTAGACCGGATCATCCGCTCCCAGGGCACCCTGCGGATCGAGGAATTGTGCGCCGACACGGGATATACCCGCCGTCACCTGGGCAGATTATTCCAGGAGCACGTAGGCATCAGCCCCAAGGAGCTGGCGGCGATCACCCGCTTCCAGGTGTTTTATCGTCATCTCAGCACGGGACGAGTGCTGGATATGATGGAACTGTATGATTATTATTACGACCAGTCCCATTTCGCCAAGGAGTTCAAGCGCTGGACAGGAATGAATCCCCGCGAATTCGCCATGCAGCAGCATCTTCTCGGAAAAGTGTTCCACCGGGAATGAACAGGTCCCATTTTTACAATCCCGCTGCCGCCCGATGAGCTATAGTAAGGGTGTATCCACAATGTGACGTTCGAGGAGGAGCTTCCATGGAGCATACCAAGCAAGAATACGCGTACATCTTCAAGCCCAAGCGGGAACGGTTCCTGGAGACGCTGACCCCGGAGGAGATGGCGGTCATGGGCGGCCATGCGGCATACTCCGGGCAGCTCTTCGCCGAAGGAACCCTAGTGATGGCCGGGGCCTGCGCAGGCGGCGATTACGGCATCATCGTATTCCGTGCCGGCACTCAGGAGGAAGCGGAGCACATCTTCCGCCAGGACCCTGCCGTGCAGGCCGGGATCGTCCATGCGGAGCTGTTCCCCTTCCGGATCATGATTATGGAGGGAAGGGCCTGATTCCAAATGTCCCCTGGCATAAGGGGGCGGATTGCTGATTCCCCCATCGCTGCGCCGCCCTCTGGACCCGCATCATCTGCGGTTCGGACGGATCGGCTGGCTCCTGCTGCACTTCGTCCTCATCGCCAGCATCTTCCTGGCCGGCTACTACGTCGGCAGAATGACCTGAAGCATGCAAAAACCGGCAGCCCGGAACCTTCCCGGAACTGCCGGTTTCGTTATGTGCGGGGCTTCTCCAGTTGGATAACAACCAGGCCCGCTGCCATGAAGAGCGCTCCGAGCATCTGGAGGAGCAGCACTTTTTCGTCGTACATGAGGTAGCCTGCCACCACAGCCGCCGCCGGCACCACATACCGGAAGAAGTTCGACTTCGTCGCTCCCACCTTGAACATACAGGCGTTCCACATCAAGAAGGCGATCACCGTGCTCACGAGCACGTTGTAGAAGATCACCGTATATTCGGTGGAACCCAGCCCCGCCCAGTCCACCTTGCTCCAGGAGCCCCAGGTGAGCGGAAGCATGAAGGCCGCGCCGAAGACGATGGTCCACGTGCTGACCCTTAGCGCCGAGTACTTCCTCATCAAGGGCATGCTGGCCAGGTTGTACAGCGCTCCGACGATGCTGGCCGAGAAGGCCATCAGGTTGCCGAGCATATGCCCGGCGGACAGGTCCAGCCCCTCTTCCCCGCCCAGAATGACCAAGGCCACTCCCGCCAGGGCGATGCCCCCGCCGATGACGATCACCTTGGTGATGCGCTCCTTCGTGAAGAGCGGCGCGAACAAGGCGGCGAAGATGGGCCAAGGCGCTACATTCAACAGCGAGGCGTTGGCCAGCGACGTATATTTGATGGAATACATGACGATGATCTCCAGGCCCGTCACCCCGAAGAGCCCGATCAAGGCCAGCTGTCCGGCCGATCGCCAGTCGATGCCGATGCTGCCTTCCTTCCACTTCAAGAGGAGGAAGAAGAACGGAACGGCGCCGCCGAAGCGGATGAACGTGAACAGGACCGGATCGAACGTATCCATCGCCAAGCGGGAGACCCCAAAGTTGGTTCCCCATATGGCCGCGACCAGCATCAGGCCGACCGCGTACCAGACCGTATTGGTTTTCATCTCTCTCTAGACACTCCATTCCCAGGTTCCGAAATTCTCTGCCTATCATACCACATCTCCTGCAGCCCGTGGATGACGAAAAAGAGAACCAGGCCCCCGAAGGAAGCCTGGCTGCTCATCTCACTTGCGGTATAAGGACGCCATACATTCCACGAACATCTGGTTATACTCCGCACGGGTCAGCGGCTTGTTGCAGTGGATATCGCGGCCGAAGCTTTGGTACCAGCCGATCTCCGTTCCCTCCGGCTTGTAGACGAACTGGGGCTGTCCCTCCGGAGCGTCGGGCTTCAGTGAGAACACCTCATTCTCATACGACGGCAGCTGCTCCCACTGAAATTCGCAGCCCTTCTCCTGACAGATCAGGTCCACCAGGAGCGTCAGCATCCTAAACGGGTCCCGGAACATCTCGTATTCCTTCACTTGTTGATCCATTCGTCCAGCCTCCTGCGTGTTTTCTTCCTATTATCATCCCACGCGGGACGGTTTCGAATGCGAAATCCTCCTAAGTTGTAGCAAAATTCTCATGAATGCGGCCAGCATCCAGCACAGCAGGAGCGCGGCTGAGCCGGCCGCCGCAAATTTCACCAGCGGGTGAGCCTCCCACCCGCGGAGGGCATAGGCGGTGTACACCGCCACCGGCGGATGGATCACGTACACCGTGAAGGCCCGGTCCGACAGCCACCGGAAGCCGGGGGTTTCCTCCCCGTGCCGGTCCCGGAAGCGGACCAGCAGCACGTAGGAGATGGACAGCCCCAAGAGAGGGTCCACGAAGGAGTAGAAGAGCGATTGCCAGGTGAACCCGCCCTCGAAACGGGCGATGCCCTCCCCTGCCGCCCCGCCCAGCACCAGGATCACCGGCATCAGCACAAGCAGCACTGCGGCGGTCCCGAGCCACCGTCGGGCGGCGGAGGCGTTGAGACGCTCCAGCCAGCCGCTGCGGAAGGCCGTAATCCCGGCGGCATAAAGTGCGATATAGGCCGGAAAGTACGCCAGCTGCAAGGACAGCACGGTCTCGCCTACCGGAATGGCCAGGCGGATCAGGAAGTTGGCGGCGCCGGTCAGAAGCAGGTAGACGAGAATCAGGGAAGCGGTCAGAGGGCGAGCGGGCTCCGGCTCTCTGCGGATCACCCGCCGATACAGGGCGTACCCGGTATTGAAGAGCAGCAGGGCGAAGAGGAACCAGAGCGGACCCAGGTCCGGGTCCGTCACAAGGATCCAGGGCTCCGGCAGCAGCCGTTCCTTCAGAAAGCCGCCCAAGGAGCCCTCGTAGCCTGAAGCGACGAAGCGCAGCAAGGGGGAGAGGAGCAGCAGGTAGGCGGCAAGGGGAAAGCCGAATCGGAGGAGCCGGTCCTTCAGGAACCGCCCCGCTCCCTTCCTGTCGAAGGAGGACGGCGTCGCCCAGCCGGAGATGAAGAAGAACAAGCCCATGAAGAAGGATTGGTTCACTGCCGTGAACATGGTCAAGAGTCCTTCGGCCAACGGACTATTCACCGGCTCCTTGTAGTACCAGCTCCCGCTGCCTCCATAGGTGATGGAGATGTGGTGCAGCACCACCAGGGCCGTCATCACAACCTTCAGTTTATCCAGATACGCATACCGCCTGTGCATGGGAACCCCTCCTATGCCGCCACGGTTTGCCTTGCCCCGTGACGGGTATTGTTACCGATGGATTAAGGGTACCATGCCCCCTCCCTCCCATCACCGAAAAACACGCCGTCTCCCCCGCAAAAGTTGTTTCGGACACGGAGCGTCACCGCTTCGGTCCTCTTTCGGTGAGCGTCCCGGCTATCGTATGGTATAGTGAAGGTACGACTGCCCGGCGGCATATCTGCCTGGGACGAATGAACAGGAGGACCCTATGGGCGCACATATCTTGCTGGTGGACGACCACCGGACCTTTCTGGCGGGAACCGCGATGATTCTGGAAAAGCACGGCTTCCGGACCACCACGGCGGCCGGAGGCCGGGAAGCTCTGGAGCGGATGGAGGAGGCCGGAGCCGCCTTCGACCTGTATGTCTATGACCTGAAGCTCCCGGAGATGAACGGCTTCGAGCTGACGGAGGCGACGCTTGCCATACAGCCGGATGCCACGATCGTCATTCTGACGGGCGAGGAGCTCCCGGAGCATTACGACCGGCTCATGGTCCTCGGCGTCACCGGCATCCTCGAGAAGTCCATGGGCGAAGAGGAATTCGTCATGAGCCTGCGCCTGGCACTCCGGAGGATGACGGTGCTGCCGCTGCCGCTGGCCCGCCAGCTGCGGACCAAGACGGCGGGCGGGGACGGCGGGACAGACGGCATCCCCGGTGCGGATGCGGCCGGGCTGATGCCCCCCGGCGGCAAGGAGCTGGACGTGCTGCGCCTCATCGCCCAAGGCCACAAAAATAAAGACATTGCCGCCAAGCTCTTCATGAGCCAGCGCAATGTCGAGTACTTGATCTCCCGCCTCTTCGATCGTCTCGGCGTCCAGTCCCGCCAGGATGCGGTGATGAAGGGCATCGAGCGCGGCTGGCTCAAGCTGGATGCGTAGGAATCGCTAGCTTGCCGCCATCAGAGAATGTCTGCCGCACCGGGATGGTGCAGCGGACCCGGAGGCCCCGCCCCGGCGCAGAGTCCAGCTGAAGCCGGCCGTTCAGGAGTCGGACCCGCTCGGCCATTCCGAGGAGTCCCAGCCCCCCTACTCCATGGTCCATGGCCGTCGAGAGCGGCTCCCGGCCAAGCTCCGGGCTTGACGCCCCGCCGGGGCCGGACACCGAGGGACCGGGAGCCATGCCTACCCCGTCGTCCTCGTACAAGACCAGCCACTCGCTGCGGTCCTGCCCCAACGTCAGCCGGACATGACGGGCTTCGGAATGCTTCACCGCATTGTTCACCAGCTCCTGGACGATGCGGTATAGCGCCAGCGTCTCCTCATTGCCCATCGGCCCCTCTGGCGGCAGCAGGGTTAACTCCAGCTCGAAGTCGGCCCGAAGACGGGTTTTCTCGGCCAATCTGGAGACGGCGTGGAGAAGACCCCGTTCGTGCAGGAAGGAAGGGAGCAGCTCCTGGCAGGTCTCCCGGATCATGAACTCGGCGTTATCCAGTCCCAGAAGGATCTGCTCCAGTCCGCCGGGCTTGCCTGTCCCGCTCCCGGCAGCCGCGGTTCTGTCCGCTGCGCCGTCGGCACGGGCTTCCCGCGCGGGATCCAGCAGCCGCCGGAGGTGCATGATCTCCTGCAGCACCTCGTCGTGCAGGTCGGAGGCCAGCCGCTTCCGCTCCCGTTCGGCCAGCTGCATGAACAGCTTGGACACCCAAGGCTGCTCCTGCTTGCGCTGCTCCAGCATCTCCTGCAGCCGGCTGTCGATCAGCCGGAAGTTCTCGCGGAATACCGCCGCATACTTGGCCATCAGCTGCAGCATAAAGCGCTCGCGTTCCTCCGGCTTCCGGCTCCCCTCCGCATCCTCCAACACCAGGAGCAGCAGCTCCCCGCCGGATGAGCCGGCCGTGCACAGCACCAGCTCCGGGCGGACCCGCAGGCCGTCCTGCGGGTCCCGGCCCAAGCGGCCTTCCAGGGCCAGCTCCCGGCAGGCCGCCTCCGCTGCCGCAGGCAGTGTCTCCCCGCCGCCGACGGAGGTCCATTCGTCCCGGCCTTCCACCATGCGGATCAGGTGGAAGCCGAAGGGCCGGAACAGCTCCCGGCCCTCCCGAAGCAGCACCGCCTCCAGCTCCTCCCCCCTGCGGCTGCGGCCTATCGCCCCCAGAAGCCGGTCCATCTGCTCCCGGATCTCCACCTCCCTGGAGAGGATGGCGTTCCGCTCCCGAAGCGCCTCCGCCGTCCGGCGGTTCTCCTTCAGCGTCTCCGTGAAGCGCCGGAAGAATAAGACTCCGAATATCCCCATCAGCACCAGGAGCGCCCAAGCGAAGGTATCCTCCAGACATTGCTCCCAGAACACATTCAGATAACCCCACTGCCGGTCGGTCAGGCTCTCCAGCAGATCCTTGCCCACATCCGGCAGCACAATCACCATGAAGCTGAGAAAGGCGAGCAGACTCCAGCGCAGTTCCTCCCGGTCCGCAGCCGAATGAAGCCGGGATGCGAACTGTACGGCACTTACGGCCAGCTTGACCAGAACCAGGAGAAGAAAGACCAGGTTCAATGCCCCCAGCACCCCCGCCGTCTCTCCCCATAGCCCCGACACCCATACTGCAGCCGTCAGTGCCCCGGAGAGAGCTAATAGCAGCCGGTTGATCCTCCGGTTTCCTACGCCAAACAGATACCCGGCGAAGGAGAAGGCCAGGAAGGCTCCCATACACTTCAGAGCCAGCGAGCTGTAGGGAAGGACCGGCAGATCGCCGAAAAACCAGCGTTTCTCATCCCACTCCGAGAACAGCTGCAAGGCAGCCAACAGAGCAAACACCGCCAGGTACAAATAGCCCCTTTCCTTGGGAAGCACGGCAAACATCGCACCGAACAGCAAAGCCAAGAACAGGAACAGCAGGACGAAGGCCGCTTCATCCAGCCGGTAGCGGATGTAATGGAACGGCTCGGGTAATCCCTGCACCGGCTGAAGCAGGCTGTAATTCACCCAGCCGTTCAACAGGAATACGGCCGAAGCCGCACCGGCCACTTGTCCGGTCAACTTGAGGGCCTCCCTCATGGACAGATCGGCTCCTTTGCGAAGATACGGCGGCGAATGCCCCGGGCGCCGTACCCTTTTCCCTGATCGTACCATGCGCCGGGAATTCCGGACAAGACGAACGGGCGCCTCCCCTAAGGGATACGCCCGTCCAAGACGATCAACGATTCGATTGCAGCCGTCCGATCTGCTTCATATACCGGTCAATGGTGCCGTGCAGACTCCGGTCCCGGTGGTAGCGGAACAGATCGTAATACGGGTTGGTGTTCACCTCGAGAATCCAGAGCCGGCCGTCCCGGTCCACGGCGAAATCGATGCCCATTCTTCGGCAGTGCTTGTACCTGCGCTGGAAGGTCCGGGCGGCGGACAGGCCGATACGGGTCATCTCGGACTTGATCCTGCGGATGTCCTGCGGAGCGAAGCCGGCCAGCTGCATAGCCCTCTCATACCCCACCGGCTTCCCGCCGTGATTGAAGTTCGTTACGGCCCGGTTGCTCTCCGCAATCTTACCCATGATCCCCATAACCAACCATTCGTTGTTCGGCCGCAGAAGCAGCAGACGGAAGTCAATGGGCTTCCCGCCGATCTGCGCCAGCCGGACTCCCTTCTGGATCAGAAACGGCCGTCTTCCGGCATGCCGGAAGACCACCTCGGGCACCTGCTCCGTCTTATAGCTCCGGACTCGCCGCTCCCGCTGGATCAGTACGGATTGCCCTTGTTTGCTGACCTTCAGAATGTTGTTGCCGAACGAACCGAAGACGGGTTTGACGAAAACCACGTTGTACCGGTTCAGATATTCCCTTAGGCTGCTCCTGCCCAACAGCCTGGTGGGAGGAATATGGCGAGCGACGCTGCGGTTTGGAACCAGAGCGAGATGCCGCTTCCACTTGTCCCTAACATGCCACACCCTTCTGCTAATCACGATGCTTCCTCCTCTGTATGCGGGTTCCATCTCTCATCCTTATACCTTATGCACCCGCAGAAGAGAGGGGTGGACGAATTGGCATCGTTTCCGCCCCTTTTTAAGGAATGAACAAGATAGTACAATTTTCCATGGAAATTTTTTTCGATATGTGAGAAAATTATCGCAACATGTCATATTTAATGGATAGGCGGATGCAGAATGGACAGCATGATTACCAACATCATCTTCTTGTTTATTCCATTTGTTATATTGATTGGATTCGGAATTGAGATTTATGTGAAGAATCCGTCGAATCCCATGAACCGGGATACGATGATCCTCATGCTCTCCTTGAGCCTGTTCTTCCTGGGCGGGCTGGGCGTGTATGTGCTTCCGTTCGAATACGCCCGGCCGTCTGCTCTCTATGTGAAATATGCAAGCGTCTTCTTCTCCATGTCCATCGGACTTGCTTTCTTCAGCCATGTGAGCAGGATCCGGATGAACCGGGCCTTGCTTCGCATCCTCCGGCTTCTGCCGATGGCCGGAGCGGCCGCCATTTATCTTCGGATGCCCGGCATGACCCTGCTCCTGGAGAACAACGGCGGCTGGCCGGTAGAGCAGTTGGATTCCCGGCTGTGGATTCTGCTGCAGCTCACCGCGGCGTACAATTTCCTGCTGATGTTTGTCTTTCTTCTGATCGGAAGGAAGCAGAAGCGGTCCACGAAGCGCAGGTTCAAGGAGACCCAGCGACTGCGGATCATGCTGATCGGCTCGGTATACACGGTAGCATGGGCCCTTCTGACCACTGCCGCAGGATATGCTGCAGAGCCGTATCTGAACGGCCCCTTTCATGCGGCTCTCCGAAGCGAGCTTCCCGCCTACTGTATTCTGGTCTGGGCTTTAACCGTGCGCTATGCCATGGTGAAATACGACTTCCTTGCCGCTGCAGGCCGCAAGTTCGAGCTGCTGTTCCGTCTCTCCAACCAAGGAATTGCCCTGGTGAATGCTCAAGGGACTGCCGTGGAGAGCAATGCCGCTCTGCACCGGATTCTGGGGCTGCCCAACAAAGACGCCGCCGACGGCATCGATCTGGTCCCCTTCCTCCAGACGGAGGAAGCACAGCCGGTGAAACAGCTGTTCGTGGAGCACTTCGCCACCTTGACGCCGATTCAGACGGAGCTGCAGATTACGAATCTGCTCCGGGAAACGCTGATCCTCCAGCTCGACAGCGATTACATCGAGCTGGACGAGGAAATGCTGTGCTACCTGGTTGTCCGGGATATTACCGAGAAGAAGCACACGGAGAACAAGCTGCGGAAGCTGGCGTACCAGGACAGTCTGACAGGACTGGGCAACCGCGCCTTCTTCTTCGAGAGCATGCCGCCTCTCTTGGACGGGGCCGGGTCCGGCGGACACCTCTTGGCCCTTATGATGGCCGATCTGGATCAGTTCAAGCTGATCAATGATACCCTGGGCCATAGTGCAGGGGACCAAGTTCTGCAGCATGTGGCCCGGCAGATCGGTCGGGCACTGCCTGAGCAGGCCCTTGTAGTCCGTCTGGGAGGCGACGAGTTCGCCGTCTGTATCGGACTGAATGAGGAGGCAGAAGCGTTCCAGCATGCGGAACGGGTTATGGACGCCCTGCAGACTCCCCTAGAGCTGTTCGGCAAAATCTACACCGTCTCCGGCAGCATCGGCATCAGCTTTTATCCCGAAGACGGCTCTGCTCCGGAGGAGCTTCTCCGCAACGCCGATTCCGCCATGTACGTGGCCAAGCAATCCGGACGCAGCCGCTATTACCGGTACACCCCCAGCCTGAAGGCGTTGGCCGAACGCCATCTCTCCCTCTTCAACGGGCTCGGTCGGGCTCTGGAGAACGAGGAGTTTCTGCTGCATTATCAGCCGCAGATCGATATTGCCGCCCGCCGCATCGTCGGTGTGGAGGCATTGATCCGCTGGGACTCGCCGGAGCTGGGGCGCGTGTCCCCGGACCAGTTCATTCCCTTGGCGGAGGAGACCGGGGCCATCCTGGGCATCGGTGATTGGGTGCTGCGTCAGGCCCTCGGACAAGCGAGACTGTGGCATGCAGCCGGGTATACCGGTTTGACTGTTTCCGTCAATCTATCTGCCAACCAGCTGCAGAATCCCCATTTTGCGGGCCGCGTGGCGGAGCTGATCCGGGATGCAGGCGTTCCCGCCTCCATGCTGTGTCTCGAAATAACGGAGAGTGCGGCCATCACCAATGTGGACAAGTCCCTCTCCATCTGCAGGGAGCTGACGGAGCTAGGCGTGTCGCTGGCCATTGACGATTTCGGCATCGGGTATTCCTCTCTTAGCATGATGAATCGGTTCCCGTTCCGCTACATCAAGATCGACCGCTCCCTTATCCAGAATATCGTGGCGGATACCCGGGACGCTGACGTGGCGCTGACCATCATCGAGCTGGCCAGCCGGCTGAAGATGATCGTCATTGCCGAAGGTGTCGAGACCCCGGAACAGCTCTCGCTGCTGCAGGACTTCGGCTGCCAGGAGGCACAAGGGTATCTGATCGGCCGCCCCGTGGAGGCCGACCAGGTCACGGCCCTGCTCCGTCAAGATACGCCGACCCTCCCCCCTGCGGCATAAACCATGAAGAAGCGCCGGGCAGCAAGCCCGGCGCTTCTCTCTACAGCTCTTGATCTCTACGCGACGGCCGGAAGGCCAGCCACGTCATGTCGTCCCGCTGGGGCGTATAGCCGCGGAACTCCTCCAGCTCCTGGCGGAGGCGCTCCTTCACCTCGGCCAGAGGTCCGCCGCCGTTTTGCTCCAGCCATTCGATGAACCGGCTCTTGCCGTAGGAGTTGCCCTTGGCTCCGCCATTCTGGTCGAAGAGCCCGTCCGTCACCAGGTGCAGCTCCGCGTCCGAGCCGGACGGCTGCGGCACCTCCTGGCTGCGAAACTCGAAGTCCATCGGAGTCCGGGTGTAGCCGACGCTGCGCTTCTCCCCATCAAGCACCGTAACGCCAGACTCCGTCCGGACATACAAGCTGCAGCCCGCTCCGGCGAAGACCACCCGGCCGTCTGCCCCGATGTAGCAGAGGCCCAGGTCCAGCCCGTCATCGGTCCGCCCGCCCCGCTCTTCCTGCCGGAGTGTGGTCTTCAGCATGGTGTTCAAGAGCCCGATGATCTCACCGGGAGACAGCTGCCGCTGGCGCTCGATGATCCGGTCCAGCATGGAGACGGACAGCATGGTCATGAAGGCGCCCGGCACCCCATGGCCCGTACAATCTCCGACGGCGACCAAGCAGCCGTCCCGGTAGGGCCGTACCCAGTAGAAATCGCCGCCGACCACGTCCTTCGGCTTCCAGATCACCGCCGCCTCGCCTACGAAGCCGTGCAGCTGCTCCTCCGAAGGCTGGATCGTCTCCTGGATCCGGTGGGCATAGCTGATCCCGTCCATGATCTCTTCATTGCGCAGCGCCAGCTCCCGGGTCCGCTCGGACACCACCTGCTCCAGCTCCCGGTTCAACTCCAGCGCCCGCTTGTAGGGATTGGCCAGCCGGCGCGAGGTGAAGTAGAACATCACGATCACCGAGATGACGGTGATGATGACGGCCAGAATGGTATTGTTCTTAATGGTCTCCAGGAACGAAACCGTCTCGTTGCGCTCGATCAGCACCAGCAAGCGAAGATCCGTGGACTTCAGAGGGAAGCTGATCAGATCCGTCAGATTCCCCCGCTGGTTGCGGATCTCCATGATGGCGGAGGGGCCGCCGTAGCTGGCCTCCACCTTCCTCTTCACTTCTTCCGGAACAAAGTCGGTCAGGTTCCGTCCGTTATGCTCCGTCTGGTCCGACAGGAGCACCTGTCCGGAACGGTCCACCAGCCATACGTTGCTGCCCGGTCCGTACTTATAAGTCTGGAACTCCTTGGACAGCTCCTGCAGGTTCATGCCGACCCCGGCCACGCCTTCGGGCTTATCCGGATTCCCCATCAAGGCGTTGATGAACGCGAACGTGTCCTTCCGGACCTCGTTGTAGTCCACATCCACGAAGACCTTGGTCTTGGACTTCATGGCGTTGAAGAACCAGACATCGTCCGGGTCCGATTCGGACACCGTCTCGATGATGGCTCCGGACTCGGACCAATACTGCCGGGTGGTGCCGCTGACGATGAAGGAGCTGCTGTAGTCGAAGCCGGCCTTCAGGTAGTGCAGGCGCTCCACCGCGTAAGCGGTCAGCTCCGGGTCCTTCTCCCCGCCGGCCACCCATTGGCGAAGCAGGGTATCGTCCGATAAGATGACGGCCGTCTCCTGAGCCCGCTCCAGCCGGCCGTCTACCTGCCCTGCGATGGACTGGGCTATGGTGCCCAGCTCCTGCCTCTTCAGCTTATCGACCACGCCGTCCCGAGTGAACCAGTAGCCGAAGAAGCCGGTCATGATCATGGAGAGAACCATAAGAATGCTGGCCAGTATCATGACCTTATAGACGCTCCGGTCGTAGCCGTACAAGGGCTTGTCCGGTTTGCGGTCCGGCCCGGCACCTTTTTCTGTTCCGCCCATACCTACTCCGCCGCCTTCGGAATGATGCGGAAGGGCAGGCTCAAGTCCTCCTTGAACTCCTCCGCGCATTCCAGCTCATTCTCGTTCTCCGGGTCATAGTACCAGTTCAGGGCCACCCTTTTTCCCTCCGAATGAGCCTCGTCGAACTTCTCCAGCATCATCATGATGCACTTGGTGCTGCTGGTATTGATATAGGGGAGCTGCATCTCGATGGTAAGGGCCTGATCCTCCAGCTGCTTCAGACACTCATCCACCCACCCGAAAATCGGTTCGTAGAACTTAAACGCATTCTCCGGGTAGGATTGCCCCAGGAAACGCAGGATGTTGGACTCCGGTTCAAACCAGACCTCAGGGGTACTCTTGGTTGCCGTCAGATGTAATGGCTTCATGGCTTCTCCTTTCATCTATATCACAGCCTTCAAGCTAAAGAAGGACAAAGCGCCCTCCAGGGGGGTTACGGTATACTCAAGAGGCTTGGATGCTTTTCGTGCCATCTCGATCATGCCCAAGCCGGCGCTTGTCTCCCCAGGCTGTTCCGACATGATCGCTTCCTTGTACAGCTTCTTCAGCTCCGCCTTGTCCATGCCGGCCATCCGGTCGATCCGCTCCAGAAGCTGGGGCAGATCCTCATTTTCCACCATGTTGCCCGAACAGATGTAATAGCCGTCCTCCGCCCTGCCGATGGTCACGATGCTGGAGTTGCCAATGGCTTCATAGTTCGGGCTGCCGAGCTTGGCACTGACGTAATTCTTGATGTTCTGCGTCTGCTCGATATAGATGGCGAACACGTTGTATACCTCGCTCTTGGGACGCTCCTCCGTCTCCAGGTATTTCTTGACGGCTTCGCCGTATTCCTCAATCAAGCCTTGGGACAGTCTGCCCGAGAAGCTGATCAGGATGCCGTTATCCCGCAGGAATTTCTGCACTTCATATAGCCGGTTACCAAGCACAACCCTTCCCCCTTTATAGGATCTTATCATCACCGATCATCTGAACCGGCAATGTGAAATAAAAGACGCTCCCTCTGCTCCACCTGCTGTCAGCTCCGATGGCTCCTCCGTGGCGGGCCATGATCTCCTTGGCGATGGCCAGTCCCAGCCCGCTCCCCTCGATATCGGCCGCTTTGGGAAACGTACCCCGGTAGAAGCGCTCGAATACATGGGGCAGCTCCTCCTTCGGGATCCCCATTCCCGTGTCCTCTACCTCTACCACCAGGGCCGCCCCCGGAAGTGATGCTCCCTCCGGGAGACTTCTCTCCCAGCGGCCAGGGTCGGGCGGGCTCTCCAGCAGGAAGCGGATCTGCACCGTGCCTCCCGGAGGAGTGAACTTCAAGGCGTTGCCCACCAGATTGTTCATCACCTGCTCGATCCGGATCAGGTCGGCCTTGACGATGGCGGTCTGCCCCTCCGGAGCCGGGGTGCTTAACGGATGGACGTCCAGCCGGACGTTCTTCTTCTCCGCTTCCTGCAGGCCGAACCGGGACAGCGGCTCCACCACATCCTCCAGGAGAAGGTCCCGAAGCTGCATGCCCATCCGGCTGCCCTTCAGCCGGGCCATCTCGAACAGGTCTTCGATGAGCTGGTTCATGATCAGCACCTTGTCGTACATCGTCTGCAGGTAATGCCGGTCCAGAGGAACGATACCGTCCAGGAGGGCCTTCACATAGCCCTGAAGCGCAGTCATCGGCGTCCCCAGCTCATGGGCGATGTCTGAGATGACGTCCCGCCGCAGCTGCTCCATCTCCTTCAAGCTCTCGTTGGCCACACGGATCTCATGCTCCCGCTCGATCAGGGTGCGCCCTTGAATGTCACTGATCCGGGACAGCTTCATCGAGGTGCGCAGCAGCTTGCCGTATTGCTCCACCAGCTTCCGGTAGGGCTCCTCCAGCTGCGATCCCGTCACATCCGGCATCTCCAGCCGCTTTCGGGCCTCCTTCAGAGCCTCCAGCTCATCCTGAAACAGCTGCCTGCTCTCCAATCGGCTGTCGCTCACTAGCCTCTCCCCCTTTCTTACGCTCTAACGTCACATTATCTGACAACCATCTTCTTATTATAGGTCATAACCCTTCGTTGAAGCGACAAAAAAAAGCCGAAAGCCCGTCAAGATCGGCTTTCGGCTTCATTCGTTTATCCTGTTCGGCTAATCCAATTTAACGGTGCGGCCGGAGGCTTGGGATTCGAAGGCGCCCAGAATGACCTTCAGGGACTTCAACCCCTCCTCGCCGGTGATGAGAGGTTTCTTGCCGTTCACGATGCAATCGACGAAGGCATCGATGACGAAGCTGTTCACCTGCTTCGCATTGGTGGCGATAGCGCCCACTTTGTACTTCTCAACCGTGCCGTCGCGCAGCTCCACGATCACCTGATCGTCCGGGTGGGTGCCGACCTTCAGAACGCCGTTCTCACACCAGAAGATGCTGCTATTGTCTTCCCCTCTGTAGTAGGTCCAGCTCCCGACCAGCGTGCCGATGGCGCCGCTTCGCATCCGCAGGATGCAGGTGGCGTTGTCGTCCACCTCGGTGCCTTCCTTATGCAGCGTACCGATGAACGCCGATACCTCCGACACCTCGTCGGACAGCAGATGGCGGATCAAGTCGGACTTATGCACACCCAGGTCGCCCATGGCGCCCATGACCGCTTCCGGCTGGCGGAAGAACCAGCTGCCCTTGCCGTCCACGCTCCAGTTCTCAGGACCGCCGTGACCGAAGGCGGTGCGGAAGGTCAGCACCCTGCCCAGCCTGCCGGAGTCGAGAATTTCCTTGGCCTTCCGGTGGGGCGGCATGTACCTCTGGTTGTGGGCGACCATCAAGATCACGCCGTTGGCCTGAGCCGCCCCGATCATGGCCTGCCCTTCCTCCTCGGTAACGGCCATCGGCTTCTCTACGAGAACGTGAGCCCCGGCCTTCGCCGCAGCGATAGCCACGGGGGCATGCAGATAGTTCGGCGTACAGACGCTGACGGCGTCCACCTTTTCCTGCTTCAGCATCTCCTCGTAATCGGCATAGGCTCGGGCGCCATACTTCTCGGCGTAGAACTCGGCACGCTCCAGCACCGGATCCACGAAGGCGACCAGCTCCACATGGGCGTTATCCGCATACTCCGGAATGTGGCGGTGCTTGGAGATGGACCCGCATCCGACAACGGCGACTTTGATCAATTTCGACATGTTCGTTTCGCTCCCTAAGGTTCCATTATGGTTGTTCCTGCCTCTGGCGGCTTCAGGACCGGTCAGATGGATTGCAGATAGTGGCTCTTCAGCCAGACCAGACTGGTCTCGACGCAGGCAAGCGGCGGATTCTCGCAGCGGTCCTGCTCCACGATGATCCACTCAGCTCCCGCGTCAGAGGCGGCGCGGAGGATGTCCTCCAGCGGAAGTACGCCCCGGCCCAGCTCCAGCGTGTTGATCTGACCCTCCGGCGTCGTGCCGTTATAATCCTTCAGATGGACCAGCGGCAGCCGTCCCGCGTAACGGGCCATATACCCGAGGGTGTCCTGTCCGGCATACTGCACCCACCCGGCATCCATCTCCACCTGAACGGCATCCGCCGGGGTGGCTTGGTACATAGCGTCGAAGACGAATTCCCCGTCCACCTTATGCTCGAATTCGAAGGCATGGTTATGGTAGCAGAAAACAAGCCTTTCCTTGGCGCAAGCCTGGCCCGCCTCCGCGAAGAGGGCGAACAGCTCCTTCCAGGACACTTCCGACTGGAAGTCCTGAATGTTCAGCCAGGGGCAGATCAAGTATTTGGCACCGATGCCCTTCAGGTAAGCGATTTCAGCCTGCAGATCGCTCTTGATCGCAGCCAAGCTTACGTGGGCCCCTACCGCCTTCAGATTCAGCTCCAGCAGAAGCGCCTTCAAGGCTTCCGCCGGCATGCCGCCGTAGCCTGCGAATTCCACTCCTTCATAGCCCATAGCCGCAACCCTGCGCAGGGTTCCCTCGAAGTCTTCCGCCATCGCATCGCGAAGCGTATACAGCTGAAGCGCGATTCCCATTCTCCGCATGTTCATACCCCTCCATCTTCATCGTTCCCGTTGTTCCCATTATAAAAAACATCCTTTATAATGACTATAAACGATGTTGCTTGATACCTGAACGATCTGGCTATTATGCAGAGGAGCGGACGCCATGAACCACCTTGACCAGCTGTTAGCCTGCGGCTATTCCTATCACAGGCAGCCCTTCGGGCATGCCTCCAGCCAGATCTCCTATTATTTGTTCCGCCTGCAGACGGAAGGCAGCTGCCGGGCACTGGTCAACGGGGAGATGACGACGCTTGCCCCAGGAGACCTGCTGCTCTACCGTCCCGGGGAGCCTTACGAGCTTCAGATCGGCCCGGAGCCTCACGGGAAGGGTCAAGTGGCGAGCGGCGATTTCTACTTGTACTGCAGGGGGAGCTGGATCGACCGATGGTGGGAGGAATCCCCCAAATCAGGGCGGTGCCGCATCCATCCGGACGAGAATCTGATCTCCCTGTGGCGCCATCTTAATCTGGAGCACCGCCGGACAGAGGAACGGAACGAGGAGCTGGTGGCCTATCTCCTCCGCTCCCTGTGCCTGACCATCAGCCGGTTGGTCAAGGAGTCCGATACGCCCCAAGGACGCTCCTATACCGCCCTCCGCATGAAGAATTACATCGCGGAGCACGCCGTCACCCCCTTGAAAGTCGAGGATGTGGCTCGGCACGTGGACTTAAGCGTCTCCCGGGCGGTCCACCTGTTCAAGGATATCTTCGGCACGACGATGATCCGCTATGCCCAGGAGGTCCGGCTGGCATCCGCACTGGAGCGGATCCGGTACAGCGACATGTCTCTGGAACAGATTGCGGAAGCCTCCGGCTTTCCCAGCTATACGTACTTTCACCGGGTGTTCCGGGACAAGTACCGCATGTCTCCTTCCGAATACCGCCGGAATGCAGCCGCTTCCGCTTCGGCCCCCATCACTAAGGAGTGACGGGCCATACCTCCCATCCATGAATAAAGACCGCCCCGTGGGGCGGTCTCCTTTATGTGTAGGAAAATTACGGATTAACCTTGGATTTGAACACTTGCTTGCCATCCTTGAATTCCACGACGACGGCAGATTTCACAGGGTCATGGGTTTCATTAAGAGTCAGTACACCGGTAGCCAGCTTCAGATCCTTGGTCTTGGCCAGGGCATCCTTGATCTTCTCGGGCTCGGCAGCCCCTGCACGCTTGATCGCATCCGCCAGCAGCTTGGTCGCGTCATAGCTAAGAGCGGCCAGCGCGTCCGGAACTTCATTGTTGTAGTCCTTCTTATAAGCGGTAACGAAGGCCTGAACCTCAGGGGAGGTATCGTCCGCTGCGTAGTGGTTGGACATATAGGTGTTGTTCAGCGCGTCTTTGCCTGCGATCTCGAACAGCTGCGGGGAATCCCAGCCGTCCCCGCCCATCATAGCGGCCTTGATGCCCAGCTCTCGGGCTTGCTTCACGATCTTGCCCACTTCTTCATAGTAGCCCGGAACGTAGATGAAGTCCGGATTCTTCTCCTTAATGCGGGTCAGCACGGCTTTGAAGTCCGTGTCCTTCTGCTGGTAGGATTCCTCGGCCAGAATCTTGCCGCCGTTCTTGGTGAAGGTTTCCTTGAAGTACTTCAGAAGCCCCTTCGAATAGTCGCTGGAGGAGTCGGAGAAGACCACCGCTGTCGCTGCCTTCAGCTCCTTCTGTGCGAAATCAGCCGCTACCTTCCCCTGGAACGGATCGATGAAGCAGGTGCGGAAGGCAAAATCATTCACTTTATTCGTCCGCTCGTCTACGGTGATCTTCGGATTCGTTGCGGTAGGGGTAATGAGCGGAACCTTCTTCTCCTGGGCAACCGGCAGCGCCGCCAGCACGTTGGTGGAGGTGACCGGACCCAGCAAAGCGACGACCTTGTCGTTGGAGATCAGCTTCTGTGCGGCACGGGTGGACTCTTCGGATTTGGAGGTGTTATCCGCCTGGACAATCTCCAGCTGCTTGCCGAGAACGCCGCCTGCGGCGTTGATCTCCTTGACCGCCAGCTTCACGCCCTTCAGGGAGGAGCTGCCGAAGGAGGCTTGACCGCCTGTCAGCTCGAAGTTGGCGCCGATCTTAATGGTTCCGCCTGTAGCCGCTGCTGTGGATGCTGCAGCCGTGGACGCCGCCGGCGATGCTGCAGTAGTCTCCTCTTTCTTGTCCCCGCAGCCTGCGAGGGGGGCCACTGCCAATACAAGGGCCGCTGTTGCCGCTAACCAAGATTTCTTCATGGTGGTTTCCCTTCCTTCTCTTCTAATTAGAGTGCCATTATTCTGAACGTGCCGATACACGTTGCAGTCGGGTGAATCAATGACCGAGATACGCCATCTTGATCTCGTCCGATTGGGCCAGCTCGTCGGCCGGTCCGGTCAGAACGACCTTACCGGTCTCCAGCACGTAGGCCCGGTGCGCCACCTTCAGCGCTTGGTTGGCGTTCTGCTCCACGAGCAGGACGGTCGTGCCCTGCTTGTTGATCTCTTCGACGGTGCGGAAGATCTCCGCAACCAGGAGCGGAGCCAAGCCCATGGAGGGCTCATCCAGCAGAAGGAGCTTGGGGCGGGCCATCAGCGCCCGTCCGATGGCCAGCATCTGCTGCTCACCGCCGGACAGCGTGCCCGACAGCTGCTTTCTCCGTTCCAGAAGGCGCGGGAAGCGTGTGAATACCGCCTCCATATCTTTGCGGATCTCCGCGTGGTCCTTGCGCAGGTAAGCTCCCAGCTCCAGATTCTCCTCCACCGTCATGTTGGCGAAGACCCGGCGGCCCTCCGGACAATGGACCAGCCCCTGGGATACGATGGCGGTCGGATTCTCCCCGGCGATAGGCTTGCCCAAGAAGGTGATGCTACCGCTCTTCGGCTTCAAGAGGCCGGACAACGTCTTCAGGAGCGTGGATTTGCCGGCGCCGTTGGCTCCGATGAGCGTCACCACTTCCCCTTCGTTCACCTCGAGGCTGACTCCCTTCAGCGCGTGAATAGCCCCGTAATATACGTCGATGTTGTCTACGTTCAGCATGCTTACGCCTCCTGTCCCAAGTACGCCTCGATAACCTTCGGGTCGGACCGGATCTCCTCCGGCGTGCCGTCGGCGATCAGCATCCCCCGGTCCAATACATAAATGCGGTCACAGACGCCCATGACGAGGGACATATCATGCTCAATCAAGAGAATCGTCAGATCGAACTCCTCGCGGATCCACCGGATCAGGTGCATAAGCTCCGTGGTTTCCTGCGGATTCATGCCGGCGGCAGGCTCGTCGAGAAGCAGGAGCTTCGGGCGGGCTGCCAGAGCACGGGCGATTTCCAGCCGGCGCTGGTTGCCGTAGCTCAGGTTCTTGGCGACCTCATGGCGCAGATGGTCCAGCTTGAAGATCTTCAGAAGCTCCAGCGCTTCCTTGGTGATCTCCTGCTCTCCCTTGAAGAAGCCGGGGAGCCGGAGGAAGGTGGTCCATACATTATGGCGGGCATGCTGATGGAAGGCGATCTTGACGTTGTCCTCCACGGTCATGCTGCTGAAGAGACGGATATTCTGAAAGGTGCGGGCGGCCCCCTTGCGGTTGATCCTGTACGGCTTCATGCCCCCGATGGATACGCCGCCCAGCAGCACCTGGCCTTCGGAGGGCTCGTATACGCCGGTCAGCAGGTTGAACAAGGTCGTCTTACCGGCGCCGTTGGGACCGATCAGGCCGATCAGCTCCCCTTTGTCCAGGTACAGCGATACATCGGTCAAAGCCTTCAGGCCGCCGAAGGATCGTCCCGCATTCTTAACGTCAAGAAGCGCTTGGGATGTTTTCACGGTCATTGCCGGCCGCTCCTTTCTTCTTGAAGAGATTGCCGAACATGCTGTAGGCGAATTCCTTGGTCCCCATCAGGCCGCCCGGCCGGAAGATCATCATCATAATCAGCAGCACGGAATAAATGATCATCCGCAGCTCCGGGTAATCCTGCAGCAGGGTGAACACCGTCGTCAGGATGACGGCGCCTACGATAGCGCCGGTGGTGCTCCCCAAGCCGCCCAGCACGACGATGACGAGAATCTCGAAGGACTTCATGAAGTTGAAGCTCGTCGGATTGATGACGTAGAACTTATGAGCGTACAAGCCGCCGCCGACGCCGGCGAAGAAGGCGCCGATGACGAAGGCGATGACCTTATAGATGGTGGTGTTGATCCCCATGGATTCGGCGGCGATCTCGTTCTCGCGGATCGCGATGCAAGCCCGTCCGTGGGTGGATTTCACGAAATTCTGGATCAGGACCACGGTGATGACGGTGACGAAGAAGACATAGGTCCAGGTCGTCTTGGCAGGAATACCGCTCAAGCCCGAAGCGCCTCCCACATACTCCGTATTGAGCAGAATGATGCGGATGATCTCGCCCAAGCCCAGGGTGGCGATGGCCAGGTAGTCTCCCTTCAGGCGAAGGGTCGGAATGCCGATCAAGAAACCGAACACCGCCGCAAGGGCGCCCCCGCAGGCCAGCGCAACGGGAAACGGCGCGTTGTAGTCCAGCGTGAGGATGGCCGACATATAGGCTCCGATGGACATAAAGCCCGCATGCCCCAGGGAGAATTGTCCGGTGAACCCGTTGATCAGGTTCAAGGATACGGCAAGCACGATGTTGATGCAGATCAGAATCAGCGTGGTTTCGGCCACGTCATTTATCACTTCACCGGATACAAGCGTTTGTACGATAAAGTACACGGCTGTAAGAAGAACCAGCATAATGCCGAAAGGTTTGGCCGCTTTGAGCATGGATGCCACCTACACTTTCTCCCGGACGTTCTTCCCGAACAGACCGGACGGCTTGAAGATCAAGATAAGGATCAGGACGGCGAACGCGACTCCGTCACGCCACAAGGAATAGCCGATGGAGGAAATGCCGGTCTCTACGGTGCCGAGAAGCAGGCCGCCGACCAAGGCTCCGGGGATGCTGCCGATGCCGCCCAATACGGCGGCCACGAAGGCCTTCAGTCCGGGAAGCACGCCCATCAGCGGATCCACGGAATTGTAGGTCATCCCGAAGATGACGCCCGCCGCTGCCGCCAGCGAGGAGCCGATGGCGAAGGTGGAGGAGATGGTCCGGTCCACGTTGATGCCCATCAGACGGGCTGCTTCCATATCGAAGGAGACGGCGCGCATGGCCTTGCCGGTCTTCGTCTTCTGAACGATGTAGTGAAGGAGGATCATAAGGAGGATCGTAAGCATAAGAATCATGATCTGGTTGGTATCGATCTGGACACTGCCGAAGAGGTTGATCTGCTTCTTGGCGATGATCTCGGGGAAGCCCTTGGCCTGAGGCCCGACGATGAAGATGCCGCCGTTCTCCAGGAGGAACGATACGCCGACGGCGGTGATCAGGACTGCGATCCGGGAAGCCGCCCGCAGCGGACGGTAGGCGGTGCGCTCAATGACCATACCGAGCAGGGCGCTTGTTCCCATGGCGAACACCAGCGCGATCAGGAACACGAGCACGGAGGGAAGATTGTACTTCTCCAGCCCCTTGGTCACGTACAACCCGGCGAAGGCTCCGAACATGAAGACATCGCCATGGGCGAAGTTTATGAGCTTAATAATGCCGTATACCATCGTATAGCCAAGGGCGATCAGAGCATAAATGCTGCCTACCGACAGGCCGTTGATGGTCTGTTGAATAAAATATTCCATTGCCGCACCCCTTAGATAATTGTGTGTATAAATATCATTGTGTAAGTTGTGTGTAATATAATATAACACACTAATTGACCCGTGGCAAGTAACCTAACACCACCTTCTGTTTTCCACCGTTTGGACACAAACGTCTCCTGCATACGGACAAAAATTCTGTATTGTTACATACAATAACACAAAAGAGCTATTTTGTGATTTGACTTTATCTTGCATTTGTGTCCAGATTTTTAACAATTGTGTTTTGGTCAATTATTTCAGCGTTGAAACGTTAGCGGGCGAAAGTGGTGACCCCCCGCCCTTAGCGGACGAGGCCTCCGGGAGTTTCTTCCAGTGCCGCGGACCCGACGGATTCGGGCGACAAACCTCCTCTCACCTGCAGGGGATCGCCTTCTAAGCCCGTGTTGCCCTGCGTCTTACGATTAGGCATCCTGCTTAAGCCATGTCAGCTTAACTCGCAAAGGTATAGGAGCATCTGTCCACGTATTGTATACAGTT
Organism: Oryzibacillus soli; assembly: GCF_051594765.1. Lineage (NCBI taxonomy): Bacteria > Bacillati > Bacillota > Bacilli > Caryophanales > Paenibacillaceae > Oryzibacillus > Oryzibacillus soli. The sequence goes on from NZ_JBPPGJ010000011.1 coordinate 94,057, forward strand.
CACAGTTTACCCTTCCCCTGCATTCACGAAGCAAGTCAGAACCACCGGCTAAGCGGACGGGACCCTAATCAACGGCACATTTACCTTTCATTGATCCTGTTCCCCTTCATCGGACTCGATGAAAGGCATTAATGCCGTTGCTCAGGGGGTGAGGCCCCCCTCTCTCCCTTTTACCGAACTAATCAACGGCGCATTTGCCCTTGATCTCGGACTATGGGTTTGATCCGAGTGATCAACGGCAATTGTGCCTTTGGTTGCGACATAGGTCCCGGAATCACGCTCCCCGTAGAGCGGGCGCCCTACAGTCGAACGAAAACAAAAAAAGAGAAGGCCCCCCGAAGGGACCTTCTCATCATGACTCGTATGTATGGATCATTACTTGCCTTTCTTTGCGTGGGAGCCGTCGCATTGACCTTGAGCGTTTTGAGTGTTGCCGCATCCGCATTGAGCCATTTCGTTCACCTCCACCTCTATTATTTAGAATTACTATGTTATGATAATAACACTTATGCTTACTTTTGTAAAGTGGTTTACGAAAAGTTACTAAATGATAATGATTATCTTTCTCAATCACTTCGAAGCTGTGCCCCTCCTGCCAGCACCTCCCTGCCCAAATTAAGCTGGGGTTAAGGTTCCCTTCATCCCTCCTTCAGGTTCGGCCCCCATAATGAGGCCATGAAGACGATTCCAACCACCCCATACGAAAGGGAGTTTACCCATTGACCAAACCCCAAGCAGCAGCATCCGCCCCCCGGGCGGTTCAAACCGTAGAGACGAAGCCGGGCAGCCGGATCTGGATGATCACCTCCATCGCCTTGTTCGTCGCCCTCGCGGCCTATGTTATTGCCGTGCCTCCGGGCCAAGGCTCCAAGGAGGAGACTGTGGCCAAGGTCAACGGGACGTCCATCTCGAAGACCGCGCTGTATGACGCCCTGGTGGCCGCCGGCGGAAGCCAGACGCTGCAGAACCTGATCAGCGAAGAGCTGGTGAAGCAGGAAAGCGACAAGGCCGGCATCAAGATCACCGACGCCGATCTCGAGAAGGAAATGGCCGACATCAAGAAGAATTTCTCCAGCGATGAACAATTCCAGGCAGCCTTAACCCAATACAACATGACCTTGGACAAGCTGAAGGCCGACATGACCGTCCAAGCCCAGCTGCGCAAGCTGCTGGAGCCCCAGGTTAAGGTAACTGATGACGACGTGAAGAAATATTATGACGAGAACCTTGAATCCCTGAAGACGCCCGAGCAGGTCCGCGCCTCCCACATCCTCGTGAAGACCAAGGAGGAAGCGGAGACCGTTCTGGCCGATCTCAAAAAAGGCGGCGATTTCGCCGCAATCGCCAAGGAAAAGTCCCTGGATCCGGGCTCCAAGGAGCAAGGAGGAGATCTGAACTTCTTCTCCAAGGGCATGATGGAGGAGCCGTTCGAGACCGCAGCCTTCGCCCTGAAGGTAGGCGAGCTCTCCAGTGTGGTGGAGACCAGCAATGGCTTCCACGTCATCAAGCTCACCGATCATAAGGATGCCGCCACCCCCACCCTGGACCAAAAGAAAGACGAGCTGCACGAGAAGCTCGTGTCGGAACAGATCTCCACGCTGTCCTCCTCCTGGATTCAGGAGAAGACCGCCGCTGCTTCCATCCAAACCTTCCTGAAATAACCACCGTGCCGGCCGCCTCCAGCAGCCGGCAGCAAGGCCCGAGACCCAAGTCTCGGGCTTTTTGACGTGCAGCAGGACAAGTCTGTGTCATATATGTTCACATAAAAAACCATTGATTTCTGAAAATGACCGCTGTAACATAAGATAAACTGTAAGGTTTGTCAGATTACACGACATGTCCCAACGAACCCAAACCGATTCTGAAGGGGTGGTGACTATTGATTGAATTCCGGAAGGTGAACAAGCATTACGGCAAGTTCCATGTATTGAAGGATGTGGATCTGCAGATCCGGGAGGGCGAGGTCGTCTGCGTCATCGGCCCCTCCGGCTCCGGCAAGAGCACACTCCTGCGCTGCATCAACCGGCTGGAGACCATCTCCGGCGGGGAGCTTGCCGTAAACGGCGTGCCGCTGCACGAGAAGAAGATCGATATCAACGGCTTCCGCCGGAATATCGGCATGGTGTTCCAGCATTTCAACCTGTATCCGCACAAGAAGGTGCTGGATAACATTATTTTGGCTCCAATGAAGGTGTTGGGACTCAGCCGAGAGCAGGCTGTCCAGACGGCCATGTCCTATCTGGATCGGGTGGGCATCGCGGACAAGGCGCACCACTACCCCTCCCAGCTGTCGGGCGGCCAGCAGCAGCGGGTCGCCATAGCCCGGGGCTTGGCCATGAAGCCCAAGATCATGTTATTTGACGAACCGACGTCTGCCCTGGATCCCGAGATGATCGGGGAGGTGCTGGACGTGATGCGCTCCCTGGCGCATGACGGCATGACTATGGTGGTTGTGACCCACGAGATGGGCTTCGCCCGCGAGGTGGCGGACCGCACCGTGTTCATGGATCAGGGACAGATTCTGGAGGTTGCACCATCCGAAGCGTTCTTCGCCAGCCCGCAGGAGGAGCGCGCCCGCGTCTTCTTAAGCCGGCTCCTGCACCATTAACGCTCATTATTCCATTCGAGAGGGGATTGTATCCGATGAACAAACGCTCTTATCTGGCTCTGCCCTTGACCCTTATGCTGATGCTGGTCACCATTCTGGCCGGCTGCGGCGATAAGGAGACCTCCGCTCCCGCCGCCTCCACCGCCCCGGCCGCCTCCGCGGGGGCCGCTTCCGCCAAACCGGCGGAGCCGAAGATCGACAGCAAGACCCTGGATGCCATCAAGAAGCGCGGCAAGCTGGTGGCCGGCGTGAAATTCGACACCAATCTGTTCGGTCTGAAGAACCCGGCCAACGGCAACGTGGAGGGCTTCGACATCGACATCGCCAAAGCGCTGGCGAAGAAAATTCTGGGAGATGAGACGAAGCTGGAGCTGAAGGAGGTCACCTCGAAGACCCGGATCCCCATGCTGCAGAACGGGGAGATCGACATCATCATCGCCACCATGACCATCACCGAGGAGCGCAAGCAGCAGGTGGAGTTCAGCGATGTGTATTTTAAGGCGGGCCAGGCCTTGCTGGTGAAGAAGGGCAGTCCGATCAAGAGCCTCGCCGACGTGAAGAAGGGCGTCAAGGTGCTGTCCGTGAAGGGCTCCACCTCCGCCAAGAACATCCGGGAGAAAGCGCCGGACGCCACCGTGCTGGAGTTCGAGAACTACCAGGATGCGTTCACCGCGCTGAAGGCCGGCCAAGGCGACACCCTGACTACGGACAACGCCATCCTCTTCGGGATGATGAAGCAGGATCCGGGCTATGAAGTGGTGGGCGACACGTTCACGGAGGAGCCTTACGGCATGGCCATCGTCAAGGGCGACACCGGGTTCGCCGGCGTAGTCAACGAGCTGCTGAAGGACCTGAAGGCCAGCGGGCAATACGACAAGCTGTACGAACAGTGGATGGGCGTCAAGCCGTCCAAATAAGCCCGGAAGGGTGAGGGTATGACCAAATTCGACTTCAACGTTCTGGTGAACCACTGGGACCGGTATATGGAGGGCTTCTGGAACACGGTGCAGGTCAGTCTCATTGCCCTTGTCGGCAGCTTCCTGCTGGGAGCGCTGGTGGCCGTTCTCCGCATCGCGCCCGTCAAGGCGCTGAACGCAGTCGGTACGGTGTACGTGGAGTTCATCCGCAACATTCCGCTGCTGCTGGTCGTGTTCTTCTTCTACCTGGGGCTGCCTTCCCTGGGGATCCCATTGGACGGGTTCGTGTCCGGGACCTTGGGATTGACGGTGTATACGGCATCCTTCATCGCAGAGGCGATCCGCGCCGGGATCCAGACCGTGCCGAAGGGGCAGTCCGAGGCCGCCCGGTCCTCGGGGTTGACATACATGCAGACCATGCTGCACATCGTCCTGCCCCAGGCCATCAAGATCGTGCTGCCGGCCATCGGGAACCAGTTCATCAACCTGGTGAAGAACTCCTCCATCCTGGCGGTCGTCGCCGGCATGGATTTGATGTACTACGCGGACCTGATCAATTCCGATACGTTCCTGCCGCTGCCCGTGTACACGTTCGTGGCCCTGTTCTATCTGGTGCTGACCGTTCCGCTCAGCCTGGCGGTCCACTATATGGAGCGCCGGTTCGCCAGAAGCTCGTAGGAAGGAGGCGGAACCATGGATTTCAGCGGAGCTTACGCGTCCGACAACCTGCGCTTTATTCTGGAGGGCTTCCTCGTCACCCTGGAGGTGGCGTTCCTCTCCATTGTGTTCAGCTTCATCCTGGGAACGGCGGCAGGCGTGCTGCGTTATACGCGGATCCCGGCCGTCTCCCAAGCGACGGGCCTGCTGGTGGACATCATCCGGAACCTGCCCCTGCTGCTTATCATCTTCTCCATCAAAATGGTGCTTCCCCAGCTGGGCGTGAAGCTCTCCGTCTTCTGGTCCGCCGTGGCGGGACTCTCTCTCTTCGAGGGCGCCATGGTGGCGGAGATCGTCCGCAGCGGCCTGAAGTCCATCGACCGGGGGCAGATCGAGGCGGCCCGGTCTTCAGGGCTCAGCTACCTGCAGACGCTGTGGCACATCCTGCTGCCCCAGGGCCTCCGGCGCATGTCGCCGCCGATGGTCAGCCAGTTCATCTCGCTCTTGAAGGATACGTCGCTGGCCGTCATCATCTCGCTGCCGGAGCTCATGCACAACGTCCAGATCGTCGGCGGACACAACTTCAACTACGTGATCCCCGCTCTGATCCTGGCGGCGCTCCTGTACTTCGGCATCAACTACACGCTGTCCATTGTCGCCCGGCGTCTAGAGGCCCGCGCCCTCTAGAAGGACTCCGGGCGGGCCGTGGCCGCAGCCGACGGCAAATAAGCCCCTGCTCCGGGAGAAGAGGGAATCTCTTCCTCCAGGGCAGGGGCTTGGCGTGTCTGTGGACTCGATGGTCGCCGGCGGCCCTTATGCCTACCGCAGCGCCCACAGCGCGTCGGCCACGGCCGCCGGGGTGACCTCGAAGGGCATGTGGGCCATCGGCCCGTCGGCGGAGCAGGCTGCAACGGCAGCGGGGAGCAAGTCGTCCCGAGCCGCGCCGCTCAGGCCGATGTCCGCCAGGCAGACCGGCAGCCCCAGGGCCCGGTTGAAGGCGGCCGCTTCGTCCTGCTCCGCACGGGGCACTCCCTCCAGCTGCAGCTGGACGAGAACGCAGAAGGCGACCAGCTCCCCATGGAGCAGGCGGCGGGCTTCGGGCAGAAGCGTCAGCCCGTTGTGCACCGCATGGGCCGCCGCCAGGCCGCAGCCCTCGAAGGCCAGGCCGCTCAGGAGCAGGTTCGCCTCCACGATGCGCTCCAGCGCCTCCGTCGCCTGACCTGCCGCGCAGGCGTCCCGGGCAGCGGCGGCATGCTCCAGCAGCGTCTGGCGGCACAGCTCCGCCACGGCCATGGCCGCCAGGGTGGGCCCCGCCGTGCGGCGGGCTTCCGCCGACCGCAGGTTCGCCCGCGCTTCATAATAGGTGGACCAGGCGTCTCCGATGCCGGCCACCAGGAAGCGCACCGGCGCCCGGGCGATGATGCCCGTGTCGACGAGGACCACGTCGGGCGGCCGCCGGAGCTGCAGGTACCGGGAGAGCTCCCCGGTCTCCCGGTACACCACGGCCAGGGAGCTGCAGGGGGCGTCCGTCGAGGCAATGGTCGGCACGATGATGACGGGCAGGTCCAGCGCGTGCGCCACGGCCTTGGCCGCGTCCAGCGCCCGTCCGCCACCCAGTCCGACCACGACCGTGCCGCCGCCCGAGTCGCACAGCCCGGCCAGCCGCTCCACCTCCGCCTCCGTGCAGAGCCCGCCGAAGGCTCCGGACACGAGGCGGAAGGAGACCCGCTCCTGGGCCGCCCGGAGCCCGCCGGCCACCCGCTCCTGATCCTCTGCCGAAGCGACCAGAAAGCCGCTTCCCCCGTACGCTTGCACATAGGTGCCGATCTCCTGCAGCGCTTCTACTCCTTGAACATATCGCGAAGGCGATTGAAAGACCCGGATCATGGAAAACCCTCCGATTTATTGGTCTGCTTACTTATTTTTTGTTACAATGAATAGGTGAGTATTATACTTTAATTATAAAGGAGTCGATTCTGCATGTACGATATCGCCATTATCGGAGCAGGCCCCACCGGAGCCAGCGCCGCCCTGTTCGCCTCCAAGGCCGGCAAGAAAACCTTGGTCCTCGATAGCAATCAGAGCATTACCAAGCGCGCCTGGCTTGAGAACCACTACGGTGTAGACGCCATCTCCGGCCCGGACCTGGTGGAGAACGGCAAGAAGCAGGCCGCCAAGTTCGGCGCCGAGCTGATCGAAGGCAAAGCGACCTCCGTTCAAGCGGAGGGCGAAGGCTTCACCATCCAGACCGAGGCCGGCGCCTCCTACAGCGCCAAGCGCGTCATCCTGGCCACCGGCCTTCTGACTGACCTGGCCGAAGCCTCCGGCATCGCCACGAAGCCGGGCACCGAGCCCCGCGTGAAGACCGTCATTGCGACCGACGCTGCAGGTCAAACCAACGTGGCCGGCATCTATGCCGCAGGCGGCGCCGCCGGCACCAGCCTGCACACCATCATCACCGCCGGCGACGGCGCGCGGGTGGCCATCAACATCCTGAGCGAGCTGAACGGCGAGCGTTATGTCGATCATGACGTGCTGAAGGCCTAAGCCGCCTCATCTTGGCAACGAACACCGTCATCAACGGAGCTCCCGCAGGAGCTGCCGGAGATGGCGGTGTTTTTTGGTCTTGACGGGCTCCTGCGGCCGGGGTACCATGTGTGAAACTCTTTCACATCGGAACCGCTCTTCCCGCACAATCCCGCATCCGGAAAGGAACGTTACAGATGGGTCCCCTGCTTCTTGGCCTTGCATCCGCCTTTTTCTTCTCCGTCACCTTCGTCTTGAACCGGGAGATGGAGCTGTCCGGCGGAAGCTGGATGTGGAGCGCCTCGCTCCGCTACCTGTTCATGCTGCCCCTGCTCTTCGGCGTGGTCTCCCTCCGCGGAGCCCACGGACTGACTCCCTTGCTCCGCTCCATGCGCGCCAAGCCCGGCCCTTGGCTCCTCTGGAGCACCGTGGGATTCGGGCTGTTCTATGCGCCTCTCTGCTATGCGGCCACTTATTCTCCCGGCTGGCTCATCGCCGGCACATGGCAGATCACCATCATCTCCGGCTCTCTCTTGGCCCCCTTCTTCTGGCGGACCGTGCAGACGCCGGAAGGGCCACTCCAGGTTAGAGGCCGGATCCCCGTCAAGGGAATCGCCATGTCCGGCATCATCCTGGCGGGCGTCGTCCTGCTCCAGGCGGAGCAGGCGGGCAGCCTCTCCCCATGGGAGACCGCTGCCGGGATCCTTCCCATCCTGGCCGCCTCCTTCGCCTATCCGCTCGGCAACCGCAAGATGATGGAGGTGACCGCCGGCGGACTGGATCCGTTCCAGCGCATTCTCGGCATGACGGTCGCCAGCCTGCCGGTCTGGCTGGTGCTGTCCGCCGCCGGGCTTGCCCTGGACGGCCCCCCCAGTCCGGGGCAGGTGACCCAGTCCCTCTTGGTCGCCGTATCGTCCGGCGTGATTGCCACCGCCCTCTTCTTCCGGGCCACGGACCTGGTGAAGGGCAGCATGAGCCGGCTGGCGGCGGTGGAGGCGACCCAGTCCACGGAGGTGCTGTTCACCCTGGCCGGCGAGACGCTGCTCTTCGCCGCCCCGCTGCCCTCCGCCCTCTCGTGGGTCGGCATCGGAACCGTCACCGCCGGCATGCTGCTGCACAGCTATATATCCGCCCGGGCCGTCTAGGCCCCTCTTCCGGCAGCCCGCACGGGAGGCCGGTTTTTTTATTCAAAGGCAATGGCCTTCAACACGTTCCCCGCGAAGTCCTTCACCCGGAAGCCCGATTCCTCCAGCACGCCGTACGAGGCCGCATAATGCTCCTTCGGCAGGGAGACGGAGCCCGGATTCAGCACGTAGACGTCCCCTCTCTTGTCCGCCACCGGAATGTGGGTATGCCCCTGGATGAAGATGTCGCCGGCCGACAGATGCGGCAGACTCTCCATGTGGTGATGGTGCCCGTGGGTGGCGAAGATACGCCGGCCTCCCTGGAACAACACCGCGTATTCGGCCAGAACCGGGAAGTCGATCAGCATCTGGTCCACCTCTGCGTCGCAGTTGCCCCGGACCGTCATGATCTTATCCTTCACCGCATTGAGCCGGGCCGCCACCTCCTTCGGATTATAGTCCTCCGGCAGCGGATTCCGGGGCCCATGATACAATAGATCCCCCAAGCTCAGGATGTAATCCGCCTGCTCCTCGCCGAACTTCTCCAACGCCCGCTCCAAGCCCGCCAAGGACCCGTGAATATCCGATATAACCAGCAGCTTCATCGATTCGCCCTCCCGCATCTAAGTTACTCCAGCATGGTTCGTTGTCCATATGTGCCTACTATACCAAAACACGCCCGCCCCCACACGGGAACGGACGGTTTTGACAAGAATTCGTAACGGGTGGGGAGCCGGAGCTCCCCGCGAGCCGCAGGCGCGGCCGACTTGCCTCTAGGATGCCTTCTTCTCCGGCTTGCCTGGAATTACGAGCCGGGAGTTCCCCATGTAGGGTACGAACACCAGAGCCAATACGGCGGGAACAAGTGCCCAAAGGAACATGGTGGAGATGGAGGAGGACAGCGCAGACACGATATGGTCCATCACTTCCTTCGGAATGGACGCCCGGCGTTCGGGCGACAGCAGCTCCCGGGTATTGCCCATCGTCTGGCCCCCCGGTCCGCCTGCGCCGCCGAAGACCTCCTCCAGCTTGCCCTTCAGCAGGTTCCGCTGCATTATGCCGAAGACGGTCAAGCCGACGGTCATGCCCAGGGACCGGACGAAGGACATGGTGGAGCTGGCGGAGCCCCTCTGGCGCATATCGAAATCATGGATGCCCGACATGCCGAGGACCGAGAAGGAGAAGCCGACTCCCAATCCGGCGACGATCATGAACAGCGTCAGAGCGGTCTGGGAGGTGCCGGGGTCGATGGTCGACAGCAGCCACGTGCCGGCGATCAGGATCACGGCGGATACCAGCATGATGTTCCGGTACGAGGTCTTGGTGGAGGCGAAACCTCCGATCTGGGCCGCCGCCACGGAAGCCAGCGTCATGGGCAGCAGGATCAGTCCCGAGTTCGTGGCCGAACCCCCGCGGACCCCCTGCACGAAGATCGGAATGTACATGGCGAAGGTGATGAAGGCCGCCCCGTAGAACAGGCCGATGATCGTACTCGCTGCGAACAGCCGCTTGCGGAACATGCTGAAGCTGACGATGGGCTCGGCCGCCTTGGTCTCCGCATAGAGGAACACGGCGGTCAGCACCGCCGCTCCGGCGAACAGGGAGAGAATGACGGAGGAGTCCCACGCAAACTCCTGGCCACCCAGCTCCAGGGCGAACATGAGGCAGACGACGGCGCCCACCAGCGTGGCCGCACCCCACCAGTCGATCCGCTGCTTGGAGTGCTCCAACGATTCCTTATAGAAGACCAGGAGCAGAACCAGCGCCACCAGACCGATCGGCACATTGATGTAGAAGATCCAGCGCCAGTGGATATGGTCCGTAATGTAGGCGCCCAAGAGCGGCCCGATGAGGCTGGACGCCCCGAAGACGGCGCCGAACATTCCGCCCATGGCCCCTCTTTTCTCCGGCGGGATGATGTCGAAGAGGATCGTGAAGGCGATAGGCATCATGGCCCCGCCCCCGATGCCTTGAATGGCGCGGTAAACCGACAGCTCGATAATGTTGTGTGCCGTCCCGCAGAGCACAGAGCCCGCCAGGAACAGCAGGATGCCCAGCACAAAAAACCGCTTCCGCCCGTACATATCGGACAGCTTGCCGAAGATCGGCATTCCGGCCATCTCCGTGACCAGATAAGCGGAGGTGACCCAGACGAACTTGTCGAGTCCTCCCAGGTCGGCCACAATGGTGCCCATGGCCGTAGCCACGATCGTGTTGTCGATGGCCGCCGTAAAGATTCCCAGCAGAAGACCTGCCAGGACGAAGCCCATATGGGTTTGTTTCACACTCATAGCGATATTGCTCCTCCTCTAGATTAATGCTTGGTTTTCCGTTGAACCCTGGAGCTCCGGTGAATCACCAGCGTCTCCGTATATTCCACTTCCCCGATGGTACAGCCCGGACCGATGACGACGCGCTTGCCCCGGACCGTATCGGCCTTCGTATGCGCCAGCTCCACCCGGTCCGCTTCAATGAGAGCCGCCGTCAGACAAGAAGGTCCCTGGGGACGGAACCATTCCTTCATGCTCTGCAGCCGGCTTCGGCTCACCCGGACCGTACCCCCTGCCACCTCCTGTGCGCTGCAGGGACCGAACAACCGAATATCCAGCTCCCCGGCATTCAACAGGCCTGCGGCCCGGAAGCCGCCTTTGACGCTCAGGTGCTCGCATTCCCAATCTCCATCCGCCTCCAGCCACCCTCTCATCCGCATGCGGCCGGCCTTCACACGGCCATGCACCCGGATCTGGCCCAGAGAGAAGGCCGCTCCCGCCCGAAGATCACCCTCCACGTCCCCTTCGCCGCTCAGCTTCATCAGCTCGGCCGTGAGGCTGCCGGCCGCCTTAAGGTTTCCCGTACACTTCAGCGTGCCGCAGCTGACGTCCCCCGTCATATGGGACTCCCCGACGATATGGATGCTGCCGTACTCGCCTCCGGACACATCCCCGGTTCCCGTGATCCGGATCTTGCGCGATGCTCTTGCCCCTGCCATCGTCATCCCTCCTCTATGTCTTCGGATCTACATCAACCGCTGCACGCTGGAACCCACCCGCGCCGAGGGATGGATAGTCAGCTGCCCGCCGTATTCCACATGACGGATTATGCACCCCGGTCCGATGACCACCCGGTTGCCCCGGACGGCCTCCGCCGTCGTCTCCTCGATCTCGAGGTCATCCCCTTCAATCAGTCCCGCCGTCAGATGCGGCTGGAAGTAGGGGATCAGCCAGCCCAGCAGCCGGGTCCAGTTGGACCTGCCGCTGGTGCTGACCCGGATCCTGGCGCCTCCCATCTCCCGCACCTCGCTGCGTCCCTGCAGGAAAATCTCGATGTCTCCCGCATTCAACAGCCCCTCCACGGTGAATCCCCCTTCCACCTGGAGGCGCTCCGCCTCGCAATCGCCGGTGATCGTGGCCAAGCCCTCGACCAACACATCGCCGCCGCGAAGGCGTCCGTTCCACCGCGCCTGACCCTCCACATACAGCTTGGGGGCGCTCATGCCGCCGTCCACCTTGATTTTGCCATGGAGCTCGCAGCCTTCGAGGCAGGTTACCTCCCCCTCCACCGTACCGATGCCGTCCACCCGGAGCGTATCACAGACCAGGGAGCCATCGACCCGTGCTATGCCCTCCATCCGCACATGACGGTAGATGCCGCCTGCACCGCCGCCGATCCCCTTCAGATTCAGATCCGGCTTGTTCGAGATCATCCCGCTCATCCTGCTCTCCCCTTCCGTTATCCTAACCGCCTGTGAAGCTCCTCGGCGACAACCTCCATCGGCTGCCGGAGGACCAGCTGAACACTCCGTTCCGCGCACCATAGAATACCCGCCGGCACCAGCTGGCACACCGACACGCCCGACTTGCGGAGCAGCAGCAGGTCGCAGCGCCCGTTCTCGAACCGGGTGAAATGCTCGCCCAGCGTATCCAGCACCAGGTCCCCTTCCTCCTCCAGCATCCCGCCTGCAGCCAGCAGCTTCTCCACCGTATACAAGATCAGGATCCGGTCGAACCGGTAGGTACCCGCCGTCCTCTGCGGAGCGCCATAACGGCGCAAGGTCCGTTCGCTCACGATGCCGCGAAGAACCAGCTCCTTGCCGCTCAGCGCGTAATCCGCCGCATAAGGGGACAGCTTTCCCGCCAGCTCGTCGAGGGGCAGCTCCTCCTTCATCTCCTGGATCTTGGCGATCCGCGGCAGGATCAGGACTCGGGGAAAAAAGGTTTCCTGCCCCGTGAAGGTGGACTTGCGGATGAACCATTCCTCCGGAATCAGCTGCTTCCGCTTCCATCGGTATAATTGCCCGTAGGAGATGCCCGCCTCCTCCAGCAGCTCCTTCTTCGAGATCAGCTCTTGATCGTCCACTCGATGCTTCACCCCGCTGTCCATGTAACATAACATTGTTACGCTGACTCGGCATAACGATCCTGCTGTCGATGCCCTTAGTATACTCTCCGCCAAAAATCCGGCACAGCGGCGCGGGATGGAAATCGGCCTCGGTCTCGAGACCGATATGCGAGGGCGGCATCCGACATCGCCAACAAGCCATAGCCACCGGCCGGTGCCTTCCATCCCCCGCTCTTCCATCTGATCAACGGCACATTTGCCTTTGGTCCGTCATGTTCTCCTTCATCCTACTCACTCAGCGGCATTTAAGCCTTTGGCTGGGGAAGTACCCCCTTATTTCCGTCTATAGGGAAAATCAACGGCAAATTAGCCCTTGATCTCAAATTTAGGGTTATATCCGGGCGGCTAACGGCATTTGTGCCTTTGGTTGCGACAAGGCCTCGGAGCCATCATTCCCGATGAGGGGATGCCAAATAATCAGTGCGGGATTCTTATCATCAAAAAAGCCGGAGCCCGGCTGATGCTCCGGGTTCCGGCAAGATGTCATGCGCTGCGTTCTATGCCCAGTTTCCCTTGCGGAATACCGGCTCCACCGTACCGTCCGGCAGCTCGCCGTCGATCTCCAGCTCCGCCGACCCGATCATAAAATCGGTATGGGCCATGCTCACATTGGCTCCGCGGGCCAGCAGCTCCTCCCGGGACAGCTTGGTGCCGTTCTCCAGGTTGGTCGGATAGGCGCTGCCCAAGGCCAGGTGGCAGGAGGCGTTCTCGTCGATGCCCGTGTTGTAGAAGATCCGGTTCAGGTTGGAGATCGGCGAATCGTACGGCACCAGGGCCACCTCGCCCAGGTACTTGGCCCCTTCGTCCGTGTCCAGCAGCGAGGCCAGATGCTCCTCACCCACCTCCGCCTTGTAGCCGGTCACCCGGCCGTCCCGGAAGGTAATGGAGAAGCGGTCCACCAGCCGGCCGTTCAGGTTCAGCGGCATGGTGCTGGTGACGGTGCCGTTGACACCGGTACGGTGCGGCATCGTGTAGACCTCCTCCGTCGGCATGTTGGCGACGAATACGACGCCGGCGTCATTGGCCTTGCCGCCGCCCAGCCAGATGTGGCCCTGCGGCAGCTCCACAGACAGGTCCGTGCCCGGCGCGCGGAAGTGCAGCCTGCGGTACTGCTTGGCGTTCAGCACCTTGCGCTTCGCGAGCAGCGTCTCCAGGTGCTCGCCCCATGCGCCCACCGGATCGTCCCGGTCTACCCGGTTCATGCGGAACAGCGTCTCCCACATGGCCGTAACCCGCTCCTCCTCCGGCAGATCCGCGAATACCTTGTCCGCCCATGCCCGGGTCGGAGCCTTGACCAAGCACCAGCTGAAGGTGCTCTTCCGCACGTAGCCCTGGAACTTCTGGCGGGCTACCGAAGCCGCCTTGGAGGCGGAGCTCACCTTGGCCGAATCGATGCCCTTGTACAGCTCCGGATCCGGCACCTTGATATTCAGGAGCGCCCCGTTGCCTTCGGCCAGCTGCTCCATCATCTTGGCGGTCCACTCCGGATAGTAGCTGAAGGACTCGTCCGGCGCGCTCTCGAAGCGAATGCGGGTGATGGCCTCGTCATCCCAGTTGACCTGGACGTACTTGGCACCGGCCTCGTAGGCTTTGCACACCACGATCCGGGTGAATTCCACGGTCTCGAGGGGAGCTTCCACCATCAGCACCTGGCCGGGCTGGATGTTGACCCCGACCCGCAGGACGAGCTCCGCGTATTTTTCCAATTGGGTTGTAAAAGCGTCCATTGTTTCATTCCTCCATTGAGTTGATGTTCCTCACTAGCTTGCTTGCTGGGGAGACGGCTTGCTGCCTCCCATCCTGCGGACCGATACCAGAAGCGCCAGCACACAGATGCCCGCCGCCGTCCAGAATACCGCGTGGAGAGCGCTGATCACCAGATCGGCGCTGACGCCCGGGGCCATCCGGCTGCCGCCACCCAATTGACTCAAGCGGGTGGAGTAGATGGAGACCGACAGCGCAATGCCGGTTACCATGCCCACGTTGCGGACCAGGGCGTTCAGTCCTCCCGCAATGCCCAGCTTAGGCTTGGGCACGGAGCCCATGACGCTGGAGTTGTTCGGCGACTGGAACAGGCCGCCGCCGATGCCGAAGAGCACCAGATGGGCGCCGACCTGCCAGGCGCTGGCCCCGGCACCCAGTGTGTTCAAGAGGGCGAAGCCCAGCGCATTGACGGCCAATCCGGCGGTGGTCAAGAGATTGGGGCCGATCCGGTCGGAGAGCCAGCCGGACAAGGGGGCCACGATCGCCATGGCCAGTGGGTTCATCATCATCGTGTAGCCGGTAATCTCCGGGGAGAATCCCAGCACGTCCTCCATATAGAAGGGCATCATGACGTTGATGCAGAACAGGGCCACGAACGACAGCAGGGCCGCCACGTTGCCGGTAGCGAAGGCCCGGATCCGGTACAGGCCGAAGTCCAGCATCGGGTGCGCCAGGCGCCGTTCCCACAGGTAGAAGACGACGAGCAGCAGCCCGGCGGCCGTAAGACCCGTCACCGAGGAGGCGGAGCTCCAGCCCCAGTCCTGCGCATTCGACAAGGTGTACAGCAGCGAGACGATCCCCGCCATGAAGAGGATCGAACCGGCCACATCGAAGGGCTCCCGCCGGCCGGCCGCCCGGTCCTTCGGAAGAATGAACAGCCCGGCGGCGAAGCCGATAAGCCCGATGGGGACGTTGATCCAGAAGATGGAGGGCCACCCGTAATGATCGACCAGCACGCCGCCGATGCCCGGTCCCGTAAGGGAGCCGACGGACACCATGGTTCCGACGATGCCGAGAGCCCGCCCCCGGTCCCCCGAGGTGAACACCTCCGCCACGATGGCCTGGCTGTTGGTCATCAGGCACGAGGCGCCCAGCGCCTGGATGATCCGGGAGAGGATCAGGAGCGGCAGGGTGCCGGACCATGCGCAGAGCGCGGAGCCCGCCGCGAACAGGAGGAACCCGAAGTTGTACACCCGGCTTCGGCCCAAGAGATCGGAGAGCTTGCCCATAATGGGCAGCGTCGCGCAGATGGTAAGCAAATACGAGGTCAGCACCCACTGCACGTCATGGACGGGGGCATGCACGGTGGTGGAGATGGTGGGCAGCGCCACGTTGGCGATGCTCCCGTCCAGGGTGGACATGAAGGTGCCGATGCACAGGTTGGCCAGAATCAGCCATTTGTTGGCGGCTGCCGATCCGAGGCTCTCCTGCGGCTTGGATGAGTGCGGCATACGATAATCTCCTAACCTATCTTCGTTGTCTATCTGGCCCGCAAGGCAAAATTAACCTTTGTTCATTATACTCCTGATCTTGCGATTGCACCATTTGCACTTGTCTCACATAGGCTGAAGTACCGGAAGTCCGGGCTTAAAGTCTATAGGGGGTGCTCATATGGACGTGACGCTGGTCTCGCTCCATTGGCTGTATCTGGCCTTTATCATCTTGATCATCGGGTTTATGGTCCGGCGCAAGGATACGACCATCCTCTGCATCGCCGGAATCTTCCTCCTGGGCCTGGTGGGAACCGGCTCCGTGTCCCACTCGGTCAGCGGTGTGTTCGCCAGCTTCATCTATGCCATCAAGGAGCTGCTGGGAACCATCCTGATTATCTCCATTATCGTGTCCTTAAGCCGGGTGCTGACCGCCTCCGGCATCAATGCCACCATGATCTCGCCCTTCGCGCGGCTCATCCGCAGCCCGGCCATGGCGTATTGGGTCATCGGCATCCTCATGATGGTCATCTCCTGGTTCTTCTGGCCCTCGCCGGCCGTGGCGCTCATGGGCGCCGTCCTTTTGCCCGCCGCCGTCCGGGTGGGCCTGCCCGCTCTCGGCGTGGCCATGGCCATGAACCTATTCGGTCACGGGATTGCCCTCTCCAGCGACTTCGTCATCCAAGGCGCGCCGAAGCTGACGGCGGATGCCGCGGGCATCCCGGTGGGCGACGTGGTGGCGGCCAGCGTGCCGCTGGTGCTGGTCATGGGGGCCGTGACCACCTTGGCCGCCTTCTGGTACCTGCGGCGGGATATGAAGAACGGCAGCCTGACCTTATCCACCGGGCTGAAGGCCACGGACATGGCCGGCGGAGCATCCGGAACAGCCGCCGGCGGCATGGACGCCCCCAGCTTCCTGAACGCACGCTCCCGCCTCCTCTTCGCTGTCCTGGTGCCTGTCCTGTTCGCGGCGGACGTGGCCGTCATGGTCGCCCAAGACCTGCAAGGCGGCGACGCCACGGCGCTGATCGGGGGCACGGCTCTGCTGATCATGCTGCTGATCTCCCTGGCCGCCCACCGGCAGCGCGGACTGGAGCAGGCCACCTCCTACATCACGGACGGCTTCCTCTTCGGGTTCCGGGTCTTCAGCCCGGTCATTCCCATCGCCGCCTTCTTCTACCTCGGCGACTCGGCCCTGACGGACGTCTTCGGCAAGATTCTGCCGGAGGGCTCCCACGGCCTCGTGAACGATCTAGGCTCCGCCCTCGCCTCCATCGCGCCCGTCAACGCTGGCCTGGCGGCGGTCACGCTGACCTCCGTCGGCGCCATCACCGGCCTGGACGGCTCCGGCTTCAGCGGCATCTCCTTGGCCGGATCGGTGGCCGGCCTCTTCGCCGCCTCCATCGGCCACGGCATCGCCACGCTGACCGCCCTGGGCCAGGTGGCCGCCATCTGGGTCGGCGGCGGCACGCTGATCCCGTGGGCGCTGATTCCCGCCGCCGCCATCTGCGGCGTGGATCCCTTCGAGCTGGCCCGGCGCAACCTGAAGCCCGTCGTTATCGGGCTGGCCGTCACCACCGTCGTGGCCATGTTCCTGCTCTGACCGGAGGCTCTTCGGGGCTCCGCCGTCTTTTTGACAAGCCGATTTCCCTTTGGCCCCCGTTATAGGGTAAAATGCTCTTAGGCGGAACCATCCAAACGAAATCCAACGAACCGGGAGATGCGTGAATGTCAAACGACGAAATTCTATTAACGGCGGAGGGTCTGGCGAACCTGGAAGCGGAGCTCGAGGAGCTCAAGGGACCGAAGCGCAGAGAGATCGCCGATCGGATTAAGATTGCGCTCAGCTACGGCGATCTGAAGGAGAACAGCGAGTACCACTCGGCCAAGGATGAACAGGCATTTATGGAGACCCGGATCCAGACCATCGAACGGATGCTGAAGAAGGTCCGCGTCGTGGAGAAGACCGACTCCTCCAGCCTGCAGGTCGGCTCGACGGCGGTCCTGCTGGATGTGGAATTCAACGAGAAGATCGAGTACAAGATCGTCGGCCCGTCCGAGGCGAATGTGGGAGAGAACAAGATCTCCTACGAGAGTCCGATGGGCAAAGCGCTTCTCGGCAAGGCCGCAGGCGACAAGGTCATCGTCAACGCCCCCATGGGAGATCTGGTCTACGAGATCCTCGAGATCAAGATGTAACGCAAAAAGGCTTTCCCCCGGTCTATGGACCGTGCGGGAGAGCCTTTTTTTGATCCGGATAAACTACGCTTGGGCGGAGCTCTGTCTCTTCTGAATCGAGTGGACCCCCATGACGACGGCGATCAGCTCGGCATCCGACAGCTTGTCAGTGCTGTTCTCCAGGGCGTAAGCCCCCGCGGAGAACCACCCGCTGACCCGGCCGAAATGGGCGGCCTTCCGCTCCATGTGGTCCGTCACCGTATACTCCCGCGAGAAGGCCGGCGATCGGATCGAGAAGATGCCTCGGGCCCCGGCGTCGTACTCATACTTCTTATCGACAAAGGAGAATCGGGCGCGCAGCACTCCCAACACCTCCCGGTTGGCCCCGGTGACCTCCCATTTGCCGGAGAAGGAGCGGAACCTTCCCCCGCCAACGAGCCGGCCCTCCCGGTCATAGACGTCCAAGGAGGAGCCGAAGGCGCTCTTCAGATCCAGACTTCCCATAGGATGGGAGTTCTCATCCACGATCTCCGTCTTCCCCGCACAGAAAAAATTGTCCCGGAATATCAGCTTCATCTTCCGTCCCTCCCGTATGCTTCCTACTCTCCCATACGGCTCCAGGCGCTTCCCGGTTGCACCGGAAGGTCAAAAAAAAGCTCCGTGTCCCGTCACGGAGCTTGGGGCGGCTGGGCCGGATCCGGATCCGGAGTCGTGACGCTCTCCGGCTTCCGGGCTGCCTCCGGTACGGGGAGGGGGCCTCCCACAGACGCGGCGTCCTTCCTGCGTTTGTCCCGCCAGAGAGCCTCTTCCGCATAATCCCTTGCCGGCAGCTTGCTGTTGATATCGACGAGCACAAAGATGACGACGGAAACCAATACGATGAGGATGAATACGGCTATAGCCATGTGCCTGCCTCCTTGCTGCTTGGTCAACACTCTAAACCTAGCCTATGCATCGGAGCTCGATTCTAGTACTAGGAACTAGTGTCCTCTATTCGGAGGTAAATGTTGCATGATCCAGAACATTTTGGATTCATAAGGCGTTTATACATAGAGAGTACCTTCTATGTGGGAGATGAATTCGATATGAACCAATTACGCCTTTGTCTTTGTGTCTTGTTGGGGAGCCTGCTTCTGGCCTTGCAGCCGGCCCCCTCCCATGCCGCAGCCGATCCGGTCAGTGCCCGCTTTCCTGATTTCCCCGTTACCGTGAACGGTACCGCACTGGATGTCAGGCACATGGAATATCCGCTTCTCGTATATAAGGACATCACCTATTTCCCGATGACCTGGAACCATACGGCCGCACTGGGCCTCACGGTGCGGTGGGACGCAGAGGCCGGGCTGTCCCTGAATCACACGAGCGCATGCCAGCCGCTCCAGCAGAACCTGACTTCGGCCGTGAATTCCAACGACTCTCCGCCGATGGCCGAGCTTGTTCCGTTTCCGGTCACCATAGACGGCCAAGAGATTCACCCTTCGGCTGAACCGTATCCGCTGCTGCTTTACCGCAGCATCACGTATTTCCCCATGACGTGGCGGTATACACACGATGTATTCGGCTGGGCGACGGGCTGGGATCCGGAGAAGGGCCTCGAGCTTGAAGCCTGTGAAGGCCGAACGAATGCGCAAGCCAAGCAGGCTGATGCGCTCAATGCGGCCAATAACGGACAGCTGGTGGTACAAGGCGACTGGATCTATATGAATCCGGAAATCAAGACCTACGAGCCCGGTCATCTGGTGAAACGGAAACGGGATGGCAGCGAAGAGGTGAAGCTGTCGGACGACAATGCCGCGTATCTGAACCTCGAAGGGGATTGGCTGTATTACACGATCCCCTCCCGTCAGGAACCGGGGGGCATCTACAAGATTCGGACCGACGGGACAGGGCGGAAACAGCTATTCACCGGCTATGCCGAGAAGCTCTGGGTCAAGGATGGCTGGATCTATTACCTGCATGATACCAACAGCGGCGGCACGTTCTGGACCGACGGCATTCACAGGATGAAGACGGACGGTACGGAGGATCAGGAGCTTCTGGCCAAAGACCAAACCTCGTCCTTTGCCGGTTTTTTCCTGGAGGGGGATACGATTTATTATGTCAGACAAAATGCCTTGTTCCGGATGAACCTGGACGGTACGGACAACCGGAAGCTTCGTGAAGAGGTGACCCATGCCGTCGTCATCGACGGATGGATCTATTATGTCAGCGGTCAGGGCAAGCAGCTGAGCAAAAGAAACGGAGACGGGACGGTCGATATTCCGCTCTACACCTCCGAGAGTAGGATCATGACCCTTCAATACCGCCAGGGCTGGTTGTACATCGCGGACGGATCCTTCGGCATTATGGGGTCCAACGCGATCCGCAAGCTCCGATTGGACGGTACGGAGGTAACGGACCTGACGACCGCCCGTGCGACCTCCCTCTACTTCGCAGGCAGCCGATTGTATTACAACCATGCGTGGGAGGGGAACAGCCGGCTCGAGCACCTGGATGTGAAATGATTGGGCCTAGCAGCCCATAGAAGCCCGGCCTGATTAGGCCGGGCTTGCTTGTTAGGTGAAGCCTTTATTCCAGTACATGGGGGTGAAGGACTGGCTTCGGTTTGGGCTTCTGCATGCTCCATGCGGCCAGAATCCCCAGCAGAGCGATGCCGGCATTCATATAGAACGCGGTGCGGATCGCATCGTTCAGCGCCGCCGGCTCCAGTGTCTCCAGCGTAGAGGCCCCGCCCAGGGTTGCGGAGATGACTGCCATCAGGACCGCTAAGCCGATGGAGCCGCCGATCTGCTGGCCGGTGGAGATAATGGCGGAAGCCACTCCCTGCTGCTTCATCTCGATCCCCGCGCTGCCCGCAATAAACATCGTCGTAAATACAAGCGCCTGGCCGATTCCCACCATAACCGTGCCGGGGAGGATCCCCCAAGCCGATCCGTCCTCCGTCAGCCGGGTAAGCAGCAGGAAGCCGATGATGCCGAATCCCATACCGGCGGCAATCGTTTTGGCGGTTCCCAGGGATGGAACCATGCGAGGAACCAGCTTCGAGCCGACAAAGGCGCTGAGCGTCAGGGGCAAGAAGCTTAAGCCGGATTGAACGGCGGAGAAATGCAGGACTTCCTGGGTGTAGAGCGTGAGAAAATAGTACAGCGTACCGAAGGATGCGGAGAAGATCGCTGCCGTGAGCGTAGCGGAAATCAGGCTGCGGATCCGGAATAATCCGAATGGCAGCAGCGGCTCCTTCGCGCGGCTCTCAATGGCGATGAATAGAGCCAGCAGCAGCAGACTGGCAGCGGCGGGGATCAAGGTCCCCATGCTGAACCAACCCTCTGTGGGGGACTGAATCAGATAGTAAACGGCAAGGATCATGCCCAGGGTAACGGAAGCCGCGCCGGCTGCATCATAGTGGCGCGTCCGGGAGGGCAGCCTGCTCTCCCTTAGGGCAATGGGGCTCAGGAGGATGGCAAGAATGGCCACCGGCACGTTCACGAAGAAGGTGGACTCCCATCCGATATAGGTCGTCAACGCCCCGCCCAACAGCAAGCCGAGAGACAGGCCGACCCCGCCCATAGCCGCCCAGATGCCCATGGCCCGGTTGCGCTCGCTGCCTTCTTCGAAATTGGACATGATCAGCGACAAGGTTGCGGGAGACAGGAAGGCTCCTCCGAGGCCCTGCAGGCCCCTGCCGATAATCAGCGTCAGCTGGGAGCCGGCCAACCCGCCAAGCAGAGAGCCCAGACCGAAGAGCCCCATGGCGATCATGAACATTCTCCGCCGTCCCAACAGATCCGACAGCCTACCGCCGATGAGAAGGAACCCGCCGTACACCAAGGAATACGCGCTGACTACCCACTGCAGATGGTTGGCCGTAAAGCCAAGCTCCTCGGCAAGCGAGGGCAGCGCAACGAAGATGATCGTGTAATCCAGGGCCAGCATCAGCTGGGATACCGCAAGCAGCAGCAAGGCCAACCCTTTGTATGATTTTGCATTCATCGAAATTCATCCTCCTTTTTTAAATGGACCATTCGGTCAAATTTGATCATAAATAAAGGGTGCGACAGCTCTACCCGTTACGCGGAATCATCATTCATTGCCATCTCCTCTCTAAGTGGACCAAATGGTCAATAATGGAGAAAAAGAAGATGAAGCGCATGACCCGCTTCATTCAACCCTCCAGCGTGGACAGAACAATCGCTGCGATATCATCCAGCAGGGCCGGATCGGAGCTTAGCTTCGCCGACTGAGTCAGCGAATACCGGGCATGACTGAGATACCTGGCCAATGCCCGAAGATTATGGTGGCGCGTGCCTTCCAGCTCACCCTGCTCCCGGGCTCGCACCAACGCACGATGGAACGCATCCTCCAGCCGTTGGGCATCCTGCTTGAAGAAGGAGGCAATCTCCGGATCATGGGGGATCTGTTCGATGGCGCTGTGCATGATGAAGCATTCCTTGCGTCGCATCTCATCCTTCAGCACACGCACGCCGGCGTGGAAGATCTCCGCAATGGCGTCCTTCACGGAGCCGGGTCCGTCCAGTAAAGTTATGACCGCTGCGGATTTCTCGTTCACGTAGTGCTTCACCGCCGACAGAAACAGCTCCCGCTTGGTGCCGTAAGTATCATACAAGCTCTGCCGCCCGATCCCCAGCCCTTCGAGAAGGGTCTGAAGCGAGGTACCCTCATAGCCGTAATGGCCGAAAATCTCCATCGCCTTATGAAGAACAAGCGTCGTATCGAATTCCTTGCTCCTAGCCATCCGTGCAGGACCTCCTTTCTGAATTCATCCTATCACATTATGGACTGATTAGTCAAATATAATTTGGATTCGTTTGCCTAAAATTAAAACCACCGGCTTAGCCGGTGGTTCCATCAGCTTGATAAGGGCATGTTAGCTAGCCGCGAAGGGTCACGGGCCAGCCCACGAAAAGGCCTGTTTACCTGCCTTTCTTTAGCCACTCACCCGTTCTCGTTCCAGTGACCCTGCAGTCCGATCAACGGCAGATTTGCCCCTTGACTCATCATGCTCCCCTTCATCCGACTAGGTGAACGGCATATATGCCGTTGATTGGGGGTTAGACCCCCCATTTCCAACGCTGTCGGTTAACAAGCGGCAGATTTGCCCTTCGATCTCGGACGTCGTTATTGCTCGGGGCGGCCAAGGGCATTTGTGCCTTTGGCTGCGATAAACGCTCGGATAGAGGGTGTCCTCCGGCATCGAATTCAAGGTTAGGGCAGCAGCCGGATCTCGGGCCCTCCGTTCAGCCCGAAGCGTACGAATGCATAGCGGTCCACGTAGATGCGGGTTCCCGGAGGAATGTCCTTGTCGGTCCAGCCCGGCTTGTCCTTGTAGCTGTCGGGGCCGAGCTTGTAGACCTCCCCCTTCAGATGGTGATGGGGACCCAGCAGGTTGCGGCAGCTGTTGGCCAGCTCCAGCTCGATGATGTTCTCCCCTCCGCGCAGATAGGGGGTCAAGTCCGCCCGGTAGGGCTCCCAGAGGAAGGTCTTGACCTCCTGCCCGTTCACCCGGAGACAGGCGGCGATCGCGTCGGGTTCAGCCGGGAACCGCCATTGGGCCGAGGTCCAGCCCGCCTCGGGAAGGTCTACGCGCTGCCGAAGGGTGATCCGGCCCGCGTAGAAGGGATAGCCCTGGCGGACCAGGTCGCCTCCGGCAACGTCGGACGGACGCTCCGTCAGCACGAAGGGGCCCTCGGTCATGACAGCACACCGCTCCCCTTCCGACCAGACGCCCCGCGACTCCACGCCGAAGGCTCCGAGGATATACACGCTCTCTACCTCCGTGTCGAGGGTGAGCTTGTTGCCCTCCGCCTCGAATCGGCTGGCGGCCTCCAGCGCCCGGTAGGTCTCGGGCGAATTGTAGAATTCCGATTCCAGCCGTACGGTGTTGATCCCGGGATGGACCAAGCCGCGGATATCCACCTTGCGGAAGGAGGTATCCCTCCACCAGCCGCAGTCCGCCGGGGATACCGGATGGCCGTTCAATGCGATCTGGTACCTCTCCGGACGCTCCAGCACCAGGAACAGCTCCCGGGGGAGCGACGTGTCGTAGGCGGCGAGGAAGGTGAACTCCTGCTCCAGCCGCACCGGACGGCCCAGCGCCAGCAGCTTCTCTTGAAGCAGGACCACCGGTTCCTCACCGGACCATTCGCCGCCCTCCACCCGCCAGCGGCAGGTGTCCAGGGTCAGAGCGTTCAGCTCCGACCGGACCATCTCCCAGGACGGAGCCAATCGGATCGTTACCGGATCGGCGGCAGCTGCCGGTGCCGGTACAGCGGTCATCGAGCTTAGCCCAGCGGGCGCAGGGGCTTGCACAGCATCCTCCGAAGCTTGCGCTGCGAGTCCGGGAGCGGCACAGCCAACTGGCAGGACGCGGTCGGCTGACGGGATGCTGCCGGCCGACGGCGCATCCGGGTCCGACGCCGACTCCAGCCGGCCGTCTCCTTCACTCCCGCCGACCATCAGCATATGAGACTGGGCCGGCAGCAGCTCCAGCCCCATCCGGAGGATGCCGGGGGACGGCTCCTCACAGATCACCGGACGGCCCTCCCCCGTCTCCAGATCTAACAGCGTGACGGGACCTCCGGCTGCTTCGCCCGGACGGCGCTGCAGCTCGACGGTTACGGTGCCGAAGCTCTCCGTGCCGGAGTTGACCACGTAGTAGAGGGTGGCGCCGTTCCACGCCAGCGTCTGCACGTTGACGGAGTCGGAGGCGATCGGCTCCCCAGTTAGGCTGCTGCGGATGTGGACGAAGGGCCGGACGGCTCCCGCTACCGCCGAGACCACCGACTCGGCGCTCCAGGCCGGCTTGACCGCCAGCCGCAGCAGCTCGGCGAGCCGGCCGTCATCCGGCTCGCCGTCGATCAGAGCCGGGTACGGACCGGACATGACGACGCACCCGCCTTGGCGGGCAAAGTCGAGCAGGAGGTCCGCCGTCACCCGGACCAGGGTGGCGCAAGGCGGGACGACAACCGCCTTGTAGGAGGCGGCGCCTACGGTGAAGAGGCCTCCGGCCGTCCGGCCGTGGGATCCGATGATGCTCTCGCTTCCGTAGTCATGCTCCAGGAAGCTCCGGCACATCCATCGGGACAGGTCCGCGAAGGCCATGTGGTAGGCCACCGTAGCCGACGAGTCCTTGCCGCACTGCTTGATCCACGCCGTGCGGACCGGGTGCAGGAGCAGTACCTCCGCCTGCCGGTCTCCTTCGGCGAGCAGCATGGAGAGCCGGGCGAAATAGTCGTTGTAGCCCGTATACTCCTCCCAGTAGGGCTGCTGGTAGAACAGGGAAGGCGGGTAGTCCCGCTTCCTCAAGCCACGCAGCGTATACGCCTGGAGGTGCTGACACATGGTGTTGATGCCGTGGACGAACTGCCATTCGCCGATCCGCTTCAGGTCCGCCATGCTGATGTTCCACCCGGAGCAGCCGTAGCTCTCGGTGATGGTGCGCCTCTTGCCCAGCTGCCGGGCCACGGAGCTGACCTGCTTGGGCACCACCGGCTCCTCGCCGGTGAAGCGGCCCAGCCAATCGCAGCCGGGGATGTGCTGGAATTCGTAGAAGGCCATGGGGTCGCCGACGGAGGTGACCTGGTTCATGAGCTCCTGCTCATCCACCACATGACCGGTGGCGGCCCAGCCGTGGGCCTCGCACCAGTCGCCGATCTGCTTGGCGTACGCCCGGCTGAACATGTGGGTCACGCAGTCCCAATAGTCATACCGGTGCTTGGCACTCTCCGGCAGCGGGAAGAACAGGGCAGGCAGCGTCTCCAGTACGCTGTAGCCGTATCGGGCCGCGAAGGTTTCCTCCAGCTCGAAGGACCAGGGCATGGCTCCCCGGGCGAATTGGGGTTCATCCGTGAACACGCCTCGGATCGCTCCGCCGAGTTCCTCTCCGTACCGCTTCCAGTAGGCCTCATAAGCCGTCTCGATGAAGGCTGCCACGGCTTTCATGGAGAGGGTGTCCGTATAGTAAGGATTCACCTCGTAATAGAAGCGCAGATCCGCGCCATCCGCGGAAGGGAGAAGACGGTACCCCGTCTCCGTCCTCTCGTAATAAGCGATCGTAGCGGCTGTGTCCGGCCCGAACGGAGCCTGCTCATAAGCCAACCGCTTCTGCTGATAAGCCAGGCCCATCGCCGGAACCCGTCCGCCGGAGAAGCCGCTGGGCCAGCCGTTCTCGTCGTACAGCCAGGCCTCCATGCCGAGTGCGGACGCTTTGACGATGCAGGCCCGGACGGCCTCCATCCATTCCTCTCCCATATAGGGAGTCTCCAGCCCGCCCCTCGCATGCATGAAAAACCCGCCGATGCCCACCCGGTGCATCTCCTCAATCTGCCGCTCCAGCTCCGGGATGTCCAACCGGTCGTTCCAGGACCAGAACGGCACCGTCCGGTACGCCGCAGGCGGGTGACGGAAGCCGTCGGGCAGGGCGGCGGCGGTCCGATTTTGCTGGGATATGAGTTGGTTCATCTCTCCTGCTCCTCCCTCTAGCCCTTCAGCGATCCGGCTGTCATCTGCATGAACGACTTATTGGCGAAGATATAGACGATGAGGATCGGCAGAATGGACAAGCATGCCCCCGCCAGCATGTAGTGGGTCTGCGACGCGGCGGACACGCCGTACTTCAGATTGGCCAAGCCTACGGTCAGCGTCTGCAGCTTCGGCTTGCTCATGGTGAACACCAGCGGCAGCAGGTACTCGTTCCACGCCCCCCGGAAGGTGAACAGCGCGCCCACCCCGAGTCCCGGCCCCATAAGCGGTAGCACGATCCTCATATATGTGCCGCCCATGCTGCTGCCGTCGATATAGGCCGCCTCGTCCAGCTCCTTCGGAATGCCGCTCATGAAGCTCAGGAGGATGAAGAAGATATAGGCATGGGAGCTGATCAGAATCAGGATGACGCCCCACAGGGACGTATGCATATGCAGCTTGATCATAAGCTCGAATTGGGGACGCAGCACCACCGCCCCGATGGAGATGAACATGGTGAAGGCCTGAATGCTGACGTAGAGCTTCTTGCCCGGGAAGTTCATCCGGTCGATAACGTAGGCCGCCATGGAAGCTACGATCAGGGTACCCACGGTGGTGGCTGCGCTCAGGAACAGACTGTTCCAGGTGAAGGTGGAGAAGCTAGCCTGCTTCCAGGCCTGGGCATAGTTGTTGAAGTGCCATTCGGAGGGCAGGAAGGTGGCTCCTGCCGTCAGCTCCATATTCGACTTGAAGGACCCCAGGATGGCGATGACCACCGGGAACAGGGTCAATGCCGCGATGACGAGCAGGAACGCCCATAGGACCGTGCCCGTTGCCAGCCGGGAGCCTCTTCCCCCTATGGCGGGCCTTGCTGCCGTTGCGATCGATTGCGTACTCATTATGTCCAAGCCCCCCTTAGAATGTCCGGCTCATGCGCCTGGAGAAGAAGAAGTACACCATGGTCACCGCGCCTACGATTAGGGCCGTGACGAAGCCTACTGCGCTGCCGTAGCCGATCTGCTGGACCGCGCCGCCCGCATCGGCGGCTGTCGGGAAGAACAGCTTGTAGACGTAGAGGTACATGACCTCGGTCTTGCCCACAGGGCCGCCGCCCGTCATGACCATGATGCTTTCATAGCCTTTCAGCGCATTGATGATGGCCAGCATGATGATGATCTGCAGCACCGGTCCCAGCATGGGGATGGTGATGTACCAGAACTGCTGGACCTTGCCCGCCCCGTCGAGGGACGCGCTCTCGTAGATGTCGTCGGGGATATTCTGGAGACCGGCGAGGAACAGCAGCATGTAGTTGCCCACGGCGCCCCATACGGCGACGATGATGACCGTGAACAGCGCATGGTCCGGACCGAGCCAGTCGATGCTTTTCGAGATCAGGTGGTACTTCATCAGGAATTGGTTCAGGATGCCGTTGTACGAGTTGAAGATGGTGAAGAAGACGACGGCCATGACGGCCGAGCTGATGATGGTGGGCATAAAATAAATGGCCCTAAGCACATTCCTTCCCCTTAAGCCCCGGTTCAGGACGACGGCCAGCAGCAGGGCCAGCGGCAGGGAGACCAGCACCTTGCCTCCTGCATAGATGAAGGTGGTCTTGACCGAATCCCAGAACAGCCCGTCCTCCGCGATCTGCCTGAAGTTGTCGAAGCCGATGAATTTCTCTTGCCCGTACCCCTTGTAATCGTAAAACATGTACCTCATCGCCCAAGCGATGGGGTACAGCCCCAGCACGGCCGTCAGAATAATACTCGGCGCGAGAAAGCTGTAGGAAAATAGCATTTTCTTCGCTTTATTCATGGGAAGCTCTCTCCTTCCTATCCTTGTTTCGTGCAGGAGGGATGGGGGTCATGTCCCCCCATCCCTCCTTTTTTTGTCTGTTTATTTGACCAGCTGGCCGGCCAGCTTCGCCGGGTCGAAGTCCGCCTTCGGCGCGGCTTTCACTTCGCCTGCGGCGATAGCGGCGTCCAGCGCCTCGTTGTAGCGCTTGTTCAGATCGGTGATGACCGCGTTGATGTCGCCGCCGGCGATCATGTACTTGAAGAAGGCGTCATCGGACTTGATGCCCTTGACGGTGACGGTCGGCATCACCGGCCATACGCCGTCATACTTGTTCGGCAGGAAGCCGTCGATGCCGTTGATGTCCGGCTTCTTGGCTTTGGTATTGACGGACGGGACCATGGAGATGCCGAAGCCTTTTTCATGATACGTCTGGAGCACTTCCTCCTGGTACATGAACTGCATGAACTTCCACGCTTGGTCCTTCTTCTTGGACTTGGAGCTGATGGCGAGCCATTGGCCGCCTGCTACGCTGGATGCGCCCTTGATCTGGCCGTCGATGGACGGAACCGGAGCCGCCGCCCACTTGATCTTGGCCGGGAACTGGTTCTTGTAGACGCCCGGCTCGGAAGAGAAGGAGATGTACATTCCGATCTTGCCTTCGGCGAATTGGGCGCGCAGCGGGTCGATGTCCAGTGCGTCCATGCCCGGCAGGGTGCTGCCGTCGTCCTTCATCTGCTTGAAGGCTTCGATGATGGGCTTGAAGCCGGTGAAGTCGAAGCGGGCGGTCTTGAAGTCATAGCCGAAGCCGCCGTAACCGCTGACCTCCGCGATGACGCGGGCGGAACGGCCGAAGGCGCTGGCCGGGCTCTTGAAGTTCAAGGCGAAGCCGTAGGAGCCGTTGGCTTTGCCGACCTCGGTGATCTTCTTGGCGTCCTCGACCATCTCCTTGAGCGTGGTCGGCGGGGTCTTGATGCCGGCTTTCTCGAACAGCTCCATGTTGTAGACGAGCCGCAGGGTGGAGCCATAGTTGGGAAGGCTGTACATCTTGCCGTTGAAGCTGTTGAGCTCATCCATGGCCGGGAACTTGGCCTTCATGTCCGGGGTCAGGTAGCTGTCGATGGGCGCCAGGTAGTCCTTCTTGTAGAAGGTCTGGATGGTGTTTTCCTTGACGCGGATGATGTCCGGCGTGTCCGCTGTGGCGAAGGCCAGGTCGATGGCCTGGTTGAAGTCTTCCGTCTTCACGACCAGCTCTACCTCGATGTTGTCCTTGTTGGTGGTATTGAACTTGTTGACGACTTCCTTGATATAGTCGGCGTCGTGACGGTCACCGGTCCAGTAGGTGAGCTTGGTTTTTTCGCCGGAGGGCTTGGATGTGGCCTGCTGAGTGGCTCCCGGTGCGGCGGACGCCGCCGGGGAGGGGCTGGCGCTGTCCGAACCGCCGCCGCATGCCGTCAATCCGGCGGTTAAGGTTACGCAGGATACGAGTGCTGTGATTTTTCTCTTCATTCTGTGGTACCTCCCTTTATGGTTCCTACTAGTGTTCCGCTTACATGTTCATTGTAGAACATGCCGCACGAATGCATAATGCGGCAAACCCAACATTAAGGGCAGGTTTCCGCACGTATGTGGCGAGGTACGCCAGGGGCCGTCGGGGGCACCCGGGGGCTGGCGGGGGGTATGCCGGGGGCCGTCGGGGGCCATCGGGGGCACCCGCTTCACGCCAACCAGCGGCAGTTTTGCCGCTCATGGGCCGCGAGCTCCCCGCGCTCGTGCATCCTACGGCAAATATGCCGTTGGTCTTCCGCCGCCCCCGCGCCGTGCGCCGCTTCACGCGAATCAGCGGCAGATTTGCCGCTCATGGGCCGCGGGCTCCCCGCGCTCGTGCATCCAACGGCAAATTTGCCGTTGGTCTTCCGCCGCCCCCGCGCCGTGCGCCGCTTCACGCGAATCAGCGGCAGATTTGCCGCTCATGGGCCCCGGGCTCCCCGCGCTCGTGCATCCAACGGCAGATTTGCCGTTGGTCTTCCGCCGCCCTAGCGCCGCGCGCCGCTTCACGTGAATCAGCGGCAGATTTGCCGCTCATGGGCCCCGGGCTCCCCGCGCTCGTGCATCCTACGGCAAATTTGCCGTTGGTCTTCCGCCGCCCCCGCGCCGTGCGCCGCTTCACGCGAATCAGCGGCAGATTTGCCGCTCATGGGCCGCGGGCTCCCCGCGCTCGTGCATCCTACGGCAAATTTGCCGTTGGTCTTCCGCCGCCCCCGCGTCACTCCGCCACATCGCTACGACTTGCGATCCCGGGGTTGCCCCCAACGTCAAAGTGGCGACCGGGTGGTGATACCCGATGGCCGTTACCGCCGCCACTCCACCACCGCCCCCCTCGCCCAGAAATGAAGGCCGCTGGTGGCCTTCATTTCGCATCCCCGCTATTCGCGCATGAATAAAGGCCTGACGGGGCCTTTATTCTCCCTGCCCCGCGAGCCCCAACAAACAAAAAAGGAAACCCGCACCTACTCGGGTTTCCCGGTATACGACTGCTTGAACTCGGACGGGGTCTGGCCGGTGTACTTTTTGAAGATCTCGCTGAAGTAGCGGCGGTGCTCATAGCCCAGCTCGGTGGCGATCTCCTGGACCTGGTAGTCGCCGATGAGCATGGACTTGGCCTTCTCCATCTTCTCCTGGATGACGAACTGCTGGAACGAGATGCCGAGCACCTTGCGGAACAGGTTGGAATAGTAGCCCGGGCTCAGATTGACCTGGCGGGCGCAGTGCTCCAGCGACAGGTCCAGGTGCAGGTGCGTGCGGATGTAGTCCTTGGAGCGATGGATGATCTTCGTGGACTCGGACGACCGCTCCCGCTCGATGAAGCGGCACCCTTCCCGGCACAGGCCGGTCAGCATCCGCCGAAGCTCCGTAAGCGTCGGGTGCTCCTTCGACCGCAGCGCCGCCACCGGCTCCTCCAGATGGCGCACCTCCTCATAGGGAAACTGCTCCAGCAGCGCCCGGAACAGCTTCGAGGCCAGCTCGAAGATGACGCTCTCCACCACCTTCGGCTCCGGCCGGGGCTCGGCGGTGACCAAGCCGTCCAACAGCTCGTCCAGGAGCTGGATGCTCTTCTCCCCGTTGCCGGAGCGCACCGCGAACAGCAGCTCCTGTTCGCTCGCCAGCCCATAGGGCGCCAGCCCTTTGCGCTCCGCCGGAATTTCCCCGTAGCCGAACACCCCGTTGCCTTCGGTGTAGAAGTGATAGGACAGCGCCGCCAGCGCCTGCTGGTAGGAACGCGGCAGATCCTCGATGCCCACCGCCGGCAGACCCGCCCCGATGGACACCGTAAACTTGGTATAACGCTCCACGTTGGCGCGGCATGCCTCCGCCAGGTCCACCGCCTGTTCCTCGCCGGTCACGTTCAGCACCGCTACATACCGGTGGGCCGCTTCGCGGAACACAAGACGCGCTCCCCCTGCGGAGAGAGTCTCCTCCAGAATGTTCTGGAGGCTGAAGCGGATCAGCTCGATCTCCTGAACGGGGAGATCCATGTATTTCTCCATGAAGCGGTCGATCTCGACCAACAGCACACATAATCCGGATGGCTCCAGCCCGATCTCGAGGAACTCCCACCGCCGCCGGGCCACCCCTCCGTCCGTCCGATGGTGCAGGAGCAGCGTCAGATACTCCTGACGCAGCACGGGCAGACTCTGCCGGATCTTCCGCTCCATCTCCCGGACCTTCTCCGACTCCTGCTGCGCCTCCTCGCACGCCGCCTTCGCCTTCAGCACGGCCTGGACGATCTCCTCTACCGAGAACGGCTTCTTTACGAAGTCGAACGCCCCCAGCCGAATCGCCTGCTGCGCATAGGAGAAATCCGTGTAGGCGCTCAGGATGACGATGCGGCACTCCGGGTTGGTCGCAAGCACCGCCCGGGTCATCTCCAGCCCGTCCATCCGGGGCATCCGGATGTCCGTCAGCACGATGTCCGGCTGAACCTCCTGCACAAGACGCAGTCCTTCCTCCCCGTCCAGCGCCGTACCCGCCACTTGGATACCGTGATCGGCCCAGGGAATCTTCAGGGAAATCATATCCACCACACTTTTGATATCGTCGATGACGCACAGCTTCATGTCAGAGCGCTTCTCCATTCGACTCCTGTTCCCCCTCCAGCTGTGGTAAGCGAAGCACGATCCGTGAGCCCGTCTCCGGCTGCGGCACCAGCTCCATGCCGGCATCGGCGCCAAAATTCACCTGGAGGCGGTTCCGGATATTCTTAAGCGCATAGCCCTTCTTCGATTCCGTCGGCCGGTCCATCCCGGCCAGAACCCGGGCGGGATCAAAGCCCGTACCGTTGTCCTCCACGGTCAGCACCAGCACACCGTCCTCCGCCTCTGCGCGGATCAGGATCCGGCCGCCGGACTTGCGGTCCTTGAAGCCGTGCAGAATCGTATTCTCGACGAGGGGCTGCAGGAGGATCTTCGGCACGTAGCAGGCCAGAAGCTCCTCGTCCTCCACTTCCACCTCGTATTCAAACAGCCCCTCATAGCACTTCATCTGGATGGCGCAGTACATACGCACGTGCTGCAGCTCATCCTCCAGAGGGATCAGATCCCGGCCGCCGCTCAAGCCCAGCTGGAACATCTGCGACAGCGCCAGGATCATCTCGTTCACGTCCTGATTCTCCCCGAGCACGGATTTACAATAGATCGTATTGAGCGTATTGTACAAAAAATGCGGCTCCATCTGTGCCGTCAGCGCCTTCAGCTCCGCCTTGCGCTTGGTCGTCTCCGAGCGCTTCACATTGTCGATCAGGCGGTTGATCTCGTCCAGCATCCGGTTGAACTGGTAGCCCACCTGGGCCACCTCGTCCTGGAACCGGCTGGTGAAGCGGACGTCCAGCTGGTTGTTCTCCACCTTGCGCATCAGCCCCTGGAGCTTCAGGAGCGGACGCAGGAGCAGCGCCGTCAGCCGGTTGGACAAAAGCCAGCTGGTCAGCACGAAGCCCAGTATGACCCAGAGCGTGGTGCGCTTGATCCCGTTGACCCGCTCCAGGAGCAGCTCCTTCGACTGCATGCCGAGGAGCACCCAATCCGGAACCGAGGATAGCTTGGCGTAGTTCACCAGATAGTCCCCTTCCCCGAAGTTGTGGAAGAAGGAGCCCTGCCGCCCCGGGCTCACCTGCTGGCGGAAGGTCTCGTCCCGGTCCAGACCGTGCTTGGCGGACCAATCGTTCTGGACCACCTGTTCTCCGTCCGAATCGATGAAAATATCGTAACGGCCCCGGTTCCCGACACCCTGGCCCAACAGCCGGGCCAGCTCGTTCTCCTTCACGTTGACTACGACGAACACATTGAGCGGATAGTCCGACACCTTGATGGAGATGCCCTGCGTCACGAAGGACAGCACCCGCTGGCCCCCCGTGAAGAACGGGTCCGCGTGCCCCTTCATCCACACGCCATTGGGATGAGCCTTGATCAGATCATAGTGGTATGAATCATAGAAGGACTGATCCTGCACCCGGTATTCCGTCGTCGGGTAGAAATCCCCGATGGGCGTCGCGATCAGGATATTTTGGATCAGTGGCGCATTGTAAGACACGGAGGAAAAAACCGACTGCATCGCCGACAGATGCCGGTAATACTTGGTGAAGTCCATGCTCTGCACGTCCTCCATCATCTTTTCGAAGGCGTCGCTGAACATGAGGGAGCGGACGGCCACCGTCACCAGGTTCAGGCGGTCTTCCATCATCTGGGCCGACTTGTTCACCGTCTCCTGGCTGGCCTCGAAGGCGTTATTCTGTATCTCCTTGGAGGCGATCAGATAGGAGATGGAGCCCGCCGCACTGATGGCCAGCGTAATCAGAAGCACGAAGGAAACCAGGATCCGGTGCTTGAAGGAGAGCGAATAGAGCAGGTTTTGCAGTCGGAGCCTCAATCGGCGTTCCCTCCCAAGAGCCGCCGTCCGATACGGACCCGCGGCAGATTGGCACCATTATACTTCCAACAGGGGAGAAAAGCACGGTTTACATCCGCGCCGTCCTCCGACTTCATTGTAGGAGCCCGGAGCCCCCCCAACAAGACGGGTAATCCCACCTTGAGGGCAGATTTGACCACCTATTCTCGGTCCGGAGTATAACAAAAAAGACCTTGGCGCTATCTGCCAAGGTCCGGCTTCTTAGGCTACCGGAAGCGGAATCCAATCCGGCTTCTCGGGAGAAAGGTTCGTCAGGAGGGCTCTTCCTCCCTCCCGCTCCAGCATAGACAAGAGGGCATCGACGACCTCCGGATCGAACTGCTTGCCCCGGTTGATCTTCACCTCTTGAATCGCCTCCTCCAGCCCCCGCTTCTTGCGGTAGACGCGGTTCGAGATCATGGCGTCCATGGAATCGGCGAGAGCGATGATCCGCGCGCCCCTGGGAATCTGCTTGCCCCTGATCCCGTAGGGATAACCCGTTCCATCGTATCGCTCGTGATGGAACAGGATCATATCGAGCACGCCGTTCTGCTGAAAGTGAGAGATATGCTTGACCGTCTCGTATCCGATGACGGGATGGTTCTGAATAATATCGAATTCCTTGTCCGTCAGCCTGGCGGGCTTGGTCAGGATCCGCTCGGGTACCCCGATCTTGCCGATATCGTGAAGCCGCGCTCCGATGAAGACGGCGTCGCACTCCTTCTTCGGAAGCTTCATCTCCATCGCGATCCGGTAAGCGAACCGTGCTACGTTCTCCGAATGGTTCGCCGTATAGGCATCCCTCGAATCCAAGGACTTGGCCAATGCCTGCATCAGATTCAAGGTGGATACCCTCTCCCGCACCTTCATCTTGATCATCCCGGCCATCACTTCCGCCACCAGGGCATTCAACAGCCACTGAAGCAGGAACATCCCGACAAGAGGCGGCATCGGCATCGATTGCACATCGGACATCCCGACAAGAGACGGTACCGGCATCGATTGCACATCCAGCACCCCGACGGCTCCTGCCAGCAGCACCCTCACCCATGCGGCATGGAAGAAGGCGCATCCGCACAGGATCATCGATGCCATATATAATCCGTGGAAGGGCACATCGGTCATGAGATAACCGTCTGCTCCAATACTTAACGACAGCAGGAGAACGAAAGCACACCGGATGGCGGCCATTCGCTCCAGGACAATATCCAAACAACGGTTCGTGACGGATTCCAGCATAGGTCCACCTATTCCAAATGAATTCGCGCTATCATAGGGCGAGCCGCCATTTCCCCGGGGGGCTTGGCATTCTTATCCACTATAGTAGCCGCCTTGACTGAAATGTGGCTTAACCGGACCTTAAAACAAACTGAAACCCTCTCGCCGCCGGGATTAAAGAGCCTACCCTTTGTAAGCCGTCCCCTCCAGCATAACGAGACAATCCTCGTCGATGAATTCCGTGGTGCTGGTCATCCGTGCAGGATATCCGCCGGGTTCGAAGAATTCCAGGAACAGCTTCTCCATCTCGGGCAGATCTCCAATGCGCTTCAAATATACGTTCACCTTCACCAGATGCTCCAGCTTCAAACCGCATTCCTGCAGCGTCTCGCCGAGATGGCGGAGGGCTCTGCGGAGCTGATCGGCGAATTCGTCACCCCCGCCTCGGTGGAGGCCGAGAAAGACATAATCTCCGGCCATAACGGCCTTGGAATAGCTGTGCGGAGTTGGCAATCGGGTGATCATCTTATACACGCTCCTAGAGGGTTTCCCCAAGAATTGGAATCCCCTCCAGTATAGAACATATGTTCCCTGAATTCAAGGGCGATCTTACACCGCTTTCCTCCGGAAGTATCCCCAGCCTGCCGCCAGGAACACCAGGAAGCCGCCCCCGATGCAGAAGAGGAGAGGGTCCATGGGGATCAGCAGAGCTCCCATCTTTTGCGCCTCCTTCGGCACCATGGCCAGAAGCGGCTGCGCCCACGGATAGAATGGGCCGTACCGGGCGGAGTTCGCCACCAGAATATTCGGCAGCGTCAGGATCACGTTGACGGCCAGCGGTGCGGCAAAGCTCTGAAAGGCCACGGATACGAACAGCTGCAGCGCCGCCAAGGGCCAGCAGGCGAGCCAGCCTCCTCCCGCGGACATAAGCAGCATCCCCCAAGGAATGGGGGCTGAATAGCCCATCCCGACGCCGACCAGAACCACCGCCAGGAAGAACAGGATTTGGGTCAGCGCCAGCAAAGCCATGATCGTAACCAGCTTTACCGCATATAGGCTGCGCCGGGTGACCGGGAGCGAGAGGAGCAGCTTCCAGCCGCCCTCCGCATGCTCGTACCGGCAGATCAGCGCGGCGTAGATCCCGGTCAGGAGCGGCAGGATCAAGAGGCCGTGCAGGAGAGCCATGACGGACAGCAGGGTCTCCCAAGCTGCCGCACCATCCAGCCGGGCGGACATCCAGCCGGACAGGGCTGCCAGCACGGGGCTGGCCGGCACCAGCAGCCATATAACCGAACGGCGAAGCTTCAGCCACTCCGTATGCATGAGTCGCAGCATGTCACTTCACATCCTTTCGGATGAAGGCGGCCGAGCCGCCGATGAAGAGCAGGAGCCCCCCGAAGGCACCTGCCAGGATCCATATGAACCGATGCTCCGCCAGAACCGACAGGAGCGGCCATTTCCACGGCATCCAATCGGGCAGATAGACCGCGAACAGGGACAGCATAGTGCCGAGCACGCCCACGGTCAAGGGAATAGCCTGATTCGGCAGAAGCACCGACAGCGCGGTATGCAGGGCTACGAACGGCAGAATGGCCATATATGGTCCGTATGCCATGGCCGCCAGTTCCCCATAGGGTGCGTTCCCGAAGCCCAGGATCCAGCCCAGCACGGCCAAGAAGGGAATCAGGAGGGTGCAGGAGACGAAGAGCAAGAGCGCCGTCAACAGCAGCTTGGCCGCGTAGACCTGGCCTCTCTTGACCGGCAGGGCCAGCGTCAGCTTCCAGACGTTCATCCGATGCTCGATCCCGGCAGCCATGGAAGCCACGATGGCCGTTCCGATGAACATGGCGGGGAACATCAGGAGCTGGGCCGCGTCCATGAGCCCGCCCCACAGGTCCGCTTGATGCAGGTTGACCAAATAATCGTAACGAAGACCGAAGTTGACCGCCTGGAGTGCAACCACGCCGAAGGGGCCCAGGAACACCAGGAACCACAGCATCATCCGGCGGAGCTTCAGGAGCTCCACCGCCATAAGACGCAGGATCA
Organism: Oryzibacillus soli; assembly: GCF_051594765.1. Lineage (NCBI taxonomy): Bacteria > Bacillati > Bacillota > Bacilli > Caryophanales > Paenibacillaceae > Oryzibacillus > Oryzibacillus soli. The sequence continues at coordinate 131,135 of NZ_JBPPGJ010000011.1, forward strand.
TAAGCTCCCCTCCCCGCCGGTCATCTCGAGGAACAGGCTCTCCAGGGAAGCTCCCTCTTCCTCCACCCGGTATACGTCGCGGCCGGAACGGACCAGCTCCCGGACCATCCCGGCCACCTCCCGGTCGCCCGCATGCGGGACGGCGATCCGGCCCGACTCCAGGGAGGCCTCGATGCCCAGGTCCAAGAGATGTCCGCAGGCCTCCTCCGGCTCGCTGACATGGAAGCGGATGCGGCTCCGGGCCGCTTCCCGCAGCCGGCTCATCTCGTCCTGGTAGATCAGGCTGCCCTTCGCAATGATGCCCACCCGCGTGGCCATCTGTTCCACCTCGGAGAGCAGGTGGCTGGAGATGAGCACCGTCACCCCGTGGGACGCCGGCAGCCCCTTGATCAGCTCGCGGATCTCCTGGATGCCCGCCGGGTCCAGCCCGTTGGTGGGCTCGTCGAGCACCAGCAGCTCCGGTTCGCCCAAGAGCGCCATGGCGATGCCCAGCCGCTGCTTCATGCCAAGGGAGTAGCCCTTCACTTGGCGGCAGGCATCCTTGGTCAGCCGGACTACGGCCAGCACATCGTCGATGCGGGACCGGGGAGCGCCCAAGAGCCGCCGGACCGCCTCCAGATTCTCATAGCCCGTCAAGTGTCCGTAATAGGAGGGGTACTCCACCAGGGAGCCCACTTTTTGAAGAATCTTCAATCGGTCTTGTCCCACGTCCCGCCCGAAAATTTGGATCCGGCCGCTTGTCGGCGCAGCCAGGCCGAGAAGCATGCGGATGGTGGTGGTTTTGCCTGCTCCATTCGGTCCCAGGAAGCCGTAGATGTCTCCCTTCCGGATCTTCATATTCACACCGCGGACTGCCTGGAGGCGGCCAATGGTTTTGGACAGGCCTTCGGTCTCCAGGATCCACTCGTTCTTCATCGTCGTCATGGAATCATCACCTCGGACTCCATCTTAGCGGTCCAAGGTTAAGCAACGGGACGGAACCCGTTTAATTTTCGTTTAAAAAAATCCCGACCACCGTTCCACCCTGGCCGCTTCTAATTTTGGTGGCAAGCCCCATCTCCTTGGCCAGCAGCCTGGCGATGGACAAGCCGATGCCGGCGCCCCGTTCGTCCGACCGCCCCTGCATGCCCGGTCCCCGGTCCTCGATGGTGATCCGGCCGCCTCCCTCCGGTTCCACCCGGAGTCCGATGTAGCCTCCCGGCTTGGCGTGGCGAAGCACATTCTGCAGGTAATTGTCCAGCATGCGCTCCAGCCCCAAGGGGTCGATCTCCCAATGGAAAGCGGTCTCCGGCAGATCCAGTTCCATAGTGAATCCCTCTTGCTCGAAGACCGGATACCAGCCGGCAAAATGAGTCCGGACCAGCCGGACCACGTCCGTCCTCCGTTTCGACAGGGGATATTTGCCGGCCGACAGGAGGCTGAAGGAGAGCAGATTCTCCAGCAGCTGGCCCAGAGCATCCGTCTTCCGCTCGATCAGATCGACGGAGGCCAGAGCCTGTGCGCTCAGCGTCTCCCGCCTCAGGCTGTATGCATGGCCCCGGATGGCCGTCAGCGGCGTCCGCAGATCATGGGAGAGCCGGGCGATCAGCTCCCTCCGGAGCTTCTCCTCCCCGGCCTCCCGCTCCCGGCCCTCCTGGAGCTGGCGGACCATCTCATTGAAGGCTGCCTCCAGCCGGCCGATCTCGTCCCCGTTCAGCACCGGCACGGGAGCCGGCAGGCTCGAACGGTCCGCCGCAGGCAGCGTCATCGCCTCCTGCAGCCGCACGAGCCGCCGCCGGATCCGGAGGAAGAACAGAAGCGACACACCCAGGAACAAGGCCGATAAGGCCCCCATGCCGATCAGATAAGGAACGCTGCGGGGCCGGTTCATATCCATCAGGCGAAGCGGCACCTGGATGGTCATGAAGCCCTCCTGAAGGCTCACATCGTCCCCGATAAACGCCACGACCGTGAACGGATCGCCCTGGACCCGCTCCTTCATGAACTGCACCGTATACGAGGCGTTCCACGTCCCGGGCAGGTCCGGACGGTCCGGCAGCGCCAGCCGGGTTTGGCCGGACCGGTCCACCCAGAACAGACTCGCCTCGGGGTAGACCTCCCGAAGCTGCCGGAGACGCTCGTCCACCTTCTCGGCGGTGGCGCCTGCAAGCGCTGCGGCTTCCGCATGCCATTCCCGCTCGAGCACCCTTCCATCGTCGCGGTAGGGGGAGGTGGATTCCTTTCCGAGGGTCAGCGTCATCCAATAAGCGCTCATCGTCATGACGACCAGAGCCCCGGGCAGCAGGATGAGCGCGGAGAGCACCAGCAGCACGTATTGGCTCAGCAGAGAGTTCCGGAGGCGGAGCTTGCGGGCCCATGCCGCCAGAAGGGAGCCCCGGACCGGGAGCCTGCGCTTCCGCGCCGTCACAGCTTCACCCGGTAGCCCAGTCCCCGGATCGTCTCGATTAGGAGAGGCTGGCTGGGATCGAGCTCGATTTTTTCACGGAGGTAGCGGATGTGGACCATGAGGGTCTTGTCCCCCTCCAGGTAGGGCTCGCCCCAGACGGACTCGTAGATCTGCTCCTTGGTCAGGATCCGGTTGGCGTTGCGGAGCAGGTAGAGAAGGATCTGACGCTGCTTCGCGGTCAGGACGATCTCCTCGCCCGAGCGGGTGTCCGTCACCGTCTGGCTCTCCGGATTCACCTCGATGTGTCCGGCCCGGAGCGTCTTCTCCTCCGCAGGGGGGTGCCGGCGGAGCAGAACCTCCACCCTGGCCGCAAGCTCCTCCGGGTGGAACGGCTTCACCAGATAGTCGTCTGCGAACTGAAGCCCCTGCAGCTTGTCCTCAACCGACGTCCGGGCGGACAGCATGAGGACCGGCACGCCAGGCGCCTCCCGCTTCAGCCTCTGCCCCACGGTAAACCCATCCAAGCCGGGCAGCATCACATCCAAGATGGCCAGATCCGCCTCCTTGATGCGTTCCGGCGCCCCCTCCCCGGAGGTCAGCCAATCCACCTCGTACCCCCTTCTCTCCAGATCGGCCTTCACCCAGCTTCCAATCTCCGTATCGTCCTCCACATACAGCACACGCTTCGCCACTTCAGTATCCTCCCGGCCGAAGAAGACGGGGGCTTCAGCGCATCCCGTCTTCGTGATATTCGTTCTCTTCAGCTTAGCACATGGCAGAGCGTTGGGGTATCCCTTGCCAAAAGGCTTCCGCCACGCTACCGGACGGCCGCGGTTGCCGGCCATTCAGCAGGCAGGGGGACCGGCTCCCAAGAAGCCCCTCGGTCAGCCGTCCGCAACAGCCTCGGGGCCAAGCGGTCATCCAGCGCCAGCATCCACCCGCCGGAGGGCGGCAGCAGCTTCAGCGCCTCCACGCTGATCACGCCGTCCAGCGGAAGCGGCTCGAAGCTTCTCCCGCCGTCCCGGGTGGCCAACAGCCCCCCGTCGATGGGACCAGCCCCGATGCTCAGGGCGACGAACCCCCGGTCTGCGTCGGCAAATCGGACCGCCCGCGTGTAAGGCCGGCCGCCCCGCATCTCATGGACCCCCTGCCAGCTGCTTCCCCCATCCTCCGTCCGGTAGAGCATCGACTGCAGGGTTGACGGATGGTAGAGCAGCAGCCATCCTCGCCGGCCGTCAGTGAAGTCGAAGTTGATGGCGCGGGCGTCCGCTGCCGGGTCACCCAAAGGCTGGCGGCTCCAATGGGCTCCCCCGTCGGTGGTGTGCAGAACGGCGCCTGCGCAGCCGGCCGTCCGTTCCTTATCCGGGTCTGCGCTGCAGCCGGAGCCCAGGCTGCCGAAGACCCAGCCGCTCTTCGCGTTCTGGAAATGGTACCGCTCCGGAAGGAAGGGCGCTCCGGCGCCGTCGAAGGATATCGGCTGCCAGTCCCGGCCCCCGTTGGCGGAGGTCAGGAGCGTTGAGCCGATCAAGGCGTAGCCCTGGTCCGCACCGGGGAAGGTGACCCAGCCGGGAGCATAGCCGTCGGCGTGGTCCACCGGCTTCTCCCACCGCACGCTCCAGCTCGCTCCGCCGTCCCGGGTCTCCAGAAGCTGCAGCTTCCCGCAGGCCCAGCGGCCCTCCCGCCCCGCGCAATCCGCCGCTCCCGCGGCCCAGGCCGTATCTCGGTCCCGGGCCGCGATCCCGCCTACGGTGACGCCCGGCAGCACCGTGCCGTTCCAGCTCCGGCCGCCGTCCCCGGTGCGCCACAGCGCCGTACCCCGGCCTGGGCCGGTCTCGCCGTAGACCCAGCCGGTCCGCCCGTCGTCGGCGAAGTCCATCCCTCGGAAGACGAGGGGCTCCCCAGTCGACGGCGTTGCGCCGGTGGCGGGGGTGGGGGTGGCAGGCTGCTGGGCCGAGGTGCTGGCGACGGGAGCGGCGGTGGGCTGCTGGGCCGAGGCACTCCCGGCAAGGGCGGCGCTGGGTGAGGCGGCGGCTTGGCCCCCACTCGCGGCAGAACCGCCATCCCGGCAGCCCGCTGCGCCCCCCATTAGCAGCAGCACGGTTACGGTGGCAAGACATGCGGTTTGATACATGGTACGTTTCATCATCGCGTCGCCCTCCTTAACGTGTCGGTTGTATACCCTATTAGACGTTTCCCGATCGGCTCCGGTTGAAACACACCGCCCGCGGCCACTCTAAGCAGCCTCCCCCAGATTTACCCAATCCCCTCTGCTGTTGGCCCCATGTTCCCTTTCAAATCCTGTACTTTGTACAACAATCTCCCCTCTAGCCCCGTTCTCCTCTCAGCATTCCACACTTCCCTTCATGCAAAAAACCCCCGCCGCTGTGTCACACAGCTAGCGAGGGTAATCGATCACACTTAGTTTCTTTCCTGTGTGAACCGGTACGTGTAGACTGCTCCGCCAATCGTAGCGGACAGGAGGGCGAGAGGGAGGTTCACCTGGAACAGCCCGTACACAGACAGCAGCGCGCAGGTGACGATGACGGCCTTGTACAGCCTGTAGGCAACCGAGGTTCTCCGGGCTTCCCGCTTCGCCAGCAGGAAGTCGTAGACATCGGCCACGTTGTAGTTGGCGTTGTCGAGGAACTCCCGTGCCTCCGCTTCCCGGATGCTTACGATTCGGGCCAGACGGCCCGCCTCGGCGATGAATCCGGCCATCTCGGTACGGGTGCCCATGGTCCGGAGGAAGCTGCGGGCGTCCACCGTCAACGGCTCCGAACCGCCGACCGCTTGGCCGACCGCCCGCTCGTCCCCGGCACTTGCTGCCGCCTGCTCCTCCCCGGCACGACCGGCTGCCCGGTCCCTGTACTGCTCCACGAACAGCCGGACGAAATCGGCTTTGGCTATCATGTCGCTTCCCCCTTCCCTCTTATGGTGCATCCCGCTTAGGCCTGCAGCTGCTTCAACTCGTAGAACGCACCCCGGCTCTCCATCAGCTCCTGATAGGTGCCCACCTCGGCCACCCGGCCGTTCTTCATCACCACGATGCGGTCGGCGTCGCGGATGGTGGAGAGGCGGTGGGCCACGATGAAGGTGGTCCGGCCGCGGACCAGCTCCCGCATAGCCTTCTGGACGATGAACTCGGACATGTTGTCGAGGGCCGAGGTCGCTTCGTCCAGGAGGATGATCTGCGGGTCGCGGATCATGGCGCGGGCGATGGCGATGCGCTGCCGCTGTCCGCCGGACAGCTTGCCGCCGTGCTCGCCGATCATGGTGTCCAGGCCGTCCGGCATCTCGGCCACCACATCCTGCAGGTTGGCCATCCGGATGACCTGCTCCAGCTTCTCCTCCGGCACCTCCGTCAGACCGAAGGTGATGTTCTGACGGATGCTGCCGGAGAACAGGACGGTGTGCTGGGGGACCACCGCCAGCTTTTGCCGGTACGAGCGGATGTCCAGCTCATCGAAGGGCACCCCGTCCAGCAGGATGCCGCCCGAGGTCGGACGGTAGAAGCCCACCAGCATGTTCAGCACCGTGGACTTGCCCGCCCCCGACTCGCCGACGAAGGCGATGCACTCGCCCGGGCGCACGGACAGGTTGAAGCCGTTCAGCACGTGCTTATCCGTATCGTTATAGTGGAACGCCACATCCCGGAACTCGAACGCCCCGTGGACCGCCTCCACCTTGCGGGTGCCCGTGTATTCCTCCGTATCCCGGGAGGTCAGCACCTCGGAGATGGAATGAATGGACTCGAAGCCCCGCGCGAACTGGGGATATACGTTAATAATACCATTGACCGAGTTCAAGATGGTGGTGAAAAATCCCTGGTACATCACCACGTCCCCCGGCTTGATCTCGCCCCGGTACGCCAGCACGCAGGTGAAGCCCAGACAGACGATCTGGAACAGGGTGAACACGGCCCAGCTGGACGACCCGAAGAACGCCTCGGTAAGGTCCAAGCGGTAGCCCTTGGTCCTAAGCTCCATGAGCGTGGAATCCGTCTTCTCGATCTCCACGTCCTCCAGGCCGTGGGCCCGGGTCACGGGGATCATCTCCACCGTCTCGGCCACCTGTCCGGACATGAATTCGATCTGCTTGCGGAACTCCCGGTTCTTCGTGCGGATGGTCTTCCGGAAGAAGGACACCAAGGCCACCCCGAACGGCACCACCAGCGCGAAAAAAGACGTGATCGTCAAGCTCTTGGACGCCGTAATCCCCACTGCGATCACCACGTTGGTGACCGCCGGCAGGAACGCATACATCATCTGCTTCGAGAGAGTCTCGATGGCCTCTACGTCGCGCAGCACCTTGGACTGGAGCTTGCCGGTCCGAAGCTCGCTGTGGTAGGCCATGGACAGGTGCTGCAGCTTCCGGAGCAGCGTGCCCCGAAGCCCCGCCTCCACCTGCCGGGAGGACCGGCTCATGAAGCTGACGTGTATGACCTGCGAGGGCACGTTCTGGGCCACCACGATGCCCAGAATGATCAGGTCCCGCCACAGCCAGCCCAGGCCCTGATCCCGGGTCCCGTCCAGATGGTTGATCATATCCGCCGTCACGATGGGAATCACCCAGACCGGAGAATGCTTCAGAATATAAAAGGTTAACGACAACAACAAGTTCAACCGTAAGCCTCGGTACAGCATCCATAAGGTGTGGAGGGGGCGGTTTTTGCGGAACCGATCGTCTAAGAACAGCTCTTCAAAATCCAGCGGCTTCCCTCCGGTCTTCGCCGTACTTGCCATGCGCTGTGTGTCCTCCTGTCCGGCCGAAGCCGCCGAATATCTCTCGAATTCTTCCGAATTAACCGAGCCGTCCCGTCAGATGGCCCTCATGGTCGTTCATCTCCGCGCCGGTCGGGATCACCTGCACGCTCAACCGGCCCTCCTCCATGAACCGGCAGGTCAGGGTGAACATCTGCAGCGGATCGATGACGTGCACGGTAATCACGAGCGTCCGGTCATCCGTCCAGACCCCCGCTCCGTAAGCTGCCGCCCCCTTGCCCATAAAAGGCTCCGTCCCCCGGGCCCAAGCCCTTAGGCCGAATCGAAGCTCCCTGCGTTCTCCGCCGATGTCGAGCAGGAGCCGGGACTCTCCGCCCTCCAGAACGAACTCGCAGGCTTCGAAGCCGTATCGGCTGCCGGGGTCCAGAACCCAGCGACGGCCGTTGACAGCCAGAGCCGAAGGAGAGTCCGCCTGCCCTTCCGGCAGGAAGAGGCTCAGCGCGCCGAGCCGCTCCTTCAAGGCAGCCTCCGCCGACGGGTCGGCCGGGAGCGGTTCACCCTCTGTAAGGGAGGCGTGAATCGTGGACCAAAAGCACTCCAGAATGCGGGTCTGCCCGTCCTTGTACTCCAGCGTGTTCGCCGTGGTGACGAAGACCAGGTCCTGCTCCGGCAGCACGACCACCAGCTGGCCGCCCATGCCGAAGGCGCAGTAGCCGTTGTTGCGGATCCGCCAGAACTGATAGCCGTAGCCCAGCTTGCCGTCCAGCATCATGCGGGTGCCGTAGGTGCCGATCCGGCTGCCGGTGCTGCGCTCCACCCAGCCCTCCGGAAGCAGCCGTACGCCGTTCCAGACGCCGTTCTGCAGATACAGCTGGCCGAACCGGGCCAGCGCCTCCGTCGTGCAGCGGATGCCGCTGCCGCCCTTGTTGATGCCGAGCGGATCGCTCTCCCACCACAGCTCCCCCATGCCGAGGGGCTCGAACAGACGGGGCCGCAGGTAGTCCAGCACGGTCATCCCCGTCACTTTCTGCAAAATCGCGCACAACGTATGGGTCCCCGTCGTGTCATAGGCAAAGCTTGAGCCGGGAAGCTTGGCCGGCGGCGTATTCAAGAAGCCGCGCACCCAATCGTCAATCTTCGTGTCCGTAGATTTCGGATGGACCGTGGCCATCATCAACAGATGCTCCACAGTCATCTGGGCCGTATAAGGATGAAGCTCCCCCTCCAGCTTCTCGGGGAAGAAATCCGCCACCCGGTCCGACAGCTTCATACGGCCCTCGCCAATCGCGATGCCGATGGCGGCGGAGGTAACGCTTTTGCTGACTGAGAAGACCGGGTGCAGGTCCTTCGGGCCGAAGGGGCTGTAATAGCCTTCGGCGGCGACCCGGCCGCCACGGAGCAGCATGAAGCTGTGCAGCGGAATGCCCCGCTCCTCCGCTTGCTCGATGAACGCCAGAATAGAACGAGACGATATGCCCGCCTCATAAGCCGCGATACGTTCCAGCCGGACCTCCTGATCGTTCCGGTTCTCACTTGGTATCATCCGATTCAACACTCCTCATTCTATTACGTCCAGACTTTCCGAGATTAGCCCCCATTGTAGCGGTTCAGGCTTGACCTGTCGATGTCCGTATTATTCGAGCATTCCCCCTGGAACGGAGGAAAGCGCCCAAAACCCAGCTGTAGCTCGCACAGGCGGGGTTTTGTCATGAAATCGCTATTTTGTTTGTAATCTAGAATATTACTAAACAATAATTCATTATTGTTGCTATTTTTTCGCTTTTCTTCATTGCATTTGACTCGATCCCTCCGCCGACCACAACGGAAACCCCTTTGGCTTCCAAGGGCTACACGGCTGCCCGCCTATTGGCCCCAATATTTCCCGACGGTCACCTTATGTCACATTACCTAACACCATTTTCATCAATCTCATGACAATCGTTTCCAAATCCTTGCCGCAGCCACGCCCCACCCCTTACACTTCAATCCATTAACCATTCACGCGGCTAACCATCCCAGCAACCTCCCATCGGCGTTACCCCCATGCGGGATACCAACATACGAAAGGGTGCATCAATCATGTTAATGATCCAAGCAGTAGTCAGACCGGAGAAGGCCGACCTGGTATTGGCCGAATTGATGAGCGCCGGCTTCCCGTCGGTCAGCAAGCTGGACATTCTGGGACGCGGCAAACAGAAGGGGATTCAGATCGGGGAAACCTTCTACGACCAGATCTCCAAGAAAATGCTGATCATGGTCATTCCGGACGAGGATAAGGACGAAGTCGTCAAGATCATCATGCGGTACGCCCGCACCGGGGAAAAAGGCGCCTTCGGCGACGGCAAGATCTTCGTCATGCCGGTCTACGAAGCCTATACCATCAGCACGGGCAAGGCGCAGCTGTAAGATCTTCCTAACAAAAAGCTCATCCTTACCGGATAGCCGGCGGGATGAGCTTTTTGTTATGCGTGCCCTGGATTATCCGGCGTCCTGCTCCTCCTGCCGGAACCCCTCCAGACGAAACTCCTCCCGCCACAGCTCCGCATGCTGCTCCATGAGCCGGATGAATTCCTGGAGGGACGGGGTCCACACCTTGTTCTTGTGGGTGGCGATCTGGGTGCAGAGCCGCTGGGGCCGGTCATCCCAAGCAAGTCGGACCAGCTTGCCCTCCTCAAGCTCGGAGCGGACGGTCACCAGGGGCAGCAGGGCCACTCCCAAGCCGGACATGACGCAGTTCTTGATGGCCTCGATGCTCCAGAATTCCAGGCTCGGATTCGGATGGATGCCATGGGCGTTCAGCACCCGCTCGAACAAAGCCCGATACGTACAGCCCGGCTCCGTGCAGAGAATGGTCTCTTCCTTCAGATCCTGCGGCTCCACCAAGGTCCTGACGGTCAGCGGATGGTCCGGAGCGGCAATCAGCGCCATATGCTCCTGCACCAGCGTAATCTTGTTCAGATCCCGGTCCTCGGATTCGGGGTCCATGAAGAGGGCCATATCCAGCTCCCCGGAACGAAGCCGGTCGCCCATCTCCCAGCATAAGCCCGGCTTCAGGATGATGTTCACCGCCGGGTACTTCTTCTTATACTCCCGTATCACGTTCGGCAGACGGAAGGCCGCCATGGACTCGGGCGCCCCGATGGTCAGCGTGCCTGTGAAATCGGACTGCAGCCGGATGGCGTCCTTGGCCCGGTCATGCATCCGGGTCAGATCCTGCGCATACGGCAGGAACCGTTTGCCGGCCTCCGTCAGGACGGTCTTGCTCCCCAGCCGGTCGAACAGCGCCGAGCCCAGCTCCGTCTCCAGCGCTTGAATCTGGGCCGTAACGCTGGATTGGGCGTAATTCAGCTGATTCGCCGCGCGGGTAAAGCTGCCCGCTTCCACCACGGCAATGAAGGTGAATAAATGCCTAAGCTCCATGTTCCCCCGCCTCCCCATCGGATTTGCCGATGCCTTTCATCGGATTGTTCCGTTTCACCGATGGCCCCATTATCTGATAGGATGGTAAAAAATACAAGACGCTTTGGAGAAAAAAGCGGCATGGAGGCGAGATCTATGGAGATGGAGAGATCCAACAATCAGACGGTACTGGGTCAAGAGAGCAAAGCTTGGAGCGGCAGCTGGATGGAGGTCGCATTCTGGTCCGCCGTCCTGACGTCCGTCGGCGCTCTGTTCCGGCTGGAGGGCTGGGAATTCGGCATCACCGCCGCGCTGCTGGCCCTGTTCTATCCACACTTGGCCGGGGCCTCCGGCCGCAGCGCCCTGTTCGTCTTCTACGGCATCGCCGGATTGGCCGCCGCGTTATGGCTGCCGGCTCCCCTTGCAGCCGCCATCAGCGGAGTCGTCGCCCTCGGGGCCGGATTCGCCACCGCCAGTTCCGCCACGGCCCCCGCCGAGCGGATGACCCGCATCCTGTCCGAGCTGGGAGCCGGTCTCGCAGCCGCCATATCCGGCATCCTGCTCCTGGTCCGCAGCCAGGATTGGGTCTACCAGCCGGTTCAGCTGGCCGCCGCCATCTTCTGCGTCCTGCTGCTCGTCATCACCCGGAACCGGCTCTTAAGCGTCGGGTTAAGCGCCGGGCTCGTGCTGTTGGCGGCTCTTCACGGCCAGCCGTAACCGTCCGGGCTTTAGAACCCCATCCAATGGATGAGCCAAGGCGCCGTACAGAGGGTGAAGAAGCCCGTCAGGATCATGGACACACTCGAGATCGAGCCGGCCAGGGTGTTGAATTCGAAGGCCTTGGTGGTGCCAGCGGCGTGGGCTCCCGTACCGAGAAGCACGCCCTTGGCCAGGTCGTGCCGGATGCCGAGAAGCCGGATGATGACCGGCCCCAGCACCATGCCCAGTATCCCGGTCACCAGAACCAGGACCGCCGCCAAGGCCGGAATGCCGTTTAAGAGATCCGAGGTGGCCATGGCGATGGGCGTCGTCGCCGAGTGCGGAGCCAGGCTCCCCGTCATTTCCCCGCTCAGGTTCAGCCCCCGGGCCAGCCATACCGACGACAGAATCGCTGCCGTCGAGCCTGCGAAGACGCTGGTCACGATGGCCAGCGCATGCTTCCGAAGCACCGCGGCATTCTTGTACAGCGGCACGGCCAGGGCGATCGTCGCAGGACCGATCATGTCACTCAGCCAGCGGGCACCGGCATGGTAGTTCTCGTAAGGTGTGCGCAGCGCCAGGATCAGCCCGACTACGGCGATGGGCGCCAGCAGAAGCGGCGTGAAGATGACCCGGGGGAATCTCCGGTAGAACCGTTTTGCCCCTGCATATAGAAGTATCGTTACCGCAAGCCAAACCACAGGTGCATTCATGGCCTCCCCGCCCCTTTCCGTCCCGCCATGCGGTCCGCAATCAATCCGCTGCCCACCATCACAACCAGGACGCTCCCCGTTACCGCCGCCAGCAGCTGAAGCCCGCTCTGCCGGATCAGGTCCCCGTATTCCATCATACCCACCGCCGGAGGGATGAAGAACAGCAGCATCTCCGCCAGCAGCCACTTGGCCCCGATATCGATCCATTCCAGCTTGATCACCTTCGTCTGAAGAAGCAGGAACAGCACTACGATGCCGAGAATGCCCCCGGGAACCGGCAGGTCCAGCCAGCTAGCCAGCCCGTTCATGAGCCGCGAGAAGAGGATAAAGAATCCGACCTGCAGAGTGCCGAGCGCGAGCTTTTTCATAACCATCCGTCCCTTCTATATGGCTCTAAGTATACACCCCGCCCTTTCATTGGTAAAATGAATATATCGAATGAATCCTATTCCATTCATCTATACCTATGAGGTGCATATGGACATCCGCGACCTGCAATACGTATTGGAGCTGGCCCGGCAACGCAGCTTCACCAAGGCCTCCGAGGCCCTCCACATCACCCAGCCCACCTTGAGCAAAATGATCAAGAGCCTCGAGGATGAGCTCGGCGTCCAGCTGTTCACCCGCGAGGGCAAGTCGGTGGAGCTTACCGATGCGGGCCGGGTCATCCTGGAGCAGGCCGGCCCCATCGTGGAGGCCTTCCGCAGCCTGACTGCGGAGCTGGCGGACCTGACCCGCCTGGGCAAGGGACAGATCCGGATCGGGCTCCCGCCTATGGTGGGAGCGAACTTTTTCCCCGGGATCATGAGCCGGTTCCGGAGCCACTATCCCGGCCTTGCCCTCCTGCTGGAGGAGGCTGGCTCCAAGAAGGTGGAGTCTCTGGTGGCCGAAGGCGATCTGGATCTGGGCGTGGTGCTTCTGCCGGTGGATGAGACCCGCTTCGACACTCACACCATCGTCCGGTCCCGGCTCCAGCTGGCCGTCCCTCCCGCCCATCCCTTGGCCGCGGGTAGCCGTGCCATGCTGAAAGAACTAGCGGGGGCAGACATGATCCTGTTCCGCGAGGACTTCGGACTGCACGACAAGATTCTTCAGGAGTGCCGCAAGGCGGGCTTCGAGCCGAATGTGCTCTATGAGAGCTCCCAGTGGGACTTTATGACCGAGATGGTGGCGGCGGGACTCGGAGTCTCCCTCCTGCCCGAGGTCATCTGCCGGACTCTCGATCCCGCCCGCGTCCGCGTGCTGGAGCTGACGGATCCCGTGATCCCGTGGGATCTGGCCATGATCTGGCGCAAGAAGAGCTATCTGTCCTTCGCCGCCCGGGAATGGATCCGGTTCACGCAGGAGCTGTTCGCCCGATCCGAAGGGGACCTGCCGCAAGACGGGGAGCCGCCCCGCTCCTGACGCGGTCTTGGGTGCCTCGGTTGACTTCCGTGCAGGCGCTTGGGAGAATAGATGGCATAACCGCCAAGAGCTTGAATCGTGACTCAAACCTTATGGATGAAAGGAGATTTGCCGCATGAACGTTGCCCGTCCTCCCTGTTAAGCTTGAGCCCAAGCCCGAGCACGGGCACCTCCCCCGCCTTCCGGTCGTGAACGCCTTTCACCACCGACTGCGAAAGGGGATTGCCCGTGAAGATCCGAACCAATTTGACGCTGTTGTATGCCGTCCGATTTTTCCATAACCTGATTCCCGCCTATGTGATCGAGAGGCTCTTCTGGGAGCAGCGGGGCATGACCGTAGAAGAGGTCGTCTACACCGAGATGCTGTATGCCGCCGTCATCCTGCTCCTGGAGGTGCCCACCGGCATTCTGGCCGACAAGCGGGGTCGGAAGCTGCTGCTCCTTGTGGACGCCGTTATGGGCTGCCTGGAGTTTCTCCTGCTTCTGCAGGCCACTGCATTCTGGCACTTTGCCGCCGTCATTCTGTTGACGGGAGTGGGCCGTTCGGCCAGCAGCGGCGCGGAGAACGCCCTCTTGTACGACAGCCTCCTCGAGGTCGGCCGGGAGCAGGAATTCGAGCGCCACCTGGGACGCCTGAACGCCCTCGACGGCATATCCGCCGTCCTGGCCGCTCTGGCGGGAGGCTTCCTGGCCGGACGCTTCGGCCTGGAGCTGAATTACTGGCTCTCCTTCGGCTCCATGGCACTCTCGCTGGGCGCCACGCTGCTTTTGGTGGAGCCCCGGCGCGGGACGGAGTCTGCGGAAGGCCCGGATGCGGGGGCCTCCCTTCCGCTCCGCGTATATGTGCGGGAGTCCCTCCGCTTCTTCCGCAGCCGGAGGGATGTGGCCCTCATCCTGTCCGTAGGGATGGTCACCGGCGCGTCCATGAGCTTCCTCTACGAGTTCTGGCAGACCTACCTGAACCGGCTCGGCTATGCGCCCGCAGCCTTCGGCTTCTTCTCCTCCGCCCTGTTCCTCGGGCAGCTGCCGGGCAGCCTGCTGGCCCACCGGCTGAAGCGCCGCTTCCGAAGCCGCAGCCTGCTCCTGGCCGTGGCGGCCGGCACCGCGGCGTGCTTCGCCGCTATCGCCTTCCTCCGGGGCTGGGCCGGCATCGCGGCGATGCTCTTCGCCGGCATGCTGTATGGCTTGGCGGAGCCCCTGGCCGCCGGATACCTGCACCACCGGACGGACTCCGCCATGCGCGCCACCCTGGATTCCTTCCGCTCCCTGGGGGAGAACGCCGTGCTGACCGCCGCCGGCCTGGGCTTCGGCTTCTTCTCGGCCCGGTATGACATCTTCGGCGGATACGGCTTTCTGGCAGCCGTCTGCGGGGCGGCGGCCCTTGCCTTCCACATCCTGACGCGGAATATAGACGAGGACTGACGCACGAAGGGCGGTTCCTTCAGGTTGAACCTGAAGGGACAGCCTCTTTGCTTTTTGGTGCTCTGGGCTGACACAAAAAAGAGGCTTCCACAGCGCCAAAGCCCTGCAGAAGCCTCTTCCTCCGCCCACCGTCGGGACCCTGTCCCTATGCGGTGCGCAGCTTATCCCACCCTCTGGAACTGGCTGGCGTTCAGCTCATAATAGAAGCCCTTGCGCTCCAGCAGCTCATGATGGGTGCCGCGCTCGATGATGCGTCCTCCGTCGATGACGAGAATCTGGTCCGCCTCCCGGATCGTGCCCAGGCGGTGGGCGATGACGAAGCTGGTGCGCCCCTTCATCAGCTCCCTCATGGCCTCCTGGATGTGCATCTCCGTCCGGGTGTCGATGCTGCTCGTCGCCTCGTCCAGAATGAGGATGGCCAGGTCGGCCAGGATGGCCCGGGCGATGGTCAGGAGCTGCCGCTGGCCGTGGCTCAGATTGTGGCCCTCTCCCGACAGCACCGTGGCGTAGCCCTTGGGCAGCTTGCGGATGAAGGAATCGGCGTTGGCCAGCTTGGCCGCCGCCTCCACCTCCGCATCGGTCGCTTCCGGCTTGCCGTACCGGATGTTCTCCCGGATCGTGTCCGAGAACACGTAAGCGTCCTGCAGTACGATGCCCAGCCGGGAGCGGAGACTGTCCTTGTCGAGGTCCCGGATGTCCGTCCCGTCTATGGTTACGCTGCCGCCGCCGATCTCATAGAACCGGGTCAGCAGGTTGATGACCGTAGTCTTCCCGGCGCCGGTCGGACCGACCAGCGCGATGGTATCCCCCGGCTTGGCATGGAGCGAGACCTCCCGCAGCACCGGAACCCCTTCCTTATAGCAGAAGTCCACATCCCGGAACACAACTTCACCCCGGACCTCCTCCAGCTTCCTGCCGCGCCGGCCCGCATCCGTTCCCGCAGCTGCTTCGGTATCTGTACCCCCACCGTCCCCCGCCTCTGCGTATTCCGGCTCCGTATCCATAATCTCGAACACCCGCTCCGCTCCCGCGATGCCGGATTGGATCATGTTGAACTGGTTGGCCAGCTCGTTGATAGGCCGGGCGAATTGGCGGGAATAGTTCAGGAAGCTGACCACGACCCCTACGGTCATCAGACCGTCCAGCGCCATCCAGCCCCCCGCAAAAGCGATCAGCGCAAAACTCAAGTTGCCCAGCACGTTCATGACCGGCCCCATAAGACCGGTGGAGATCTGGGCTTGGATGCCGATCTTGGTCAACCGGCGGTTAATGGTGTCGAATTCGGAGATCGCCTTCTCCTCCCGGCAGTAGGCGGCCACCACCTTTTGCCCCGAGACGGTCTCCTCGATGAATCCGTTCAGCTCCCCCAGACTCTTCTGCTGGCCAGCAAAAGCCTTACGCGTATACCCCGCGATCTTCCGCGTCACCAGCATCGTTAACGGCACGATCACGATATTGATCAGAGTCAGCCACACGTTCAGCGTCAGCATGATGATGAGTGTGCCCGCCAGAGTCAGAGCGCTGTTGATGAGCTGGGCCACGCTCTGGTTCAGCGTGTTGGAGATGTTGTCCATATCGTTGGTCGTCCGGCTCATGAGCTCTCCGTGCGTCTTCCCGTCAAAAAACTTCAGCGGCAGCCGCTGCAGCCGCCCGAACAGATCGTCCCGCAGCTCACGGACCGTCCGCTGGGACACCTTCGTCATGATGTAGGCCTGGAACCAGTTGAGCACGCCGCCTACCGCATAGACGGCAGCCAGGATGAGGCACAGGCGGACCAGCCCGCCACGGTCCCGCGGAATGATGTAATCGTCGATGGCCACGCCGATAAGATACGGACCGATCAGCCCAAGTCCCGCGCCGACGGCCGTCAGCAGGATGACGGCGGCCAGTCCTCCCCGCTGCCTGCGGAGATAGCGCCATAGGCGGGCCAGGGTATCCTTCATATTCTTGGGCCGGACCTTGGGACCCATGAAGCCCCGGCCCGGTCCCCCGCCCATTCCGGGCACCATGGGCTGGGGGCCGGATGGCGGCGATTGGCGTTGAGTCGGTTGATTACCCGGCATGGGCGACGTCCTCCTCTCGATTCTGGGACCGGCAGATGTCCCGGTAGACCTCGCTGGTCTGCATCAGCTCCCGATGGGTGCCCGAAGCGGCGATCCGCCCGTCCTCCAGCACCAGGATCCGGTCGGCATCCATGACCGACGAGATCCGCTGGGCGATGATCAGGCTGGTGCATCGCTCGAGCTGCTCCCGGAGCGCCTTCTGGATGCGCGACTCCGTGCCTAAGTCTACGGCGCTGGTGCTGTCGTCGAAGATCAGGACGGCCGGACGGATGAGCAGTGCCCGCGCGATGGAGATCCGCTGCTTCTGGCCGCCGGACAGATTCACGCCCCGCTGGCCCAGCTGCGTGTCGTAGCCGTCGGGCATCGCCATGATGAAATCATGGGCCTGCGCCGCCTTGGCCGCCGTCTCCACCTCCTCCTGCGTGGCGTCCGGACGCCCGAAGCGGATATTGTCCCGGATGGTGCCGGTGAACAGAATGGATTCCTGCAGCACCATTCCGATGCGGCTCCGCAGGTCGCCAAGCTCATACTCCCGCACGTCCCTGCCGTCGATCCGGACGCTCCCCTCCGTCGCCTCGTACAGGCGGGGAATCAGATTCACCAGCGTGGATTTGCCGGCGCCGGTGGAGCCTAACAGGGCCACCGTCTGTCCCGGCTCCACCCGGAAGCTGATATCGTGAAGCGCATCGTCCTCTCCGCCGTAGGAGAAGGACACGCCGTCGAACTCGATGGCGCCGTTGCAGACGGTGCACCGCCCTGCGTCGGTTCCATCCCCATTCCGGATGTCCGGTTCCGTGGTCAGAACCTCGTTGATCCGGTCGGAGGAAGCCTTGGAACGGGACACCTGCATCATCATCATGCCCACCATCATCATGGAGGAGAGCAGTTGGGTGACATAGTTGATGAAGGCGACCAGGTCACCGACCGCAAGCGTTCCGCCCCACACCTGGTTACCGCCGAACCACAGCACCGCGACGATGGTGCCGTTCAGAAGCAGGAACATGGCCGGCGACATGGTGGCCATCACCACGTTGGCCTTCACGGCCGTATCCATGAACTCTCCGTTAGCCGAGCCGAACCGCTTCTTCTCGAAGTCGGAGCGGACGAAGGCCTTCACCACGCGGATCCCGGCCAGATTCTCCCGGAGCACCGTGTTCAGCCGGTCCAGCTTGGCCTGAACCTTGGCGAACATAGGGAAGCCGGTGCGGATGACCACATAGACCACCAGGGCCAGAATCGGAGTCACGACCACCAGGATCAGCGCCAGCTTCACATGGATGGCGAAGGCCATGATCAGGCTGCCCACCGCCAGGAACGGCGCCCGCACCATGACCCGCAGCATCATCTGCACGAACTGCTGCACCTGCGTGACGTCATTGGTCAGCCGGACGATCAGGGAGCCCGGGTCCAGCTGCTCCAGATTGCGGAAAGAGAAGGATTGCACCTTGCGGAACAGCGTGTCCCTTACATCCGATCCGAATTTGAGCGCTGCGATGTTGGCGTACACCGCGCAGCCCACGCCTCCGAGGAGGCCCAGGAGCGAGGTGCCGAGCATGAGCAGCCCCGCCTCCCGCATCCGGGAGAAATCGCCGCCCAGCACCCCCTCGTCCACGATGACCGCCATCAGCTTCGGCTGCAGAAGGTCCATGTACACCTCCAGAATCATCAGGAGCGGAGCCAGCAGGGCGGCCACCCAATAAGGCTTCAAATATTTGGCAAGCTTCCACATTCGTTCGATCACACCCTAATTGATTAGTCAGCGAATCATTCGCCCGGTCTGACGGGCTCTTCCCCGACGGTCCCCGCCTGCTTCAGATTGTCGTACATCTGAAGCAGCAGCCGCCGGAACACAATTCTCTCTTCCATCGTAAAATTGCCGAAGCAGGTCGCTTCCATCGTGCCGATCACGTCCCGGAGCTCTTGATGGGCCTCGCGGCCCTTCTCCGTCAGGTAGACTCGGGATACCCGCTGGTCGGCGGGATCCGGCTTCCGCTCCAGCAGACCGTTCTTCTCCATCCGGCCGATCATCACGTTCAGTGTGGCCGGCGTGATCTCCATCTCCTCCGCCAGCTCTCTCTGGCTCCTCCCGTCCCGTTCCGACAGGAGACGCAGCACCGGCGGCTGTCCGGGGAAGACCTCCTTGTCGGACAACAGCTTGTGCACGGTCTGGTGATGAAGCTTCGCCACACGCTTGAAGACTACGTCCAGATGTGGAGTCCGGTTGATATCCATGGACAACGCCCCTTTTTTCATTAGCCAACTAATTATTTATGGTACGGATGGGACAAGCTTACGTCAAGCTGTTTTTGTGAGGTGAGATCCGGAGATGCCTGTGAACTCCGGCTGGCGGACACTCTGATAGGGCTGTTAACCGCAAAGGGGCGCGGGTCATCCTCAACCCTTCCGCTGATCAACGGCACATTTGCCCTTGGTTCATTACATTCCCCTTCATCCGACTGGATGAAAGGCACTGATGCCGTTGATTGGAGGTGAGATCTCCCTTGTTCCCTGCTATGGGATCACAAGCGGCATATTTGCCCTTGGATCCCCGACGCTGCTATTATTCGGGGCAACCGGCGGCATTTGTGCCTTTGGCTGCGATTAAGGCACCGGGAACCTAGCATCGAGACTACAAAAAGGCCGTCCCCGCGCTCCGCTTATGAAGCGGAAGGGGAACAGCCTTCTTGTGCTCGCTTGAGGGCAGGCTATTAGCGCACTGATGTCAGCCTGCGGGTGCCGCACGGGCCACGCGGACGGATCGTCTTCCGGGGCACCTTAGCCGATAGTCTTCGGGGGCACCTTGCGAGTACGACCACCGGCGCACCTCGCGGAACACGGCACCCGGTGCACCTTGTGAGTACAACTCCTGGGGCACCTTATGAGCTCGTCTTCCAGCGCACCTGCGGGCATACGTTCAGTCCTAATCTTTGCTACTGCGGGTCCATTACGCCGGCGGTCTCCTGCGAAGCGGCCTGCTTCTCCGCTTGGGCCACCTCGTTGCGCTCGTGGCCGAGCTCACGGGTTTCCGCGAACGGGCGGCCGGACGGGAGGTCTGCCGTTTTTTTCTTCCTATCGGACTTGTTCATGCTCCATCCCTCCTGGGTATGAGTCGATGCGGTGGTAGTATGCCGGAGGGCGCAGCCGATTATGCCATGCTTGACATGCTTGCCATGCTTGCCACGCGTGCTTGCCCTCCCACTCCACCGCCGGGTGCCGCTTCACCTTGCCACGGGTACGCCCTTCCATTACGATGGGTGTATCGGTGTTTACCCTTGGAGGAAGGAAGGTGGCGGGTATGGAGGCCATGGGCGGAGCGGAGCTCCTGATGGCGGCGGCAGTGACGGAGGACCAGCTTCAGGAGTTCTTGGACCGGTTCCGGTCCTACGGGCCGATTCCCGGCCTGCTGCTTCCTTTCCTGAAATCGTTCGTCCCCCCTCTGCCGACGCTGGTGATTATCGCCTTGAACGCAGCGGTGTACGGGCTGTGGCTCGGTTTTTTGTACTCGTGGGTCGGGCTGGTCTGCGGGTGTATGGCTTCCTTCCTGCTGGTGCGCAAGATAGCGGGACACCGCGTGCTGGCACGCTGGACCAAGAAGCCCAAGGTAGCCAGGGGCATCCGCTGGGTGGAGCAAAACGCTTTCCGCTATGTGTTCCTGTTCAGCCTGTTCCCGATCGGTCCCTTCGTCGTCATCAACCTCGCGGCGGGTCTGGCCCGGATGCGGTTCCTTCCCTATGCGCTGGCCCTGGCCTCCGGCAAAGCCGTCATGGTGTTCACCGTCTCCTGCTTCGGATACGATCCCTCCCGTTACTGGGAGAACCCGAGCCGGCTCCTCTACATCGCTCTGCTGGCCGTCCTCTCTTTCGTTGCCGCCAAAAAGCTCGAGGCCCGCTACTCCGCTTAGCCGTCTTCGCAGGATTCCTGAGCGCCCCGGGACCTGCTCATGGCCGTCTCCCCCGTGCGGGTCAGCTCCAGGATGCCGTAGGGCCGGAACAACCGCAGCAGCGCGTCGTTCTTGGCCACATCCCCCACCGCCTGAACGATCAGCGTATCCGGCCCGACGTCAGCCACCGCGCAGCGGAAGGATTCCGCCAGCGCGATGATCTCCGCCCGCTTGCCGGGGGCCGCCTCCAGGCGGACCAGCATCAGCTCCCGGGCGAGAAGCGGCCCGTCGTCCAGAGCGGTCACCCCGATCACATCGATCAGCTTGCCCAACTGGAGAATGATCTGATCCCGGATCCGCTCCTCCCCCACGGCCACGATGGTCATCCGGGAGACCCCCTCCTCCTCGGAAGCCCCCACCGTGATGCTCTCGATATTGTAGCCTCTGCGCCCGAACAAGCCCGCTACCCGCTGCAGTACGCCCGGATGGTCGTTGGTCAGGACACCCAGCGTATGCCTCTTGGTTTGCCCCATTCTATTCCCCTCCCAGAATCATATCCGGCAGCGCCGAGCCTTGGGGCACCATCGGGTACACCAGCTCCTCCCGGTCCACGACGAAATCCACCAGCACCGGTCCGGGCGTCTCCAGCGCCTCCTGCCAGGCCCTTTCCGCTTCGTCCAGGCTGTCCGCCCGCAGGCCCTTCACCCCGTATGCCTCCGCCAGCTTTACAAAATCCGGACTCCCGGACAAATCGATATGGCTGTGCCGCCCCTCATAGATCAGCTCCTGCCATTGGCGGATCATGCCGAGGGTCCGGTTGTTCATCACCGCGATCTTTACCGGAATCCGGTAGATGGCGCAGACGGCCAGCTCCTGGGCGCACATCTGCATGCCGCCGTCCCCGTTAACCGAGACGACGGTTCTGCCCGGGTTGCCGATCTGAGCCCCGATGGCGGACGGAAAACCGAAGCCCATGGTGCCGAGCCCCCCCGAGGTGATCAGGGAACGGGGGCGGTTGTACCGGCCGAACTGGGCCGTCCACATCTGATGCTGTCCCACATCCGTCGTGAAGATGGCCTCGTCGCCGGATAACCGGGCCAACAGCTCGATGACCGCTTGGGGCTTCATCGGCCCCTCCTCCTGCCGGTAGCGGAGCGGAAAGTCCCGCTTCAGCCCGGCCAGCCTCCGAACCCACGGCTCGTAGCGGCCCCCGGACTGAAGTCCTTCCGGCTCCGCTTCCAGAACGGCCGCCAAGGCCTCCAGCACCTCCCGGGCATCGCCCCGGACCGGCAGCACGGTCGGCACCAGCTTTCCGATCTCCGCCGCATCGATATCGATGTGGGCCACCTTGGCATGGGGAGCGAAGCCGTCCAGCCTGGCGGTCACCCGGTCGTCGAACCGGGCGCCGGCCGAGATCAGCAGGTCGCATTCCGTCAGCGCCCGGTTGGCCGCATAGGTGCCGTGCATGCCCGGCATGCCGAGCCACAGCGGATCGTCCGAGGGGTAGCCGCCCAAACCCAGCAGCGTCGTCGTGACAGGCAGCCCCATACCCCGGGCCAGCCGTCCCAGCGCCTCTCCGGCCTCCGCATGGATGATGCCGCCCCCCGCCAGAAGGACCGGCCGCTGTGCCCGGCGAAGCTCCACGGCCAGCATTCGGACCGCCTCCGGATCCGCCGCCGGCTTGGGATCATAGCCCCGCACCCGCACCGGAGCGTCATCGCCGGACGGGACTTCGAAGGACGTATAAGCGGCCGATACGTCCTTCGGAATGTCCACGAGGACGGGACCTTTGCGGCCGGTTCCCGCCAAGTGGAACGCCTCTCGGAGCGTCCCCGCCAGATCCTCCACCCGACGGACGAAATAACTGTGCTTGGTGACGGGCTGGGCCATTCCCACGATGTCCGCCTCCTGGAACGCGTCGGTTCCGATCAGATCCGTGGCCACGTTGCCCGTAATCACGACCAGCGGAATGCTGTCCATATGGGCCGTTGCAATGCCCGTCAGCAGATTGGCCGCTCCCGGACCCGAGGTGGCCAGACAGACCCCCGTCTTGCCCGTGGAGCGGGCATAGCCGTCCGCCGCATGGATGGCGCCCTGCTCATGCCGGGTCAGCACGTGCCTGAACTGCCCGTTGCCGTGCATGGCGTCGTAGATATACAGGACGGCGCCTCCCGGATACCCGAAGACACATTCCACCCCTTCGTGAAGCAGCATGCGGAGCAGAATCTCCGAGCCGCTGATCTGCTCTTTTCCCATACCTTCTCCCCTCCCTCGAGCACACCCGCTCCCGGTTGACCGATTCGCCAACTTCTGGAATAATCAATCCCATCATGGGATTCTGCCGGGTCGGTGTGCCGCTTCTACCGCTACGTTAGCACGCGGGACGAGGGGCCGGTACTACCCGAAGGGTGACTTCCCCCTATCCTTTTGGCTACAAAAAACTCCCCTGCGAAGGAGGAACCGCCATGCTTGAACCCGCTACGAACGGGAAGCCATACACGACCCTCGGGGATACGCTGGGCCGTATGCAGGAGGACGGCTTCACGGGCAGGGAATTCGAGCTCCAATACTTCGGAAGGATGCTGACGTCCGGCAGCGGAGACAGCGGAGGCAGCGGCTCCGAGACTATCCTGAACGTGCACGGCATCGGGGGCATCGGCAAAAGCACGCTTCTGCGCCGTTTCCGCAGACGGGCGGAGCGTGAAGGCGCACTCTTCCTCCCCGTGGACCTGCGGGATTGCTGGGGCAGTGCGGAGCAGTTCTGCCGGGAGCTGGAGCTTGCGCTTCTGGAGGGGGCAGCCGGCAGCAGCGATGAGATTTCGCTCCCTATGCCGGAAGCCCTCGCTTCGGACTCCGGACCCCGTCATGACTCCGCGGAGGCCCGGCGGATGGAGGCGCTGCTCCTCGCCCTGAACCGGACCGCCTCCCGCCGCAAGGTGGTCCTCGCCCTGGATCAGTACGAGGAGGTCGGCGCTTTGGACCAATGGCTTCGGGAGAACTGCCTGCCCCGCCTTCATGCGGGGATCCTGATCGTGATCGCCGGCCGGTATCCGTTGGGACGCCCCTGGATGCTGTCTCCCGTATGGCGCAGACTCATCGTCAGCCTCCCGCTGGAAGGCCTCTCCTACGCCGAAGCCGGCCAATACCTGCGGGGGCAGGGGATTACAGCCCAGCCGCAGATCGACAGCATCTGGCTGGAGTCCATGGGCCACCCTCTGTCCCTAGGCCTGCTGGCCTCCCTGTCCCCCGCCGAGATCATCTTGGATGCCCGCCGGCGCGAGACACTGGAGGAGCTGCTTCACACTTGGCTGGAGGAGGCCCGCGACGGAGAGCTCCGGACGCTGCTCTACGCCGCCTCCGTGCCCAAAACCTTCGACCAGGACATGCTCGCAGCCGTACTGGACGGCAGCCTGACGGAGGGGGCCTTCGAGCGACTGCTGGCCCTGTCCTTCGTCAGCCGCTCCCCGAAGGGGCGGCGGCTCCACAGCCTGGTCCGGGATATCGTCCGGCAGGCCTTGAAGGAGCGTCTCCCCGACACCTTCGGCCTATACCGCAAGAGGACGGTGGAGGTGCTGGAGAGCCGCATCCGGAACGGCTCCCCCGGCGGTGCCGGCAGGATGGTGCAGGAAGTCACCGAGCTTCTGGCTCTGACAGGCAACCCCGTGCTGCGGGCTCACTTCCGGCACAGCCGCGCCTCGGAGAATTACTGGGAGACGGTCACCCCGGAGACGGTGCACGAGGCGGAGCACTACATCGCCGAACGCCGCAGCCGGGCCCAGACCGTCCGAATCGCCTGCGCGGATCCGGACAGCGGGACCGCCTTCCGCTACACCCTGACGGCGGAGGAAAGCGTCCTGCGGCTCACGGGCTGGAGCGTGCGGGAGCTGGCGGCCTTCGGCGGGGACGTGCTGCGTCTGCTCCGCAGTCCGTCCGGCGAGGCCATCGGCCTGGCCGCCATGCTGCCGATACGGCGGGACACGCTGCCGTACCTGCAGGCCGCGCCGCTGTCGAAGGCGTTTTTCCGGTCCCGGTCCTCCGCCGAGCTGGAAGCCTTGCTAACCGGGGAGGGGCCACCCGGCCGGTTTATTCTGGCGGCGGATGTGCGGCAGCTGGACCGGATGGAGCTGCGCTCCGATCTGGTGCATCTGACGATGGACCTGGCACTTGCAGGCACCCTGCTGCTGGCCTCGCCACCGCCCTTGCCCTATTACACGGATTCCCATCGCAGCCTGGGCTACGATCCCGTTCCCGGGGCGGAGCACTTCGCCTACGGCGGTGCCGTACCGGCTCTTACCTACCGGCTGGACACCCGTCAAGGAAGATGGCTCGATTTCCTTGCCAAGGTGACGGGAGGCGGCCTCGCCGCAGTCCCTTGCGCGGAGCCGGACCTGAGGGCGTCCGGTCCTCCAGCCGCGGGGCTCTGGACGCCCCGCGAGCAGGAGGTTGCCGCGCTCCTGGTGAAGGGGGCCACCAACGCCGAGATTGCCGCCTCCCTCTACATCAGCGTGGCGGCGGTGAAGAAGCACATCAATGCCATGCTGGGCAAGTCCGGGCTGAAGAACCGGACCCAGTTGGCCGCCATGGTTCTGGAGGAATCTTGAACCGGATGAAACCTGGGCGCGTCTATTACGTAGAGTGAAGGGAACGGACGAACCATTCCCAAGAAATGAGGCCCCTCCATGAAGATGAGGATCATGTTGTTCATAGGCAGTGTCGCCATCGCCATAACCATAACCGGCAGCAAGTGGGCTGAAGCCTCGGTGGTCCCGCCGGCACCGGCGCTTCCCGCTCCCGAGTCTCCGGGTATCGCCCTGCAGTCGCCCCAAGCGGTCCAAGACCCGTACCATGCTGCCCTGGGCGTCACCTCCGACCAGGACATTTACGACGCGCTGTATGACGGGCAGACCTTGGCCGGTCTGGCGACTGAGCGCGGTCAGGACCCGGAGCGCATCGTCCGCCTGCAGGTGGCTGAGCTGACAGCACAGCTGGAAGACCGGCTCGCCGGCGGAAGCATTACGCCGGCGATCTTTGCGGCCCAGAAGGCCGAGCTGGCCGACATCGTAAGCCGCAGCGTATACGGCACCGCAGCCGGGTAACACAACGAACCCAAAAAGCCAAGGAGCTAAGCGTCATTGAGATGCTTAGCTCCTTGGCTTTTTTGGGGTTCGTTCCGGGCCGAGCGCCCGGGTGGGGAGCCCCGCCTGCGCGGACTTATAGGCCACCAGTGGCCTTCAATTCGCGGCTGGCTCATTCCCGCCGAATTCGAGGCCATTGGCGGCCTTTAGCTCCGCTGCTCCCAGGGGGAGCCCCGCCTGCGCGGACTTATAGGCCAACAGTGGCCTTCAATTCGCGGCTGGCGCATTCCCGCCGAATTAGAGGCCATTGGCGGCCTTCAGTGCTGCCGCTCCCGGTCAGCGCTTCTTCTTGCCGTTGCCATTGCCGTGGCTCTCGGCCTTGTCCCCGCTGCCGCCTCCCTCGCCCCGGCCTGCCGCCGGCTGCTCCGGCCGCCCGGCGTCCAGCTGCAGCTTCGGCTCCGACCGGGCGGCCGACGTATCGAACGCCCGGACCGGCACCCCCGCCAGCGCCCGGGAGAGGATCTCCCGGAACAGCACGGCGGGAACGGCTCCGCCGGAGGTGGTCAGATAATGGCTCCGGTCCGTCCGGTCGTAGCCCACCCAGATGGCCGCCGTCAGCTCCGGCGTATAGCCGACGAACCAGGCGTCCTTGGCCGCGTTGGCATCCAGTCCGGCGAATTCCGGCCCCGCCGGCAGCTGCGTCGTGCCGGACTTGCCCGCCACAGGCCGGGCCATCGCCGCATTCCGCCCGGTCCCCGACGCCACCGCCTCCTGGAGCATCAGCGTCATGGCCGCAGCCGTGGACGGCTTCATGGCCTGAACCGGGCGCCGCTCCGCCTCGACCAGCAGATGGCCGCCGGACGTCTCGATCTTGGCGATGGTACGGGCCGGATGCAGCACGCCCTGGTTGGCGAAGGCGCCGAAGGCCCGGGCCATCTGCAGGGGCGAGACGCCCTCGGAGAGGCCGCCCAGCGCCGCCCCCAGCTGCCGGTCCTGCTTCGGCAGCGCAATTCCCAGCGAGGCGGCGAACTGAAGCCCGCTGTCGATGCCGATCTCGTTCAGCAGCCAGACCGGCGGAATGTTCCACGACTGGACCACAGCCTCGGTCATCGTCACCGCCCCGCGTGTGCTGCGGTCCCAGTCCTGCGGCCTGTAGCCGGCGATGTCCAAGGGGCCGTCGTACAGCATGGAGTTCCGCGTATAGCCTTTCTCCAGGGCCGGCCCGTACACCAGAATCGGCTTGAAGCTGGACCCCGGCTGCCGCTTCAGCTGGGTAGCCCGGTTAAAGCCGCGGAAGACGCCGCCGCCCCTTCCTCCGGCCACCGCCCGAATGCCCCCGGTGGTCTGGTCCAGAACCACCGCGCCGCTCTGCACCGGCACCCCATCCTTCCCGTCCGGGAACAGGTCCGCCTTCCCGTACACCTCCGCCACCGCATTCTGCACCACCGGGTCCAGCTCGGTCGTAATGCGGAGACCGGCGGTCAGGAGCTGCTCCTCGGTGAAGCCGTATTCACGGACGGCCTCCTCGATGACGGCGTCAACATACGCTTGGTGGCGGCCCCGCAGATCGTCCCCGCGGTTCCCCGGAGCCAGACCCAGCGGCGACGCCGCGGCCGACGCGTAGTTCTGCTCCGTAATCCTGCCCTGCTGAAGCATAAGCCGCAGCACGGTATTGCGGCGCTCCAGCGCCTGCTCCTCGTTCTTGAGCGGCGAGTAGCGGCTGGGCGCCTTCGGCAGCGCGGCCAGCAGCGCCGATTCGGGCAGCGTCAGCTGCTCCACGTTTTTGCCAAAATAGGTCTTGGCCGCTCCCTGGACCCCCCAGCTCCCTTCTCCAAAATAGATGCTGTTCAGGTAAGTTTCTAGAATTTCCTCCTTGGAGTAGGTCCTATCGATCTTGACCGCGTAGGCGGCTTCCTTCAGCTTGCGCCGGATCGTTTTGTCTCCGGAGAGGAACTGGTTCTTGGCCAGCTGCTGCGTAATCGTGCTGCCCCCCTCCGCATAATCTCCCGTAAACACATTGCGCACCAGCGCCCGCACGAGCGCCTGCGCATCCACCCCAGGGTGGGAGTAGAAGCGCCGGTCCTCCACCGACAGCACCGCATCGGTCAGCGTCTTCGGCATCCGTTCGATCGGCACCGGCTCGATGGCCGAGGCCGACAGCTGGGACGCCGGCCTGCCGTAACGGTCCAGCACCACAGTCGGCTCAGGCAGGGGCTGGTCCAGCTTCGATACGTCCAACTGTCGGATATATCCATAGGCCGCCCCCGCCGCGCACAATCCCGACAAGAGGAGCAGCGCCCCAACGGCGAACCATCGCTTGTTGTTCCTCCACCGTGCCCGCTTGGGCCCGGTTCCTTGCCGGCGGAGCCACGGCTTCCACAAGCCCTTCTCCGTCTCCATGCTCAATCCCCCCACATCCTGCTAAGCATAAGCATTCGCAGGCTCTCGCGCATATGTGTCGCTCCTCCCCTATCGGACCCGCCCCCTCAAAAATCCGACCGCCCCCGAACGTTTGTGGCAGGAGGTTGAGAAAACATGAAAACCAAATGGACCATCATCACCGCGATTACCGCCGCCTGCGTCGTTACCGCCGTATTCGGAGTCAGCACCATGGCGAACGCATCCTCCGCCCCGCTGTCTGAATCCGTGAACGGCACCCTGCAAGCATCAGGCACCAGCACCGGGGAATTAACCGTCACCTTGGACCAGGTGAGCCGGACACTGCCGCTGGCTTCCACCGTATGGATCTCCCTGAACGGCCAAAAAGCCCAGCTGTCCGACCTGAAGCCCGGCGACAAGCTGGAGATTATTCTGAACCAGAAGGATCAGGCGGCCTTTATCAAGGCCACGTCGGCGGTCGCCGTACCGGCTGGCACGGCCGCACCGCAGCAGACCGCAGTACCATCTCCGTCGGCGGCTTCTGCTCCCGCCACAGCTTCCGCCGCTGCGACGGCCACTCCGGCGCCGACTCCAACGGCCGCACCGGCAGCATCGGCGCCGACCGCCGATGAGCCTAAGATGCTCGACATTAAGATCGAAGGCCCGGGCTTCCGCCTCATGATGAAGCATAATCCCGGCCAAGACGGGGATAATACCCGCCTGCTGATCAAGGCAGAGGGCAGCGGCACGGTCCACCTGAAGGGGAAAGAGGCCGAAGAGTGGATCGCCGACCTGCTGCAGGCCGCCGTCTTCAAGGACGAAGCCTCCAAGCAGCAGCTTCTGCAGCTGGTGGCTCTCCAATACGGGCTGGAGGCCAGCAAGCTGAAGGCGGATGTGAAGGTCAAGTGGGCCGATCAGCCGCTGGAGAAAACCGCGGTTACCGCCACTCCGTCCGCAGCTGCGTCTACGGCTTCCGGCACGGTGCCGCAGCCGACGCCGATGGTCCAGCCTAAGGACAGCGGCGAAGACGATGACAAGCGCACGGAAGAGGACGGCGGCAAGTCCAAGCCAGATGGAGACCGGATTAAGCCGGAGGATCACGGAAAGGACGCAGCCAAGAAGCCCCAGGGGCCAGGCAACGGCCATGCTTATGGCAAGGAGAAGGACAAGGAGAAGGATAAAGACAACAAAGGCAAAAACGACTGATCCCCGGATCAGCCGCAACGCGAAGCACCCCGCTCTTCCCTGGAGGAGGCGGGGTGTTTTTTTGTCCAGCTGTGGATAATTCCGGTTGTGGATATGTGAGCTTCGATTGTGGAGATATGCACAATTCAGCCTTTTCGGGGTGTTTATGGTGTGGATAAAGCTGTGGACATTGTGGGAAACCTGGTCCGAACTTTTCAGCCAGCCTTCCAGCTCCCTTCAGGTGGATTTCAGGATAGGAGGGTATTGTGTAGATATACGAAGCCCGATCACCCGGGCAGCAATCCGGAAGGAGAGATCATTCCCATGTTCCGCACCAAAAAAAGCAAAATCATCGCCGTGTCCGTATCCGGCTTTCTCTTAACGGTGGGCGGCGTCCTCTACGGGCTGGCCGACCGGTATCTGATCGAACACGTGGAGGTCGTGCTGCCTCCCCAGAGCGCCATCACCGCCCAGGCGGGCACCGCCGGCGCCGGAATCGCCACAACGGCCGGAACCACAGGCGCTTCTGCCGCTAACAACGCCTCCGGCACCTCCGCCGGCGCTCCTTCCGTGCTGGATGATTGGAATTACGTGAGCGCCGATAAGGAGATTCACATCAAGAAGGTGGAGACCGGCACCGGCGCCGACAAGGTCACTTATTATACGGCCGACGTGAAGCTGACGAACGCCGCCAGCCTGCTCTCCGCCTTCGCGAAGAACCAGTTCGGCCGCAACATTACGGAGAACACCTCCAAGATCGCCGCCGACAACCAGGCCCTCTTCGCCATCAACGGCGACTATTACGGCTTCCGCAGCGACGGGGTCATCATCCGCAACGGCACCCTCTTCCGCGACTCACCGGCCCGGATCGGCCTGGGTATCTACAAGGACGGCACGATGAAGGCCTATGACGAGACCCTGGTGAAATCCTCTTCCCTTCTCTCCGCCGGCGTCCTGCAGACCCTGTCCTTCGGACCGGCGCTGGTGCAGAACGGAAAAGCCGTCACCAATTTCGACAACGTGAAGATCGATACCAACTTCGGCAACCGGACCATCGAGGAGAATAACCCCCGGACGGGTATCGGGGTGATCGCACCGAACCATTTTCTCTTCATCGTCGTGGACGGCCGGAGCACCAACTACAGCCAGGGACTGAGCCTGAGCGCCTTCGCCAAGCTGTTCGCCGACTTGGGCGCCACCGAGGCCTACAACCTGGACGGCGGCGGGTCGTCCACCATGTATTTTAACGGCCGGGTGGTCAACAATCCGCTGGGCAAGGGCAATGAGCGCGGCGTCAGCGACATTCTGTACCTCACCAAATAACCCATCCCCTAAAAAGGAGGCACCTCCTATGGTTACCATCCTGATTCCATCCTATGAGCCCGACCAAAGACTGCTCCGGCTGGTGGAGGATCTGCAAGAAGTGACCGGCATGCCCATCCTGATCGTGGACGATGGCAGCGGCGAGGCATACCGCCCGATCTTCGAAGCCGCGGAGGCCGCCGGCTGCACGGTGCTGACCCACCGGATCAACCAAGGCAAGGGAGCTGCGCTGAAGACCGGCTTCCGGTACCTCCGCGATACCGGAACAGCCTCAAGCGGCGTCGTCTGCGCGGACAGCGACGGGCAGCATCTGCCGCAGGATATTCTGCGGATCGCCCGCACCGTCAGCGAGCGGCCGGGGGAGATCATCCTGGGCTGCAGGCACTTCACCGGCAAGGTCCCGTTCCGCAGCCGCTTCGGCAATTCGGCCACCCGATGGGTGTACGCCGTATCGACCGGACGCAGGATCCAGGATACCCAGACCGGGCTGCGGGGATATTCCCCCGAGCTTCTCGACTGGCTGCTCCAGGTCCCCGGCGATCGCTTCGAATATGAGATGAATTTGCTGCTGGATGCCCAAACGGAAGGAGTGACCTTAACCGAAATGTCCATCGATACGGTCTATCTGAATGAAAACGAGTCCTCCCACTTCCGTCCCTTGACCGATTCCGCCCGAGTGTACCTGCCCATTCTGAAATTCAGCGCCTCCTCCCTGCTATCGGCCGGGATTGACTTCGCCCTGCTGTTCGTCCTGCAGGCCATGACGGGAAGCCTGTTCCTGGCCGTGGCGGGAGCACGGCTCATCAGCTCCGTCTTCAACTACTCCATGAACCGGACCTACGTGTTCGCCCGGGGCAGGAAGCGCTCCTCCGTCTATTCCTCCATGCCCCGATACTTCGCGCTGGTGCTGGTGGTGCTGCTGCTGAACTACGGCGTCATGGCCCTCTACAACCATGCCATCGGTGTCCCGCTGTTCGCCTCCAAGGTATTGACGGAGGCCACCGTCTTCGCCTTCAGCTTCTGGGCTCAACGCCGGTTCGTCTTCCGGCGGGACGGCAGCCGGGAGGAACAACGCCGCGTGGCCCCCACCGTGCGGACCGCCGATGTGACGTGCGCCAAGACCGGCAAGCTCTGATGAACCCGATACCGCTCCAACTCCCCTAGCCCGGCGGAACTCTCCCGCCGGGCTAATCTGCTGCAATCAGAGGGACCGCTTGCCGCAGCGGAGATGGCCCCCGAAGAATGGGAAAGAGGCTTCCCATCGCCGCGCAAGCAGCGATAGAAGCCTCGGACGGACCGCGCGGATCTGCGTCTACCCCTGATCGGTATACAGAACGCGCACCAGGAGATCCTGGTTGTAATTGCCGAAGTGCCGGCCGAAGATGGTCATTCCCTTCTTGTTCCTCGACTTCTCTCCCACCTCAAGCCTCAGGTTGATCTCACTCTTGTGGTCCAGCGCGATGTCGGCCAGCGTAATGTCCGAGATGCGGCAGCCGTCGATGAAGCTTCCGTCCTCGTTGATGCGGATCAGCTTCAGCATGCCGTACTGGTTCAGATGCGGCGGCCACCAGTCCGGATTGAACGAGCCCCGGACGTCTCCGAAATCGCCGGGACTGGTCCAGCTCCCCAGCTCGATGCCGTTGACGTAGAAGTAGATATCGGACGGGTAATTCTCATTATAGCCCGGCGCCTCCGAGCCCAGCTCCATGGAGAACTGGATCTCCCGGAAGGTCTGGTTCGACTTGATATAGTTCGGAATCTTATACTCCAGGAATCCTTCGGACAGCCAGATGATCTGGGCATCGATCCGCTGGGGATCGGCAAAATACCGCGGATCGTCGAAGTCCCCTACGATGCTGTCCTTGGTGGCCAGCCCGCAGGTCGGCACGGCATGGTAGTTGCTGTAATGGCCGACCTTGATCTCCACCTCATACAGGTTCTCGATCTCCTTGCTCCGCAGGTCCACCATCAGCTTCTCCTCGTTCAGGAAGCAGATCTTCTGGATGCCGTGCTTCCCTACCGCGGTCGTGATCTCGATCAGACCGCTCTCCTCCAGCTTCTTGATGTGCATGGTGATGGCGCCGTTCGTCAGATTCAGCTTGTTGGCGATATCGTTCAAATTCAGGCTCTGATGCTTGGCCAAGAGCTCCAGTATTTCGATCCGGATCTCCGAACCCAACGCCTTGAAGATATTGATTCCGGATCTCAGATCCTTGATATACAGCATCCTGTTGGCCCCTTCAGCAGAAAAATGGTTCTTTTATTTCAGTATAATATAAAATCCCCCGATTAGAAAGAACCGTAAATGTCACAAAACTCAGACAAAATCAGAGGTTGAAACGTTTTCGTCCGTCGGAATCCGACCCTTGGCAGGAACCATTGCCCTGAAACAACGGCAATTCTTCAAAAAGTCCACATCATTCGACATCTTTTATTATATATTTTACTAAAAAGATTTATATTGATACGAAATAAAATATCCGATATAATGCAGTCAACACCAATATTTCCCTCCCGAAAGGAATGATGTCCTTGGCGACCGAAACCAAGCTTCGAAACCCCTTGATTCTCCAGCGCGCCGACCCTTGGATCACCCGCCATACCGACGGCTTCTATTACTTCACCGCCTCCGTCCCCGAATACGACCGGATCGAGATCCGGCGCTCCCCCAGCATACCGGGACTGGCATCCGCCACTCCCGCAACGGTTTGGAGACGGCATTCCTCCGGCCCTCTCAGCGCCAACATCTGGGCCCCGGAGCTGCATTACATCGAGGGCAAATGGTACTTGTACTTCGCCGCGGCCCGGTCTGCGGACACCGTCGAAGGCCTCTTCGACCACCGGATGTACGTGCTGGAGAACGCCTCGGCCAACCCTCTCGAAGGGAGCTGGGTCGAGAAGGGGCAGCTCGTGACCGGCTGGGAATCCTTCTCCCTGGATGCGACACGCTTCGAGCACAGGGGCGTCCAATACTTGGTCTGGGCCCAGAAGGATCCTGCCATCCCAGGCCATTCCAATCTTTACATCGCGCCCCTGAAGAATCCTTGGACCCTGGGAGGAGAGCAGGTACTGCTGACCCGGCCGGAGTTCGAGTGGGAAACCGCAGGCTTCCTCGTCAACGAAGGCCCTGCCGTCTTGAAGCGCAACGGCCGCATCTTCATCACCTATTCAGGCAGCGCGACGGACCACCGCTACTGCATGGGGATGCTCCACGCCGATGAGAACGGCAGCCTGCTCGACCCCTCCTCCTGGACCAAGTCGCCCGCCCCCGTGTTCTCGACCGACGAAGAGGCCGGACAGTACGGTCCGGGGCACAACTCCTTCACGGTGGCGGAGGACGGAACGGATCTGCTCGTCTACCACGCCCGCAATTATAAAGAAATCCAGGGCGATCCGCTGTACGATCCGAACCGGCATACCCGGGTTCAGCCCTTTGTATGGAATGCCGACGGCATGCCCGTGTTCGGCACTCCGGTCCCGGACGGGGACGGGTCATAATCCCCAATTGTTTTAATTATATATAAAACATACGATTTTAGAAAGCGATTACAAAAAGTCTGTTGACAACACTTTTACATGACTCTAAAATAAATTACAAAATCGTGAATTAATTTATATTTTCATAAATGAAAACCTGCCCGGGTCCATACGGATTCGATGCATCTACACTTCATTCTAGGGGGAATGGATATGAAAAAGTGGCAAGGGATCGTTCTGGCGGCAGCCCTGACGGGCTCCGTGCTCGCCGGGTGCGCCAAAGATGAAAGCGCTTCAACAGATGGTGGCTCCTCAAGCGGCTCGACGAAGCTTCAATTCTGGACCTTCAACGAGCTCCACCAGAAGTACATGCAAAGTCTGGCCGAGATGTGGAATAAGGCCAATCCCAACGAAACGATCCAGCTCGAAGCGACCACATTCCCCTACGACGACATGCACAACAAGCTGTTGGTCGCGCTTCAATCCGGTACGGGCGCCCCCGATATGGCCGATATCGAAATCAGCAAATTCCCCAATTTCCTGAAGGGCACTCCCCAGCTGGCCGAGCTGAACAAGGTGGTGGAGCCCGAGCTGAAGAATATCGTGAAATCCCGGGTGGACATTTACTCCAAGGGCGGCAAATACTACGGCATCGACTACCATATCGGGGCGGCCGTCATCTACTACAACAAGGAGATGCTCGATAAGGCGGGCGTTAATCCGGATTCCATCCAGACCTGGGATGATTACTACGAAGCCGGCAAGAAGGTTCTGGCCGCTACCGGCAAGCCGATGACCTCCCTCGAAACCAGCGACCAATGGAGCTTCTGGCCTCTGATCTCGCAGCAGGGCGGCGACTACCTCGACAAGGACGGCAAGGTCACCATCAACAGCGAGAAAAATCTGGCCACCCTGCAATATCTCCAGAAGCTGGTCAAGGAGAAGATCGCCGTCACCGCACCCGGCGGCGGGCACCATGCGGAGGAGTATTACGGCTTCATGAACAAGGGCGGGGCCGCCTCCGTCTTCATGCCCATGTGGTATATGGGGCGCTTCACCGACTACATGCCGGACCTGAAGGGCAAGATCATCATCAAGCCGATGCCCGCCTGGACCAAGGGAGGCAACCGCTCCGTCGGCATGGGCGGCACCGGAACCGCCGTCACGGTCCAATCGAAGCATCAGGAGCTGGCGGCCAAGTTCCTGGCCTACGCCAAGCTCTCCAAGGAGGGCAACATCCAGATCTGGAAGCAGCTCGGCTTCGATCCGATCCGCACCGAGGTGTGGGACGCGCCGGAGCTGAAGGAGGCCAACAAGTTCACCGACTACTTCGGCAAGGATATCTTCAACGTCCTCATGACCATTAAGAACGAGATTCCGCAGATCAACGTGAATGAGAAGATGCCGGCCGTATCCGACGAGGTGAAGAAGACCATCCTCTTCAAGACCTTGAATGACATGGCGGATCCCGCCAAGGTTCTGAAGGAGGCCCAGGATCAGCTGAGCAAGTAAGACCGGTCCGTATCCAGCAGCGTCCCCTGCCCGGGCATCGCCGGCGCAGGGGTTCGCTGCAAACGAAAAGAGAGGTGCATTGCGGTGAAAACCCATGCTGTCCCCCGCGAGCGGACCGCCGTCAAGGCAGCCGCCGCCGGCCCGCTGAAGCAGTGGGCTTACTCCCAGAAGGCTGCCCCCTATATCTTCGTCACGCCGTTCGTCATCTCGTTCCTCCTCTTCTTCGCTTATCCCGTGTACTCCACCGTCGTGATGAGCTTCCAGGAGGTGCTTCCGGGCGCCACCAAGTTCGTGGGCTTCGCCAACTACTCCAAGCTCCTGAACCCGACCTATTATACAGCCATCCGCAACAGCGCCACATACACCTTCTGGACGCTGGTCGTGCTGATTCCCCTCCCGCTGATTGTGGCGGTCCTGCTGAACGCCGGCATCACCCGGTTCAAGAACTTCTTCCGCTCCACCCTCTTCATCCCCGCTCTGACCTCCGTGATCGTGGCGGGCACCATCTTCCGGCTCGTCTTCAGCGAGCTACCCGGCGCCGTGGCGAACAACGTGCTCCATGTCTTCGGGTACGGCGCACACAAATGGATGGCCAACCCCGGTACGGCCATGTTCGTGCTGGTGCTTCTGGCTACCTGGAGATGGCTCGGCATCAACGTGGTCTACTTCCTCTCCGGCTTGCAGAGCATCCCCTCCGAGCTGTACGAATCCGCGGAGATCGACGGGGCGACGGCGCGGGATAAATTGATGAAAATAACGCTGCCCTTGCTGAAGCCGGTCACCATCTACGTGCTGACCATCAGCGTATACGGGGGCTTCGCCATGTTTACGGAGAGCTTCACGATGTACAACGGCAACCGTTCTCCCAAGGATATCGGGCTTACCATGGTCGGCTATATCTATCAGCAGGGCTTCGAGCAATTCAACCTGGGCTTCGGCTCCGCCATCGGGCTGTCGCTGCTTGGCATCACCATGATCGTGAATGTGCTGCAGCTGAGATTCTTCGGCATGTTCCGGAAGGAGGATTGACCATGGCCGAACGCAAACCCTGGTCCTTGAACGGCATCCTGATCCTGCTCCTCCTGGCGGTACTGGGCTTCTTCGCCCTGTTCCCGCTGTACGCGCTGTTCCTGGCCTCGCTCAAGCCCTCCCAGGAGCTGCTCCGGTACGGCCTGAACGTCCGCTGGGATCTGCATCTGATGACCTTCAAAAATTACATCTCCATCTTCTCCGGTACCGGAGCGGCCAAGAACTATTATCTCTGGTACGGGAACAGCCTCCTGATCACGGCGCTGTTCACGCTCTTGTGCCTGTTCTTCTCCTCCATGGTCGGCTATGGACTGGCCATGTACCAATTCCGGGGCAAAGCCATCGTCTTCGTCATGGTGCTGGCGCTGATGATGGTCCCGCTGGAAATCATCCTGCTGCCCCTCTACAAGCTGACCGTCAACCTTCATATGATGGATTCCGTCTGGGGGGTCATCCTGCCGTTCATCGTCGGTCCGCTGCCTGTGTTCTTCTTCCGGCAGTACGCCGCAGGGCTTCCGAAGGACTTCCTGGATGCCGGACGCATCGATGGCTGTACGGAATTCGGCATCTTCTTCCGGATCATGGCCCCCCTGATGGCGCCGGCCTTCGGAGCCATGGCCATTCTGCAGGCTCTTGGCGCCTGGAACAACTTCCTCTGGCCGCTCATCGTCCTGAAGACCGGCGAGAAGCTGACCCTGCCCATCGGCCTGTCCAGCCTGCTGACGCCATACGGCAACAATTACGACGTGCTGATCGCCGGCTCCGTCCTTGCCATCGCCCCGATCCTGATTCTGTTCGTCTTCTTCCAGCGCTACTTCGTCTCCGGCTTGACGGTAGGCGGCGTGAAGGGATGACCGACGCATCCAAGCCCCTTGGCCTTCGGGCCGAGGGGCTTTCTTATGTCACCGCCGCGGAGTACGAGCGGAGGGTCAGGCCGTACCGAAGTGATCCTCAATCAACCGTCTGGCCGCACTAAGGAAATAATCCGGCCGGAACGAGTCCTTATCGATATAAGCGCTCATCATAGCCCCGTCACTTAATATCCGGATCTGAGCCGCCAGCTCGACCGGATTCTTTACTTTGCCCTCCCTCGCAATCTCCTCCACCATTCCCCATGTCCGATGCCGGTTATCTACGGCAGAACGATGGCCGGGATGCTCCAGGTCGGGAAACTCCACGACGGCATTCATAAACGGGCAGCCGCGAAATTCGGGAGCCTTCATCCGTTCGGCCATATCTTGAAGCAGCGAGAGAAGCTGATCTCGAGGAGAGTCCGGATGCTTCCGGATCGCTTCCGTAATCGAATCGATTCTTTTCCCGTTCCTAAGCTCCAAATAAGCGACGATCAGGCTGTCCTTGGTGGGGAAATTCCGGTAAAAGCTCGCCTTGGCCACGCCGGATTCCTCGATGATCCGGTCGATCCCGACAGCCCGGACCCCTTCTTTGTAAAATAAATCGGAAGCGACCCGCAAAATCCGCTCCTTAGCCGATTCCTTCTTCTCCATGATCATCACCTGATTCCAAATTATTGGTAAAAACCTGTTGACACGAGACAGATCTGTCTGTATCATACGAATCAATGATGGATGAGACAGTTCTGTCTCATTTAATTTTAATGGAGCTTCCCTGCACATGTCAATGTTCGCAGGGGACACACAAGGAGGATGAAATGGATGTCCCAAGCTGCAGCCCATCGTTCCCTGACTCATCCGCGGGAGGAGGTGCAACCTCTTCAGCGTCCGCGCATCCTGTTGGCGGTTATGCTGCTGTCGGTATTCATGGCGGTGGCCAATATTTTTATCGTCAATGTAGCGACGCCGTCGATTCAACACGGCCTCCATGCTGATTTCTTCGCGATCCAATTCGTCATCTCGGCTTACACGCTGGCCTATGCGGTCGCTCTTATGATTGGCGGCAGACTGGGCGACCGGTACGGACGACGGAAGATCCTATTTGTCGGCGTCGCCGGATTTACGCTCAGCTCCCTGCTGTGCGGTCTATCCGCCGATGTTGGGATGCTCACGATCCTGCGGGTCGTTCAAGGATTGAGCGCAGCGCTGATTTCCCCGCAGATCTTGTCGCTCATCCAGGCCCAATATACACCGGAGAGGAGGAGCCGGATATTCGGACTCTACGGGGCGGCGCAAGGGCTGGCGGCCTCAACCGGGCAGCTGATCGGCGGATGGCTGCTGTACTGGAACCCCTGGGGGTTGGAATGGAGAATGGTCTTCTTCTTTAGTGTGCCTATCGGGTTGGCGATTCTTAGCATGATTCCGTGGATACCGGAGTCTAGGGGGGATGCGGCCTCGAGGACAGACTGGTTCGGCGCCGCGTTGGCGGCGGCAGGGTTATTGCTGCTGGTGTACCCGCTGGTCCAAGGTCAAAAAGAAGGATGGCCGGCATCCCTTGTCATCACCCTGCTCGTTTCCGTTCCCGTGCTGGCCCTATTCATTTGGACTCAACGCCGACTATTGCAGCGGCATGCCGAGCCCTTCATGAATGTGAGCTTATTCGGTCAAAAAGGGTTCGGAATCGGGATGCTCATCCTCTTTTTGTTCATGTCGTCACAAGCAGGCTTCTTCTTAATCTCCGCTTATTTGCTCCAAATGGGACTCGGATATACGCCGCTTCAAGCAGGAGCGGTTATTCTACCCGTGGGCCTGGGCTACTTCCTCGCCTCGTTGATGTCATCCCGATTGGCTTCCAGGATCGGTTCCCATGTTCTGAGCGTCGGATCGGTACTCACAGCAGCCGGGTATGGGCTTCTTGCCCTGATCATACATGGCACCGGCCCTTCGCCTCTGATAGCGGCTTGGATTCCGGCATTAACGATGCTTGGCATCGGTCAGGGCTTCATTGCCGCACCGCTTACCCATATCGTTCTTTCCAAAGTGAAGAAGCCGGATATTGGCTCCGCGTCGGGCGTATTGACAACCGGAATGCAGGTAGCCTATGCGATCGGAATCGCGCTTATCGGCATTCTATGGACGAATTCCCTTCATCCCCATACAGCGGAGGGGGTGGGGCAGGCGAACGTCAGAGTCTACACGGAGGCATACCTCCTGTGTCTCTATGCACTTGCTGCATATACGGTTCTTCTGCTGCCGTTATCCCTAAGATTAAACCGGAAGTAAAACACAAAGAACCAGCCTCCGCCATAGGAGAGCTGGTTCTTCACCCTTATTGGGCCGCAAGGAAGGCGGCGAGCCCTTCCCGGTCGGGCAGCCCGTCATTGTCGCCGGGCGCCATGACGGCCAGGGCGCCTATGGCGGTGCCGCGGCGGACCGCTTCCTCCAGCGGCAGGCCTTCCAGGATGCCGCTGACCACGCCCA
This sequence comes from Oryzibacillus soli, assembly GCF_051594765.1. NCBI lineage: Bacteria > Bacillati > Bacillota > Bacilli > Caryophanales > Paenibacillaceae > Oryzibacillus > Oryzibacillus soli. Next base: position 171,134 of record NZ_JBPPGJ010000011.1, read on the forward strand.
CCGCGAAGCCGTCGCCGGCGCCGACCGTGTCGACGACCTTCTCCACGCGGCAGCCCGGGGTGAAGAACCGCCGGTCTCCTGTGCTGGTGTAGGCCCCTTGGGGCCCCAGCTTCATGACCACGGTCTTCACGCCGGCCGCATGGTAGAAGTCGCAGATGTCCTGGGCCTCCTCCTTGCCGGTCAGGAGGCGCCCCTCCTCGATGCCCGGCAGCACGATGTCCGCCCGGCAGGCCAGATCGTTGATGACCCGTGCCATCTCCGCCTTGTCCGGCCACAGGCCGGGGCGCAGGTTCGGGTCGTACGAGATCTGGACGCCCTTGGCCCGGGCCCGGTCCATCAGCTCGTAGACCAGCTCGCGGCAGCCGGCGGACAGGGCCGGGGGAATGCCGGTCAGATGGATATGGTCGAAGCCTTCCCACCGGAGCTCCGCGATGGTCTCCAGATTCATATGGGAGGCGGCGGAATTCTTGCGGCGCGAGACGACCAGAGGGTCCCCGCTGGTCACCTTCTGCTTGAACTGCATGCCCGTCACATATTCGGAATCATACGCGATGTAGGAGGTATCGATGCCGTTCTCCCGAAGAAAGCGCTCAATCCGCTTGCCGAAGGGATCGTCCCCCAGCCGGCTGATGTACGTCACCTCGTGCCCCAGACGTACCATGCCGATGGAGAAGTTCACTTCCGCTCCCGCCACATTCCGGAAGAAGCGGTCCGCATCCTCCAGCGGTCCCTCCTGCTCAGCCACAAACAGAGCCATCGGCTCGCCAATCGTCAATATTCTCTTCATAGATCCTCCCGGATTCCACGTGGTGTAAGAAGGAGCATACCGGATTGGTATGCCCCTCTTGTATGGTTTTTAGGCGTTTATGGCCGCCGCTTCGGCAGCGGCATTCGCGGACGGCCTTCTCTTCTTCATGTAATTCGAGTAATAAGCGGTCAGGATCGGTACGAGAACCGAGGTGACGATAACGCAAGCGGCAACAAGTGCAGTTGCAGATTGGGCGGCTTGCATGAATTCGGGCTTCATGTTGGCGATAATCATGGGGTTGGCTACTGCAGCGCCGGCGGTGCTGGATGCGGCCAGACCTGCGGTGCCGTTGCCGCCGCCGATGAACTTGTCGGCCAGAATAAGCGGAATGCCGGTGATGACGATAACGGCGATACCCAGAACGATACCCAGCATGCCGGTCTTGGTGATGACCTTCAAGTCGATGGAGTTACCCAGCGCGAAGCCGAAGAACGGGATCATGGTGTGAGTCGCTTTCCCGAAGAACTCGCGGAAATCATGGTCCAGGTTGCCCAGGACGAAGCCGACCAGGAACGGAAGCACGGCGCCGACGAAGGTGTGGGGCTCGAAGGCGGCCAATCCGGTGGTGCCCAGGATCAGCATGGTAACCAGCGGGCCGGATTCCAGGGACATCAGAACGAATGCGCCGGCTTCTTCCTTGGAGCCGTACTGCTGCATGATGGAGGCATAGAGACCGCCGTTGGTCATATCCATCGCGGCGATCAGAGCCAGGACGGACAGGCCGGCGAAGAAGCCGGTCTGGACCCCGCCCGCCGGCAGGAACATGGTGGCGATGGTGGCCACAACCCATGCGACGGCGATCTTGGTCAGAACCAGGGTGCCGGACTTGCGGAGCACGGTGCCGGTCGCCTTGATGTTGATGGCGGCGCCCATGCAGAAGAACCAGACGGCCAGGATCGGCACGGTACCGGTCATGAGACCGTTGGTGAAGGAACCGAAGTATTTGCCCGAACCCGGTGCGAAGGTATGGACGATGGCGCCCAGGAACAGGGGAATCAGCATCATCCCGCCGGGGATGCGTTCCATTGTTTTTTTGATCTTGAACATGAACTTACTCCCTCTTTCATTGTGTAATTTTTCACATATCTGCCCAAAATTTACAGCGCCTAGGCGTAGAGAGCCGCAGCCCGGGACCACACCGCCTTACTTGGCGCATCGGTCAGGCTCTCTTGCAGCGCGGGGTCTCCCCAAATCTTACAGTGGTCCTTCTTTCTTACTTCCGGCTCAATCCCAGCTCGGGGATCAGCTTCGAGAACTGGTCGTGGCTTTCCTTCAGCTGCTGGTGGAAGCCCTTGGCGTCCTTGACCAGAAGACCCAAGCCGTTGGCCTTCATGGTGTCCTTGAACTCCCGGTCCTCCGCCGCCTTCATGAAGGTCTTCGACAGATACTCGGCAATGTCATCCGGCGTATCCTTCGGGACCGCCAAGCCCCGCCAGGTTCCGATGAACCGGGCTTGGATGCCGGCCGCCTCCTTCAAGGTAGGCACACCCGGCAGCGCCTCGGACGGCTTGTCGTCGTTAATCGCCAGCGTCCGGAGCTTGCCCTGCTCCACGAAGGTCTTCACCTCGGCCGGACTGACCGGCACCGCGTCCACGAAGCCGCTCAGGAGAGCCGATACCGCCGGCCCCGCTCCTTCGAACGGAATGTGGCTGAAGGTAACCCCCGTTCCTTTCTCCAATGTGACGGCCGCCAGATGCCAGATGCTCCCCGTTCCCGCATTCCCCATCTTCAGTTCTCCGGGATGATCCTTCGCATAAGCGAGGAATTCGGAGGCGGTCTTCCAGGGAGCTTCGGCCCGCACGGTGATAGCCGAGGGGTCGTAGTTGGTCTGGGCGATTGGCGTGAACTTCTCATAGGTAATCGGCAGAAGTCCCAGATGCGGGAGAATCGTCAATTCCGCCGGCAAATAGGTGACCGTATATCCGTCACCCTTGGCCCCGGCGCCCTCCATCAGTCCGATGGAGCCGCCGCCGCCCGTCCGGTTCACCACCGTTACGGGCTGGTGCAGCTCCTTCTCCGCCGCCTTGGCCAGCGCTCTGGCCGTAATGTCGGTTCCGCCGCCTACAGAATAAGGAACGATCAAGGTAATGGCCCTTGCGGGAAAATCGGCCGTATCGCCGCCGCGGCTCCCGTCTTGCTTTAGAACCTCTCCCTGGCAAGCCGTCAGTGCGGCCGCCAGGCTGGAAGCAATGGACAGACTGCAAACCGTACGCCACGTTTTTCCCTTCATGGCCATCCCTCTTTTCTATAGGATTGATCCTCCGCAGCCCTCCCCGTCATGGCCGGTTGTGTTCGTTTCAAGCATTCCGGCTTGCCGTTTCACACCCTGAGTGTATGCCATACGGGGGCGCTCCCACAATCGTTTAATCTTCCGCGGAATCGTCCGAAACGCTGGATTGGCGCGGTTTTGGCGGATCTGCATACCCGTTGGAGGATTTGTTGAACTCCCTGAACTTGCCCGGCGTCACCGACTTGATCTTCCGGAACGCCCGGATGAAGCTGTTCTCATTCGTATAGCCCACCTGCTGGGCAATCTCGGCTAATTTGAGAGGCGTGTTCATCAGCAGCTCGCAGGCCCGGTCGATCCGAAGCCCCGTGAGGTAGTCATACACCGTGCTGCCGGTCTCCTCCTTGAAGATGTTGCTGACGGAGGAGATGCCCAGGTTGACCTGGTCGGCCACATCCTGGAGGCCGATGTTCTCCGACAGGTGCTCCTGCATATAGCGGATCATCGTCTGAACCAGCTGGTACTCCTTGGTCAGCTTCCGCTTGCCCAGCTCCTCGGTAATGTAGCCCACGAGACGGGCGAGGAGCTCTTCGACCTCTCCCAGCTCCATGGTGGTCACCCGGTGCCGCGTGTAATCCGCCAGCTCCGGGGGAGGCGTCAGGTTGTGTCTGCGCATGAACCGGAGAAGCTCCTCCAGAAGATCGTCCACGGTCCGGTACACCCGGTGGGGGGAGAGGGGGTTCTCGCGCGTCTCCTGCGCCCACCGGCCGATCCATGCCTCCGCCGTCTCTCTTCCGGCCGTCGGCAGACCGTTCAGAATCCCGGCGATCCAAGCCTCTCCGCCGAAGGTATAGCCCTCCTCGTGGTCCTGCTCGATGGAGCCGAAGTCACGGACTTGGCCGTAACCCTCGTAGAGGCGATAGGACAAGGCCTCCGTCGCCTCCGAATAGGAGCCGGCCGCCTGCAGGATATCGGGACGCTCGGTCCCGATCCCCACGGACACAGACACGGACAAATATTCCCGCAGCCGCTCCACCACCAGGCGCGCATCTTCCCGAAGCCGGGTTCCCCAAGCTTCGGAGAGCTCTTCCTTGGGCTGGACCAGGACGGCCCAGGAGTCTTTTTCCATATGCAGGCTGGCCACCCGCCACGAATGCTCCAGCGTCTCCAGCAGCACGTTGTTCAGTGCATACTTCAGAAGCATCCGGTCCTCCTCGGGAAGGTCCGCCGCCCAATGGCCGTACCGGTCGACGGAGACCGCCAGCATGGCCAGCGGCCCCTCGCTCCACTCGCGGAAGTACTGCTCCCACTTGATCCGGATCTCCTGGGAGCCGATGCTGCGGGACAGCACGTCCTGCAGATACTTGGCCCGAAGCTCGGGGAGGGTCCGCTCCGCCAGCAGGGACTTGTTCTGGAAGTCCCCCACCAGCTTGCCGATGGCCGGCTCCAGATCGTAGAGGTCTCCGGACTTGGCGTGCTTCTGTCCCGAGGCCAGCAGCCGATTGATCCGCTTCAGAGGCCGGAAGGCCGCATAATTGTAGAAGTAGATGGCCGAGCAGCCCACCAGCACGGAGACCAGAGCGAACAGCAGCATGGTGTCCCGGGCCACCCGGACATTCTTCAAGAGCTGCTCCATAGGCACCAGCGAGATCATCCGCCAGCCCGTCACGTTGGAGAAGGTCTGGTTCGCCATGTATTCCTGGCCGGCCACCTTCACATAGTCGAAGGGCCGCACATCCAGCATCCGGATGACATTCTGCATTTCATCGAGGGGGATGGGACCGCGAAGCTTCGGATAGATGAGCTCCCCCTCCAGGTTGTAGACATATTGATATTGATAACTGGACAGATGAGTATAGATCTTGGAGAAGAGCCGGTCATAATCCATATTCACCATGACCGCTCCGGCCACCTGGCCATTACGGACCACCGGCCGGACCAGCGTCAGAAGCTCCGTCTGCCCCGGCGCTCCCGCGGCGCCGTACATCCGGCGCTTCACGAGCAGGGGCTTGCTCTTGACCTCGTCCAGCCAAGCCGTCCATGACGTGTCCGGGGCTTGTCCGCCCTTAGGGACGTAGCCGAACTCGCTGGACAGAATCGCCTGGTCTGACAGGCGCACGACGGCGATGGAATGCAGGTCCGGCTTAGTGGCCATGGTCTTCAGGTACGCCTGCAGCTCGGTGCGTCCGCCTGCGTCCAACCCGTCCGGGCGAAGGAAGCTCTGCACGGACTCGCGGAAGGCCGCGTCCACCCCTTTGGCGTCCGCCTCCCGGATGGCCCGGTTGGTCACGTCCAGATTGATCTGCAGGAGCTCCACATTGGGGGTGTTCAGGTCCGTATCCAGCGCTTTCTTATATTGAGAGTAAGAAAAGAGCCCGACCGAAAGAATGCTCGACGACACCAGCAGGGTCATCAAGAGGATCAGTCTCGTCTTCTTGTTCGTGATCAGAAATCGGAATATCATGCTCATCCGGCGCATCAGAGCTCACTTCCTTCCGGGAAAAGCCTATTGGAATCCAAACTTTGACGATACAATGGTTTCTCCCGTTCGTCAAGGCAGAGGAGGTTTCGGTTCTTGCGGCTCCGAAAAAAATAGGGGCCTTCCAAAAAACAGTTTGCCCCCTCCCCGCGTCTAATGAGTGTTCAATCTTGGAAAAGGGGGGCTCCATATGGATGCTGCGGCCTGGGTCCGTGCGGCCCAGCAAGGGGATGACCGGGCTTTTCTTCAACTGATGGACAGCTGCAAGGAGCGTCTCTACCGGATCGCCCTGGCTTACCTGCGCAGCGAAGCGGAGGCACTGGAGGCGGTACAGGAAACCACCTGCCGCGCTTACCAGAACATCCGGAAGCTGAAGCAGCCGGATTACTGGAATACCTGGGTGGTCCGGATTCTGCTGAACGCCTGCGCGGATGAACACCGGAGACGGAAGCGCACTGCCCCGCACCAGGCGGAGCCCGCTGCCGCATTCGATGACCGGAGCAACTCCAGGCTGGACCTTGCGGTGGCCGTGGATAGCCTTCCCCGGGAGCAGAAGGAAATTGTCGTGCTTAAATATTATCAGCAATTCACGCTGTCCGAAATCGCGGGGCTGCTCGAATGTCCCGAGGGGACGGTGAAAACGCGTCTGCATAAGGCGCTTTGCACGCTGCGGGATATCTCACGAAGGGAGGATTGGTGCCATGACTGAGCGGCTGGATCGGTTGGACCTCGAATTGGAAAAGCTATCGGCCTCCGCAGAGACGGAGGCTCTCCCCGAGGTGCCGGCGGCGGCACTGGATGCAGCCATCGCCGCCGGCATGGCGGAGGGCCGGAGGCGGCGGCAGACCTCCCGGCGAAGGAGTTGGTCGCTGGGCACCGCCGCAGCCGCGCTGGTGCTCTTCTTCGGCCTGGTGCGCGTCTCCCCCGCCTTCGCCACCTACCTTGGCGGTCTGCCCGGGATGGGCACCCTGGTCAAGCTGGTGGCCGGTGATTCGGGCTTAACGGATGCCGTACGCCGCGACTTCATCCAGCCCGTCGGGACCGAGGATTCCCATGACGGCATCACCTTCACGGTGGACGGCATCATTGCCGATGAAACCAGGGTCAATGTGTTCTACACCCTTCGCGCCTCCCAACCGTTCGAGCACCTGCTCTTCCGTAAGCTGGAGATACAGGATGCCGATACCGGGAAGGCCGTTCTAGCCAGCTACATGTACAGCTGGCCTTCAGAGACGGCGGTGGACCGGGAGGTCCGCGGCCGGATCGATATCGGCATGTCGGACGGCGTGCCCGTTCCCGAGCGGATGCGCATTACGATCGAGCCTAACCTGCCGGAAGCTCCGTCCGGGGCCTCCTGGTCCGCATCCTTCGGCATCGACAAGGATCGGTTCCGCGACCTGAAGGAGGAGCTCCCCATCCATCAGGTCGTGACCGTGGAGGGCCAGCGCTTCACGGTGGTCCGTGCCGTCATCCATCCGACCCGGATCGGGCTGGAGCTGGAGATGGACCCGTCGAACACCAAGCGTCTGTTCCACTTCAGCGAGCTGACCCTGACGGACGAACGGGGAACGGTCCTGAAGAGCCAAGGAGCCTCCTTGACCTCGGAGTCCAGGCAGATCATCTACTTCGAGAGCAGCTTCTTCCGCAAGCCCAAGCATCTTACGCTTGCCGGCAGCCGCATCATGGCGCTCGATAAGTCGAAGCTTCAATTGAAGCTGGATCTGGAGAACAAGCGTATCGTCGATGCCCCCGACAGCCGCGTGAAGCTGCTCGATGCTTCGCCGTCCGTGAACGGCAAAGGCTCCATCCGCCTCTCCGTCACCGGCAATCCGGAGGACCATTATTTCTACAGCCTCGTAGGAGGCCCCGGCCAGGACGCCGATGGGAAGCCGCTGCGCATTGGAGACCATCGTTCCAGCAATTCCTCCGGCTCCGTCGAATACGAGACTACCTTCGAGGTGGAGGCCGACGGGCCGGTCGTCAACCCGGTCACCTTCGACCTGATGAATTACCCCGCATGGATCGAGGAGCCGTTCTCGGTGAAGCTTAAGTAGACCGGGTAACGGAGTTCTCCAACAAACGAAGCCTCCCGACCACAGATGTGGATGGGAGGCTATCTTTTTTACCCTATGGCTTATTCCTTGTGCCCGTTGCCGTTTCCGTTGCTGCCCGGGTAGCCGTTGTCGGAATGGGAGGTATCCGTCTCCGGTGCGGGAGGGGTCACGGTCACCGAATACGGAACGCTGACCGGTTGAGAGTGGTACGTGGTCACGAACGTGCCGGAAGCCGTATAGCCATCGGTCTTGGTGTTGATGTTCGTGGACACCGCCTGGGTCTGCAGCTCGCCGTTCACCTTGAAGGTCAGGACGAAGTCTACCTTGATGACGCCGCTCACGTCATGGTTGCCCGCCCACAAGCCGGTCACGTCTCGAACCTCCACGTCACTGACAACTGCCTTCGGTGCGGCCGGCACGTTGAAGGCACCTTGTGCCGTCAGACCATCCTGCCCAATGGTGAAGGAAGCCGATTGGCCCGGAGTCAAGCCGGTGAGGGTGCGGACGCTGGTCGCTGTCTTCCCGTTGCTGTACTCTTCCTCCACCTGGTAGGTTACGGTATACGTGCCGGATGCCCAATCGAAGGTGTAGGAGGCCGAAGCCGCATCCACTCTCAGGAAGCGGGGCTTCACCGGGGGGACGAAGGTATAGACGGTGTGGACGCTGTTATCACCATAGGTTGCGTTCAGTGCCTGGGTCTCGGTGCCCAGCACCTGGGCGGTCTGCGCGGTAACGGTCGCCTTCAGCCTGCTGTTGATGTCCGTCCGGGTATAGGCATAGGTGAACAGGTTGCTGGCAGGATCATAGCCCGGCTCTTGCACACCGGAGATGACCGTCTCCTTCAAGACAACCGGCACCGGCGCCGTGCTCACGGTTACCGCTGCCGCACCGTCCTTGTAGGCCGGGTCGCTGGCTTGAACGGCATAGACGTCCTTCGTGCCTTCGACATGTACCGTGATGGCGGACGAAGTGACCTTGCCGTCGTCCCAAACCTTGTTCAAGGTGTAGGAATACGGGAAGGTGTTCGCCGCGCGGTTATAAGTCCCGAAGGATGTGTCCGTCACATGGTATCGGTCGATGTAAGCGACATGCACCTTGCCTGCGGATACCGGACCGGCTACCGTGCTATGGATCTGTCCAGCGGTCTTGCCGTTCTGGTAGACGGTGTAGGCTTCCACGGACAGGTCCAGGTTCCCCTTGTCTCCGGAACCAAGCGGCAGGACGGCCGAGTAGGTGAACAGCTTGTCCGCCACCTTTTTGATCGTGAAGGCGACCTGCGGGTAGTTCACCAGCTTCATCACCAGGACCGGACCGTCAATGACAACAGTGCCGGACAGGCTGACGGAGCTCTCCTTGTTGTAGGTCAGCTCAGCCCGGGTCTCGGACGTTAACACCCCTGTGCCGTAGCCCGTCTGCTTCACGGTACGGGCCGGTTCCACGGCCGTTGCACTGACAACCGCTCCAGCCGCCAAGGCAGAGGTTGCCGATCCTGCCAACAATACGGCGGACAATACACTTGCGCTGACCCATTTGACACTCTTCTTCATGCTGCTATTCCTCCTAGTTATGGTGCCTAAGAGGGCCGGTTACACTAGTGGCTCCATATAACCCAAGTGTCCAGTTAGAGGTTATACTTCATCGCATCCCTTATGTTCGTTATAATGATTATAATTCAGATAGGTCGATCTGAATAGTGCTTTAGACCGATTTGATGTCGAATTTAATAGAAGTTTAGGACTTTAAACTTATATATCGTGACGGAATGGTCCGTGGCGTCCATATGACTATGGATTCTCCGGCGGACTCAACTCCGGAATCGGCACAACCGGGCAGTAGCCAACCCTTTTCCCCTCCGGGAAACCGTAATATAATGGATCCATGCGGCGAAGGACGCCCTTATTCATCCACCGGTGAATAAGGGCGTTTTTATTTGCTCTTAAAAGGGAGGCGAGAAGATGAAGGCTTTTGAAGAAGCGCATGCGGCGTTCGTGCAGCATCATCTGGAGCGGCGATCGGGAGAACGGCGGGATCGGCTGGAACGAGGGCACAGCCATGCGGAGAAGCTGTTCGCGCAGAAGGTCTGGTGGCCGCTGAAGGGCCACTTTGATGGTCTGCATCCCGAGTATGAGGTGCTGGATTGGCGCGGGCGGCCCTATTATGCGGATTATGTATATTCTCCGGGGCAATGGAGCCTGCTCATTGAGATCAAGGGCTACGCGGAACACGTCACCCACATGGACCGGACCAAATACTCCAACGAGTTGAACCGGGAGTGCTTCCTGCAGGGTGCAGGCTTTCATGTAGTCTCGTTCGCCTACGATGACGTAGCCCACCGGCCGGAAGTGGTGTTGTACTTGCTTCGCGTCATCTTGAACCGCTACGAGTCCACCGGCTCCAGGGTGGAACGGGTCTTTTTCGCCGATCAGGAGATCTTCCGCTACGCCGTCTTCCTGGCCCGGCCCATCCGTCCGGTGGACGTATCCGCCCGCTTCTCCATCGACCCTCGGACGGCCGTCGCTCACCTGCGAAGACTTTGCGCCAAAGGATGGCTGCAGCCGGTTCATCGCGGCACGGGACAGCGGACCCTCTACTACGAAATTACCAAGCAGGGGCTGGACAGCGGGCTCTGGTGATGCAGACGACGGTCGGCAGGAGAGGCGGGTTGGCAGCTGTGGGAAATCGTTACGTCGGGGGGCTAGTCAGTTGGTTGCCGGGGAGTCGTCACGTCGGGTACTCGATTGGTTAGTTGCTGGACGGTGCTGGATGGGGCGATACGTCGGGTACTTGGTTGGTTGCTGGGGGAGGCGCTACGTCATTTACAACTAAATGGATTTCTTGTACTTAGATCACCAACGCTGAGCAGCTCGCATGAACGAAGTGGATTTTATGTATTTAGTTCACTCTAAATGGGCGGTATCGACTGGATTTACCCTAACTAGATGCAGTTTTTGTACTTAGTTCATGCGATATTGGGCAAATCGCCCAAACTAACTACTATAAATGCACTTAGTCGAATTACCTGCCACGTGAGACGTCGGCCAATGGGGAGCTCTCACCTTTTCGGGGGACTTCAGCGGGTACTCGCCCTTCAGCAGACACTCGGCCTTCCGGCCACCGTTCCACTTCCAGCCGTCGTTCCGCCTTCCGGCCACCGTTCCACTTTTCGCCGTCGTTCCGCCATCCGGCCGCCCCCCTTCCGGCGGAGGCCAGCGCAAAAAGCGCAGCGCGGAAGCAACCTTCCGCAACTGCGCTCTCGTTTTTTTCACCAGCCGAAATCGAGGGTCTTGCCCGTCTCGGCGTAGGTCTTGATGTTGCTCAGGATCATCGGCCAATGCTCTTGCGTGTTGGCGTAGGACGGATGCCCCTCTGCCCACTTGTCGTTCACCAGGACCAGCTTGGTGCAGCCGCCGACGGGGTCCAGGGTGAAGGTCACCCGGGTCTCCAGCTCCTCGTGGTTGCTGTAATACGATGGCCCCGGATGCTCCAAGTAGCTGAACACGCGCCCCGGCTCCACCTCCAGCAGCTTGCCGTACACATGCACCGTCTCGTCCCCGTCGTTGCCCGGACCCACATAGGCCAGATCATCCCCGGCCTTCATCCCGGATCGAATGGTGCAGCCGAAGAACACGGCCCGTACTCCCTCGTCCGACACCAGCACGTCCCACACCTGCTCCGGCGTTGCGCCGATATATAACGTATACACCAAATCCATCTTATTCCCTCCGTCTATCGAACGTTGGAAGACCCTATTCCGGTCTTCTTAATCACTATAACTCTTATCTTCGAATTCGTATTGTAAAAATGCGACCGACCCCCGAAACGAACATTCTGAGGGTCCTTTTGGAGGTTTTGACGGTGCTCCGCCGATTGTTCCGCCCCATCCGGTCCGGTATAGTGAAGATTGGGGGAGTATCTCTAACGCTTCCCTCCTGATCGACGCCACCCGGGGGGTAGACCTATGAAAAGAGACAAGATCCGGTTCCGCAGACGCAGCGTCGCCATGACGTGGCTGCTCTCCTATATCCTCGTGCTGTTCGTGCCCATCGCCATCAATCTGGCCGTCTACTGGCAGACGGAGAAGACGGTGGAGAACCAGATCAAGCGGGGCAACGACACCCTGCTCCTGCAGATGCAGGAAGCTGTCGACAACGAGGTGTCCGGCATCCGCAGGCTCGTCTCCCAGATCTACGCCAACGAGAAGGTGCAGAATCTCTTCTATTCCAACAAAGCCAACCGGGGCGACTACCGGTTCGACCTGTACGAGATCCTCCAGGATCTGAAGGGCATCCGATCCGCGTATTCCATGTACGAGGAGTTCTACATCTACTGGTCGGACGGAGGGCGGGTCATCATGCCCACCGTGTACAAGCCCGCCGATGAGGCTTATGCGGACCTGTACCAGGGAGGCAATCTGTCCTTCACCCAGTGGCTGGGCAAGGTGAACAGCATCAACCGCCGCGAGTTCATCCTGACCAGCCGCCGGACGGAGGAAGGTGCCCTCCGGGAGTACGCCACCTACATCAGCTCCTTCCCGGCGGACAGCAACGACCAGCCGGCCGGCTCCATCGTCATCATGCTGAACGCCGAGCAGCTCTTGAAGATCATCGGCAACGTCCGCCTCTTCAACAGCGGCAGCGTCTTCATCATCAACGAGCGCAACGAGGTCCTGACCTCCACGCTGAAGGACGAGAAGGACCTGTCTCCCTTGGGGCCGCTTCCCGATAGTCAGGGCAACAAAGCCGTGGTCTACCGGGGAGAGCCGTCCCACATCTATTACGTCAAATCCACCAATTCCGAGCTGACCTACGCCACCATCGTGCCCGACCGGGTGGTATGGAAGGAATCCCAATACGTCCGGAAGCTGACCTATTCCAGCATCGCCTTCAGTCTGACGGGCGGCATCCTGCTGACCTATGTGTTCCTCCGCCGCAACTACCAGCCCTTGGGCCGCCTGATCCAGACCTTCTCCCAGAAGGTCAACGGCGTTGCTTATAAGGAGGCGAACGAATTCGCCTACATCGAAGAGGTGCTGGCCAAGACGCTCGACGAGAAGGACCAGGCCAGCCTGCGCATGAAGCAGCAGACGAACCAGCTGCGGGGGAACTTTATCTCCCGCCTGCTGAAGGGCCGCATCGAAGCCTCCATTCCGCAGGAGGAGGCGCGGGCTGCGTTTCAGCTGCATTTTGAATCGGAGGAATTCTGCGTCCTCCTGCTCTATCTCGAGGAGAATGAAGCCTTCTTCGAGCGGATCGGCGGCCTGCCCGTTCCCGATCGGCTGAAGCTGCTCGAATTCATCGTGACCAACGTGGTGGAGGAAGTGTTGAACCGCTCCCATCACGGCTATATGGCGGAGGTCGACGATATGATGGCCTGCCTCATCAATCTGGCTCCCGGCCCGAAGGACCGGGCGCTGGCGGACATCCGGGCCGCGGCGGAGGAAGCCGTTCAATTCCTTAAGCGCCAATACGCCATCGGCGTCACCGTAGCCTTAAGCGGCGTGCACACGGCAACGTCCGGCATCCCCGAGGCTTACAAGGAATCGCTGGACGTGATGGAATACAAGCTGGTCATGGGCCGGCGCGACATCATGGCCTATGGGGAGATGCAGAAGGAGCAGGCGGACCCGGTGCAGAGCGGCTACTATTACCCGCTGCAGGTGGAGCAGCATCTGATGAACGTCGTGAAGGCGGGAGATCTGGTTGCCGCCCAGGGCATTCTGAACGACATCTTGAGTCGGAACATGAACGAGGCCGCGCTGACCGTCGAGCAGATGAAATGCCTCATGTTCGACCTGATCAGCACGCTGATGAAGACCGTCCAGGAGCTGGGCGAGACCAACGCCGAATTCCTGCAGCAGGTGCACCGGGCCTTCGAGCGCTTGACCGGCATGAAGACCGTCAAGGAAATGCACCACGAGATGCTGTCCATGCTGGAGGAGGTGTGCGCTTACACCGCCGCCCGCCAGGAATCCATGAAGCGCAAGTGGAAGAGCGAGGAGCAGGACGGCTTCATCCGGTCCGTCGCCCACTATATCGAAGACCATTACCGGGACGTGAACCTGAACATCACCATGATCGGCGAAGCCTTCGGCATGAAGCCCACCTACCTGTCCAAGCTGTTCAAGGACCATACCGGGGAAGGGCTGCTTGATACCATCAACAAGATGCGCATCCATAAGGCCAAGCAGCTCCTGAAGGAGGAAAAGCTTACGGTAGCCGAGGTGATGGGCCTCTGCGGCTTCAACGACCTGAACACCTTCTCCCGCTCCTTCAAGAAATGGGAGGGCGTCACGCCCGGGCAATATAAGAATATCTCGCAGCCTTGAGAAAAAATGAAGCCCGTATTGGCGATTTTGACGGGTCGGGGGCCTTGAAGTGAGGGGTGTTTTGGAGGTTTTGAGGCTGGAACGGCGGAACCGGCGCCGCCATACTGGGGACGTACCCCCCAAGCAGGGAGCTACAAAGGGAGTCATCATCCCACATCACAGTAGGAGGTCGTATCAGTATGAAGAAATCGGCAAACCGGTACCCGGCCCTCGTCTTATCGGTATGCGTAACGGGCGGCATGGCGCTGGCAGGCTGCTCGGACAAGAACGAGCCGTCCGCCTCTCCCGCCGCTTCCGCTCCGGCTGCATCCGCCGGCGCAGCGGCATCCCCGGGTGGCAGCACCTATCCGCTGAAGTCGGACGCCGTCGTCACCCGCTGGCTGGACTCGGCCCAATTCTCCACCCAATTGGCCGTCAAGCCCAAGATGGAGGAATTCCCCTTCGTCCAGGAGCTGGAGAAGCGCACCGGCGTCAAAGAGAAATATGTACTGCCGGCCGTCAACCAAGCGAAGGAGCAGCTGAACATCATGTTCGCCTCCGGCGAATACACGGACATCATCGAATGGAACTTCCTCGGCTACCCCGGCGGACCGGAGAAGGCCATCAAGGACGGCAACATTCTGAAGCTGAACGACCTGATCGACAAGTATGCCCCCAACCTGAAGAAATACCTGAAGGAGCACCCGGACGTCGACAAGCAGATCAAGACCGACAACGGCACCTATTACGGCTTCCCCTTCATCCGCGGCGACGACTTCCTGAAGACCTACGGCGGCCCCATCGTGCGCAAGGACTGGCTGGATGAGCTGGGCTTGCCGGTTCCGACCACCATGGACGAATGGTATACCATGCTGAAGGCCTTCAAGGAGAAGAAGGGCGCCACCGCTCCCTTGACCTTCGTCAGCACCCCGCGCCTGTTCAGCGACCTGCAGTTCGGAGCCTTCTACGGCGCCTTCGGCGTCAAGCGCGACTTCTACATGGAGAACAATAAGGTGAAGTTCGGACCGATGGAGCCCGGCTTCAAGGACTTCCTGTCCACCATGCGCAAGTGGTATGCCGAAGGGATCATCGATCCGGACATCGCCACCGTCGACGCCAAGATCCGCGATGCCAACATGACCTCCGGCAAGTCCGGCGCCACCTATGCGCTGGCCGGCGGCGGCATCGGCAAGTGGCTCACCGCCATGAAGGAGAAGGATCCCAAGTACAACGTGGTCGGCGCTCCCTACCCGGTGCTGAAGAAGGGCGATACGCCGAAGTTCGGCCAGAAGGACTATTCCGCTCCCCAAGGCGGCAACTTCGCCATCTCGCCGAAGGCCAAAAATCCGGAGCTCCTCGTCAAGGCGCTGGACTACGGCTACAGCGAGGAAGGCCGCCTCTTCTACAATTTCGGCATCGAGGGCGTCAGCTACACCATGGTGAACGGCTACCCGACCTATTCCGATATGATCAAGAAGGATTATGCCACCAACCTGACCCTGTATACCCGCGCCACCGGCGGTCCGACCATCCAGGACAAGCGCTACTATGAGCAGTACGCCGCCTTGCCGCAGCAGCAGGAGGCCGTCAAGACCTGGATGAAGACCGACGTGGATAAATACCAGCTGCCTCCGATCTCTCCGACTCCGGAGGAATCCACCGAATTCGCCAAGATCATCAACGAAGCCAATACCCTGGTGGATGAATTCACGGTCAAGGTCCTGCTCGGCACCGAGTCCGTCGATTCCTACGACAAGTTCCGCGAGAAGCTGAAGTCCCTGAAGATCGACCGTGCCGTCGAGATTCAGCAGGCGGCCTTGGACCGTTACAATAAGCGGTAATCCCGCATACGAGAAGAATAAGGGGAGATTCGAGGAAGATACGGTCTCCCCTCTTCTTGTCATGCCCAAAAACGGAGGGTGAAAGGAGAGAACCCGGATGAATACTGTGCTCCGGTCCATGAAGCTGCAGCTGCTTCGCAAGGACTGGCACCGCAACAAGCTGCTCTACGCCATGATGATTCCCGCGGTGGTCTACTACGCCGTCTTCCATTACGCTCCGATGTACGGAGCCATCATCGCCTTTAAGGAATATTCGCCGGCCCAAGGCATCTGGGGCAGCGAATGGGTCGGTTTGGCCAACTTCAGGGATTTCTTTGAAGGGCTCTATTTTGGCCGCATCCTGAAGAATACGCTCTTGATCAGCGCCATGACCATTCTATTCGAATTCCCTGCGCCGATTCTGCTGGCGCTTCTCATGAACGAGCTGCGCAACCACACCTTCAAGCGGATCGTGCAGTCCGTGACCTATATGCCTTACTTCATCTCGCTGATCGTCATCTGCGGGATCGTGAAGGATTTCACCAGCAGCGGCGGCATTATCGCCAGCCTCCTGACCCACTTCGGCGGGGACGGCAAAACCATGCTGCAGAACCCGGACTACTTCCGCCCCATCTACATCGTCTCCGAGATCTGGCAGCGCTTCGGCTGGGAATCCATCATCTACATGGCGGCTCTGGCCGGAATCGACCAGGAGCAGTACGAAGCGGCCCGCATGGACGGCGCCGGACGCTGGCGGCAGATGGCGAGCATCACGCTGCCCGGGATTATGCCCACCGTCACCATCATGCTGATCCTGCGGCTGGGCAACCTCTTGAACGTCGGCTTCGAGAAGATCATCCTGCTCTATAACTCTTCCATCTATGAGACGGCGGACGTCATCTCGTCCTATGTGTACCGGATCGGTCTGATGGAGTTCAACTGGAGCTTCAGCTCCGCCGTCGGACTGTTCAATTCCGTCATCAACCTGATTCTCCTGATCTCCGCCAACTACATCAGCCGCAGGGTCAGTGAGAACAGTCTATGGTAAAGGAGGTTCCCCTATCATGAGCCACACATCCCTGGGAGACCGGATCACAGGCGTTCTGATCAACGTGTTCATGGGATTCCTCATTCTTATCACGGCCTACCCGCTGCTCTATGTGGCGCTGGCCTCCGTCAGCAACGGGGCGGATCTGATGGCGCACAGCGGGCTTTTGCTCCGGTCGTACGGCTTCCATCTGGATGCTTACGTGAAGGTGTTCCATAATCCGAACATTCTGAAGGGCTACGGCAATACCATCCTCATCGTGGCGTTGAGCCTCTTGGTCAATATGAGCGTTACGTCGATGACCGCCTACGTCCTCTCGCGCAAGCAGGTGATGTGGAACAACGTCTTCATGTTCCTGATCGTATTCACCATGTTCTTCGGCGGAGGCCTTATCCCTTTCTACCTGATCGTGAAGGGCACCGGACTGATGAATTCCCTCTGGGCGGTCATCCTGCCCTTCACTATCAACACCTTCAACCTGATCATCATGCGCACGTCCTTCATGGCGGTGCCCGACAGCCTGGAGGAATCCGCTAAGATCGACGGAGCCAACCATCTCACCATCTTCACGAGAATCGTCCTGCCCCTGTCCCTGCCGGTCATCGCGGTTATGTGCCTCTACTACGCCGTCGAAAAGTGGAACGGCTGGTTCTACGCCTCCCTGTTCCTGAAGGACCGGGACCTGTTCCCGCTCCAGCTGATCCTGCGGGAGATTCTCATCTCCAATTCCACCGATCTGATGCTGGGCTCCACCCAGGTGGACCAGGCCATGCAAGTCAGTGAAACCATCCAATACTCCACCATCGTGGTGGCCACGCTTCCGATCCTGTGCATCTATCCTTTTGTGCAGAAGTATTTTGTCAAAGGGGTCATGGTCGGCGCGTTGAAGGGCTAGATAGAGAAGGAGGCGTTCGGATTGAACCCGGAGAGACTGATTTACACCTTTGTCAGCTATGCATCGCATTATGATACGGATTGGGCCAAGGGCACGCCGATGGAAGGCGTGGACCGGACGGCCCGCATCGCCCACAAGCACGGCATCCCGGTCACCTGGATCGTCAACGGAGGCTCCGTGCCGGTTCTGGCGGATCGGATTCGGGAGTGGCATGACGCTTACGGCGACGACGTGATCCTGCAGACCCCCTTCTTCATCGAGGACTGCGGGGCGTCGAAGATCAAGTTCAAGGAAGCGCTGGAACGGGATTGGCAGAGCATTCGGGAGGCCTTCCCCTGGGCCCGGACCAAGATCGCCGCGCGGGGCAAAATTTACAATGAAGTCATCGAGGCGCTCGAGGAGCTGGACTTCCAGGGCATGTGGGGCTACTGCTGGGAGCAGGTCTGGTGGGACGGCATCTCCCACCGGGGTATCCCCTGGGGGTCCTGGTACGTGGACGGCAGCCGCTACAAGGCTCCCCATCCCGGCAAGGGCCAGGTGGTCGCCTGCGAGTGGACGGCCCGGGATCTGAACCTGAGCTTCCATGCCGGCAGCCCCGTGCTCTACTCTACCGACCCCAACGACGTCCTGCGCGCCGGCTTATGCACGGGGGAGAACATCGAGTATTGGAAACGGATGTTCGACGTTTATCTGGAGAATACGGCGCATAACGGCCAGGTGTTCTTCCTCCAGCAGCAGGAGGCCCATGAGATGGAATACACGGACCGGTTCCGGGTGTTCCCGGCGTCCCACGTGGACGAATGCGAGGGGATGCTGGACCGGTTCTTCGAATATGTCAGCGGCAGCGGGGCGATGCTCACCACGCTGCCCCAGGCAGTGGAGCTGTACCACGAGGCCTATCCTGCCGTGACGGCTCCGGCTTATATGCTGACGCGGGATACCGGCATCCGGCCGGAGATCAACGCGTACACCATGACCTTGGGCGGCACGGGAGCCGGACCATGGCCGGATACGTTCTTTTACTACGACCGGGATTGCCAGATGGTCTTCGTCGACGGGGAGAACAAGCCCCGCCAGCTGCGCAGCTACGTGGGCAAGGGGGACATGAACGAGGAGTTCCTGGAGCCCGTTCCCGCCGTTTACGTCACCCGGTACGAGAAATCGCCGGAACGGATCCAGGTGGTCTATGAGATCGGCCACTGGACGCCCGGCCCCTTCGGCCTGGCCTACTGGGACGATCTGTCGGGCTATGAGCTGGAGTCCTGCGAGGGCGCAGGGGAAGTCAAGCGGATCGGGGACCGGCTGATGTTCATGCGCTTCGATCTGACTGGCGGGAGGACGAAGGTGACGCTGACCCTGCGGGGGACGCAGTCCGCGGAGTAAGGCGGTTTCAGAGTCCCGATGAGGGAAATAAACGAACGGCATGCTGAAGACGGATGGAGTCTCGGCATGCCGTTCGTTTATTCACCAGCCGGACCGTTCCTTCAGGGACACGATCTGGGCCAGGTGATGCCTGCCATGCCAGGCGAACCGCTGCAGCGCCGTGTCCAGGGTCATGAGCCCGTGGGTGGGGCTGATGAAGGTCCGGCTGTAGTCGGCAGGGTCCAGGGCGGCCAGGAGTATCACGAACCGGCTGTACAAGGCCTCCAGCAAGGCGATGGAGATCTCCGCCGGAGCCAGGCGGTAATCCTCCATTGCCGCCCATGCCTCCTCCCGGTACGTGCCGGCGGTCGGATTCTCCTCCGTCAGCGCCCGCTTGAACCGAAGGCAGGCGTTCATGTCATTGTCCGCCAGGTGGTGCACCACCTGCTGGACCGTCCAGCCTCCGGGCCGGTACGGGGTGTGGCGCTGCTCCGGCGTCAGCGGCAGAACCGCAGCCCGCAGTTCGTCCGGCAAGCGGCGGATCTCCTCGATGGTGCGCTTGCGAAGCTCAGCAGTCGGTGACGGATCCGCCTCGAACCGGCCGATGGGATAACGAAGAGCGTCGTTCATAAGGTGACCTCCTTGAACTACATTGGGTTGGGGGGGCGGTCGGTGCGGCCCGGGGCCTGTGGCCTTCGCCGATTAAGGCGGCTGGGCGCCTTATTTCCCCGCTTGGTGCAGCGGCGGCGGAGTTAAGGCGGTGTGGCGCCTTATCTTGGCGGCCTTCAGCCCGGTGCCCGGCCCCTCCGCCGATTAAGGCGGCTCGCCGCCCTATTTCCCCGCTTGGTGCAGCGGCGGGGGAGTTAAGGCGGTGTGGCGCCTTATCTTGGCGGCCTTCGGCCCGGTGCCCGCGACCTTCGCCATTTAAGGCGGCTGGACGCCTTATTCCCCCGCTCGTCCCCCTACTCCATCTTCCAGTACTCTTGCGTGATGCTATACAGATGGTGATGCTCCCACACGCCGTTGATCTTCAAGTAATACTCCGCGAAGCCTTCATAGCGGAAGCCGGCCTTCTCCAGCACCCGCTTGGAGCCCTCATTCCGGGGCATGACGGCGGCCTGGACCCGGTGAAGCCCCGCATGCCCGAAAGCGAACCCCACCGCCAGCCGCACCGCCTCCGTCATCAGACCCCTACCGTTATGCCGCTGATCCAGAAAATACCCCATGGTGCAGCTCTCCCAAGCCCCGCGCACCACGTTGCTCAGATTGACCCGGCCGATCAGCCGGTCGTCCTCCTGCAGGAAGATCCCGAAGCCGTAGGCGGCATCCTGCCTCCAGCTGACCCGGACCTTCTCCAGAACCTCCAGCTGCCCTTCCGTGGTAAAGTGCGAGTCCGAGGCCGCCGGCTCGAAGGGCTGCAGGAATTCCCGGTTGCTCAGCCGCAGGTTCAGAAGGGCGTCCACATCCCCCAGCTCCAGCCCCCGGATATAGACCCGCTCCGCATTCAGTCGCATCGTGCACCTCCACTTCCGTCTCTATAGACCCGCTCCGCATTCAGTCGCATCGTGCACCTCCGCTTCCGTCTCTATAGACCCGCTCCGCATTCAGTCGCATCGCACACCTCCGCTTCCGCTGCCGTCTCCGGCGGGCACGTGAAGCCGGCTCATCAGGAGGGTGCTGTAGAATTTGCCGTCGGACAAGAGCCGGTCGTCCCGGAGGAGCCCCTCGGTTTCAAACCCCAGGCTCCGGTACAGCCGGATGGCCTTGTCATTGGTCTCCAATACGCTCAGGGACATCTTGCGGATGCCGCTGCGGTCCGCCCAGGCGATGGAGGCCTGGAGAAGATTTTTGCCGATGCCATGGCCCCAATGCGCCTTCGCCACGCCCACGCCGAACTCCACCTTATGGGAGAATCTCCGCAGATACACCCCCTCGCACCTGCAAAATCCGGCGAGCCCCCGACCCGTCTCGGCCACCAGGAACAAGTTCCTCGGCAGCTCCGAATCCCGGCGGATCAGCTGCCTGAATCCGGCGGCATCGATATAGGCCTCGCCCGGCTCCCGGTCCATATTCTCGGTCTCCCCGTCGATCACAAGTCTCAGCTCCGACAATGCCTCGGCATCCGTCTCCACCGCAGACCGGACCGTATAGCTTCCTTCCTCGCTCTCAAACACTTGCTCCCGAATGATCATGATCGGCTCCGTTTTTATGCAGGATCAGGCTTTAAAAAACAACTATAACCAAACTCTACCGCCCCAAACCGGTGCAATTCTCATTGACCGCAGGTAAAATAAAGCAATGCAAAAACGTCACCGTGCCTATCAGCAGGCAACCGGAAAGGGGCCTTCATGAAATTCCGCGATTTTCACCCGAATATTCAAATTCGAATTATCATTTCCTTCTTCGGCGGATTGATGAGCGTCATGGTCATACCGCTCATGTCCGTCTACTTCTCCCAGCGGCTTGGTGCCGGAATGACCGGCTTCCTGCTCTTCCTGAACGTGGTCGCCGGGCTGGTCAGCGGGTTCTGCGGCGGCTACATCTCGGACCGGATCGGCCGGAAGCGGCTCATGGTCATCGCCGAAGCGGGCATCCTGGCCAGCTATGCCCTTGCGGCAGCCAGCAACTCCCCCTGGTTCGAATCCGTCTGGCTCACCTACGTGTCCATTCTGGGCGTGAATGTGTGCTGGGGCATCTTCGGCCCGAGCTCCGACGCCATGATCCTGGATGTGAGCCGCCCCGAGGAACGCAAGTACATCTACACCATCCAATATTGGAGCCACAATCTCTCCAGCGCCATTGGAGGCATGATCGGTGCTCTTTTGTTCCAGGATTACCTGTTCGAGCTGCTCCTTGCCTTGACGGCGATGGGCATTCTGTCTACGGCAGCGACCCTGTTCCTGATCCGGGAGACCTTCTCTCCCGAGCTGGCCGCACGGAAGCAGGAGCAGGCAGCGGGCTGGAGAGACCTGCTTCGGAGCTACCGCATGGTCCTCGCGGACCGCACCTTCGTGTTCTTCGTTACGGCCAGCATGCTGTTCATCTCCGTGGAATTCCACCTCGGCAACTACGTGAGCGTACGGCTGGCGGATAGCATGCCCGTCCAGCACGTGGCCGATTGGTTCGGCCGCTCCATATCCATGGACGGCTTCGCCATGATCGGAGCGCTTCGGACGGAGAATACGCTGCTCGTCGTCCTGCTCTCCCTGCTAGCCAGACAGCTCCTGGGCCGCATCCGCGATTCCCATATGCTGTACGGGGGACTGGCCCTGTATGTCTGCGGCTATGCGTTCATCTCCTATTCCGACCGGGCGTGGCCCCTCCTCATCGCCATGCTGATCGCCACCCTGGGCGAGGTGGTCTACGTGCCGGTCCAGCAGGCATTCCTGGGCGATATTCCGCCCAAGGAGTCCCGCAGCACCTATATGGCCTTCTACGGACTGAGCTTCCAGGGCGCTTGGATGATCTCCTCGCTCATGGTTATGATCGGCGGCCTGCTGCAGGCCGGGGTCATCGGGCTGCTGGTGCTTTCCTGCGGAGCCGGCGGCATTCTGATGATGGTGGCCATCATGAGGGAGCTGCGCCAACGCCGGGCCACGGCGGAATAATTCCTAACGGGACTCCCCCGGCTCCGGCCGAGCGGCCTGCCGGATCTTCTCCAGCAGGAACGGCTGAATCTGCGGGTAGGTCAACGCCTCCGGCTCTCCGTCGAAGAACGCCACCTCCCCGATCTCCGAATCCGGCAGGTCACCCAGCTCGTCCACCTCGGCATAGAACAAGCCGCCGAAGCTCTCGGCGCCGCCTTCGGGCGTTACCGAGTAGAGACAGACGGGAACCTGCCGGTACCGGACGGCTCCCGTCTCCTCATAGAGCTCCCGCCGGGCCGTCTCCAGGATGGCCTCACCCGGCTCCCTCCGCCCGCCGGGCATCTCCCAGGTTACCCGCTCCTTGTGCCGGACCCAGATCCAGCCTCCCCGGTATCGAGCAGCCGTAACGGCATAGAACAGCTTCGCATCCTCCACCGAACCGATGTCGTAAAACCTCACCTTCATCCTTCCCGTCCTCCTTGCCACGCGGATACAAACCCAAAACAAGCCGAATCTATTGTAGAATTCGTTCCACTCCGGACCATTCCCTCCCAGTGCCATAACCTCCCCAAAATTGTTGCAGCAGGGGTCATTGACAGTTTTCTCCATCCATCCTTATAATCGTTATCAACAAAGACTTGACATAAGAGAGAGAACCTACCGGATTAACCTGGGCATAGGAGGACATGAATGGACGGAATGACGGAAATCATGCCGCCGGAGGGCGGCGAGGACCACAAGGGACGGGAGCGCACCGTTGGCCGGGACCGGGAGCTGGCACTATTCCGGGAGCAGCTTCAGTCGGGTCCGGGAGCCGGCCGCCGCCTCTTGAACGTATACGGCACCGGCGGCGTCGGCAAGAGCCATCTGCTGGACGAATTCCGCCGGCTTACCCGTCTAGCCGGCGGCGCCTTCTATCTGCTGAACAGCCGGGACTTCCCGCCGAAGCCCCAGGAATTCTGCCTGCACCTGCTCCGGCTCGCCCAGCCGGAAGCCGATGATCCGGCCGAGCCGCTTCCCCGGCTGGCCATCCGCTGCCAGCGTCTCTTCTCGGAGGCTGCGGCCCGCGGCAAAACCATCCTCGCCCTGGACACCTTCGAGGAGATGGGCGAGCTGGAGGGCTGGCTCCGTGACGAATTCCTGCCTGGACTCCATCCGGACATCTTCCTCATCGTCTCCGGTCGCTATCCTCTTCAATCCGCATGGCTGTCCTCCCCCGGCTGGAGAAGAGCCATCATAAGGCTTCCCCTGTCGGACCTGGACTACTTCAGTGTCCGCGATTACCTCCTGCATGCCGGCATCCAGAGTGATGAGGCTGTCCACCAGATCTGGCTCAAGACCAAGGGCCATCCCCTAACTCTCTCCCTCTTCGCCGCCACCACCCTGACCGAATCCTGGTGCAGCCTGCCCGGCTACGGCTCCTATAGCTGTTCCGACCGCGACGAGGTGTTCGATCACGTGGTCCGCACCTGGCTGAAGGAGGTTCCCGACGCAGGTCTGCGGGAGCTGGTGGAGGCCACCGCCGTGCTGGGGCACTTCAACCAGGAGCTGCTTGCCTTCGTGCTGGACCGGGAGGTGCCTACGGATCTGTTCCGCCGGCTGACGGGGCTGTCCTTCATCCGCCGGGTGGATCGGGGCTGGCTCCTCCATGACCTGATGCGGGACGCCGTCTGCAGCGAGCTCCGGGCTCGTGCGCCATCCCGCTTCGGAGAGCTGTGGAGCCGGTGCGTGCTCTTTACCTACAACCGGATCATGGAGCTATCCGCCCGGAAGCGCCCCATCTCTTGGGAGTGCAGCGAGTGGTTCTACTACGTGGGCGACCATCTGATCCGGGAGTTCTTCTACCAGCGGTTCTCCCCCATCCATTCCGAGCCTCTCTCGCCAGCCAACTGGTCCGAGGCGGAGGCGTACATCCGGATGCGCCACGAAACGGCACAGGACGCCCACCTGGTCTTCTACCATCCGGATACCGGAGAACGGACGGAATATTACATCAAGCGCAGGGAGAGCCTGCTGACGCTCCGCCACGTCCACTTGGAGGAGCTCTACGCCCTGGACCCCGGCATTGTCCGTCTGATCCGCGGCCCCCAGGGATCGGTCATCGGCTTGTCGGCCATCATCCCCATCAACGGCCGGACCTTGGACTACCTGCGGACCGAGCCTCTGTCCGCCTGCTATTTTGGCCGGTTGAACGAGTCCCAGCTGAAGGAGATGCGGGTCGCTCCGGACTCCCGCTTCGGATACTTCGTCAAGACCATCGACATCCCGAATTTCGCGGACCATTCCATGCGGACGGCCGCCGGTCTCACCTTCATGTCCCTAATGCTGTCCGCCGGCTTCATCGTGGCGGCCCCGCCGGCGAATCCTTTTTTCCAATCGATCCATGTCCGGTTGGGCTGCGAGGAGACGAAGGACATCCTCCATACCGACTACGACGGCGTCACGCCCACGCCTCTGTTCGTGCTCGACACCCGGGGCGCCAAGCTGCACCAGTATCTGAACCGGATGCTGGCTTCCTTCGGCCTCCAGCCGGGGGGGATGGCAGCCCGGGAGACTGCGCCCGAGCCGGAGCAGCCGCTCTTAACCGAACGGGAGCGATGCGTGGTCCGGCTGACGGCCGAGGGCAAGACCAACCAGGAGATTGCGAACGAGCTGTATATTGAAGAGGTGACGGTTAAGAAGCATCTGACGGCCATCTTTCGCAAGCTGGAGGTGAAGAGCCGGACCCAGCTGATCCATAAGCTCCAGAAGCGGATCTGACGAACCGTACTGGAGCACGAAGACACGCGCCGCTGCGGGAATATCCGGGCTGCGCGTGTTTGATTTTTAGCGGGAGTATACCGGCGCTTTTCGCCTTTTCTTCTACCTTCGGATAATATAGCGTTCATTGTACTCGTGCTAACATAAGAAATGTTATTAATCCCGTATCGAGGTGAAACGCTATGTCTTTCCTGGTTCTTCTTCATGCCATGGCCGCCGTCCTGGGGGTCGGGCCGACCTTCTTCATCCATACCATCTTCCGGAGGCAGCAAAATGTCGGCCAGCTTCGGCATTCTCTCGGCTTCGCCCAAAAGCTGGAGCTGTTCCCCAAAATCGGAGGCAGCCTGGCCGTCCTGACGGGCATCGTGCTGGTCATCGTCTCCGACTGGTCCTTCAAGCAGCTGTGGATCACCGCAAGCCTGGCGCTCTATGTCCTGATTCAGATCGTGGCCGTCGGCCTCGCCGCTCCCAAGGTGAAGCAGCTGATCGGCTGGGTCCGCGAGACGAAGCTGGCGGACAGCCAGGCGCTGCCCTCCGAGCAATCCGCTCTGGTGGCGCGGACCAACTCGCTATATTGGCTGACCACCGTGATGGGAGCCACCCTTTTTATGCTGATGTTCTATAAACCGATGTAGAGGAGACCGATACCATGCGCAGATCAATCACCACCCTTGCATTAGCCCTCTCCCTCCTGGGAGGCGGGACCGCCCTGGCCCACGGCACGGAGGGCGCGCAAGCCCAACCGGCAGCCCCTTCTGCCGCCGTACCGGCCCCTGTTAAGAACGCGGACGGGCCGCTGACTGTCCTGATCAACGGGGTGCCCGTCCAATCCCCGGCCAATCACGTGAACACGGATGGGAAAACCTACGTGTCCGTGCAAGCCTTCGCGGCCATCGCTGGAGTCGAAGCCGAGTTCGGAGACGGCGGCCGGACGGCGGCCGTCGGAGGCGTGCTGCTTGCAGACTTGGAGCGTACCGGCGGCGTCCTAACAGCCTGGGTCCGCGACTTGGCCAAGGCCATCGGCGCCCAGAGCGTCACCTGGGACGAAGCGGCATCGGAGGCGTACGTTCTCTACCTGCCCAAGGGCTCCATCCAGTTGGATCAGATTCCGGTCCCGAAGATGGGCGAGCACTGGGCCAACCCCCAAGCCGGCGACATGCCGACCGGCCCCATCTACGGCGTCTACAAGGGCAAGCTCGTCTTCCTCGAGTACATGATCGACCAGAAGGACTTCATCGACGGCAA
Source organism: Oryzibacillus soli (assembly GCF_051594765.1). Lineage (NCBI taxonomy): Bacteria > Bacillati > Bacillota > Bacilli > Caryophanales > Paenibacillaceae > Oryzibacillus > Oryzibacillus soli. The sequence continues at coordinate 197,723 of NZ_JBPPGJ010000011.1, forward strand.
GAATCACGTGAATCTGGCGGGCATGAAGCAGGTGCCTATGCCCTCCGTCGTCCAGACCGATATCGAGTTCCAGCCCAAGGGCCACCCCGGCATGGAGATTCCCCATTACGACATCCACCTGTATTTCATCTCCGATGAGGAGCAGCAGGCCATCCATTAAAAAAGAGCCCCCGTCAGGGCCCCGGAATTCCGGGTGCTTGGCGGGGGTTCGCAGCTTGCAGGGCATCCGCCGGGCGGTAGACCGCAGCCAGCAGGACATATCCAAGCAGGGCGGCGGCCAGCACGTAGAACATGCCGGACGGCGAGACGTATTGGATGACCGAGCCCCCGATATTGGGGCCGGCGATGGAGGCCATGCCGAAGGTCAGCGAGGACAGGACGCTCAGCGTCGGCAGAAGGGACTTGGGCAGGAGATCCACTCCGTAGCTCATGCCGAGGGAGGAGATGGAGCCGACCACCGCTCCGGCGGCGGCGAAGAGGCTGAGCAGCAGGACGGGATGCCCGGCCGCCGCCGGCATCAGCGCGAATAACAGAGCGCCCAAGGACATGACGGCCATGAGCACCTTTTTGCGGCCGATGCGGTCGCCCCAGACGCCCAGCGGAATCTGCAGGACCAGACTGCCGAAGACGAAGGCGAACAGGATGATTCCCACCCAATCGGCCTCCAGCCCGGTCCGCTGCCCGAAAATGGGGAAGCTCGCCGTCAGCATGGATTCCATGAAGGCGTAGAGCGCGTTCGGGACCAGGGCCAAGAGAGCCAGCCGGAGGGTGCGGAGGAACCGCCCTCCCTGCTTCGCCTCCTGCTCCGGCGGAGCCGGCCGGTCGTTGCCGGCCCGGGCGATCACCGCCATGGCGGCGGCGAACAGAAGCGAGGCGGCGGCGAAGGGCAGCGCCGTGTCGAACCGCAGCAGGCTGACGCCCAGCGGACCGATGCCGAAGCCCACGCCGTATGCCATGCCGTACATGGAGATGTAGCGGCCCCGCAGCCGTGCAGGCGTCGCCGACATGATCCACAGCTGCGAGGCGAAGTGCAGGGACGTGATCCCGACTCCCGTCAGCAGGCGCAGCAGCAGCCAGTAGATCATGGAGCTGCCCAGCGGGTACAGCGCCAGCATGACGGTGACGGTCCACCCGCCGGCCAGAATGACCGGCTTGTAGCCGAACCGCCGGATGGGCCTTCCCACGAACAGAGACGTCCCCATCATCCCCACGTACAGAGCGGCGGAATTCAGCCCGTTCATGGAAGGGGATACGCCCCGGAGCTCCTGCAGATACGATAAGAGCGGCAGCAGCAGCCCTTGGGCCGTCCCCGCTATGATGCACACAAAAAGAATCACCGACAGCAGCCGGCGGTCCATGGTTTCCAACGGATCTTGGGACATGTAGAATCTCTCCTTCAACCGTCCCATTATACCATGGGGGACGCCGGAATTGTACGGCGGTTAATTGGGGGGCGGACCCACGGCAAGGGACCGGACCGCGCATGCATAAAGGCCGCATCCGGTTAGGGATGCGGCCTTAGCCTACGCCTGCAGCGGCAGGGTGAACGAGAAGGTGGTGCCCCGCCCGTACACCGACTCGAAGCCGACCCGGCCGCCGTGCGCTTCGACGATATCCTTGATGATGGCCAGACCCAGGCCGGTGCCGCCGATTTTGCGTCGGTCGGTGTTATCCACGCGGTAGAACTTAGTGAACATATAGGGCTTGGCCTCGTCCGGTATGCCCAGTCCGTAGTCCTGAACCTCCACCACCGCCTCGCCGGAGGACAGCCGGACCCGCAGGTCGATGCGGTCTGCTCCGGGCGAGTACTTCACCGCATTGCTGATGAGGTTGTGCAGCACCTGGCGGAGACGGTCCGCATCGGCCCGCACCGGGCAGCTCTCCGCCGGCAGGGAGAGCCGAAGCTCCTGCGGCTGCCGGCCGCTCCACTGCTGGAGAGTCTCCGCCACGTGCTCCTTCAGCTCCAGCTCCTCAAACCGGTACTCCTGCTTGCCCGCCTCCATCCGCTGAAGATCCAGGAAGTCGTCCAGCAGATCGGACAGCCTGGAGGCCTCCTTCAATACGGTCCCCAGGTACTTCCTCCCCTTGTCGGGGGCCACCTCACGGCTCAGCAGCAGCTCCACGAACCCCCGGATGCTGGTAAGCGGCGTCCGCAGCTCATGGGAGACGATGCTGACGAACTCGATCTTGCGCTCGTTCATCTCCTCCTCTTGGGTCCGGTCGGTGATGACAATGAGCCGGTCCCCCCAGGCGACCTCGTTCAGCTCCCCCACCTGTACGGCATAAAATTCCAGATGGCGGTTCTCGCCACCGGCCGCTAGCGCCGCCCGCTCGTGAATCTCCTGTGCCTCGCCGCTCCAGAGACGGTCCAGCGACGCCAGAAGCCGCTCCGCCTGTACCAGCCGGGGCTCCAGCTTCCGGAACCATTCCCGGAAGTGCTGCCCGACCCGGGCACTCTCCCCGACGATGGCCTCGCAGCGGGAATTGACGAACAGGATGGTGCCTTCGGCATCGCACATCATCATGCCTTCGCGCGTGGATTCCAGCAAGCTGTGGATATGCTCCTGGTCCTGCCTCATCTTATGATTCAGGGCGGCCAGCCGGTCGGACTTCCGCCTGTGGTCTTCGTAGAGCTGTTGGCTCCGGTAATACAGCGCCTTTAATTCCAGCAGCATCTTGCTCATCACCAGCCCGGCGGAGACCACGCTGAGCAGCCTCGCCATATACCAGCCCGCACTGTACCGGGTACCCGAGAACAGCGTCAAGGTTACGTCCATGAAAAAGGCAAACGACGCTGCGGTCAGCCACAGCGTCAGGACGGATCTTCCCTTCAGCTGCAGCAGAAGGGCCAGACAGGCGGCCAAATTGATGGCCCATACGACGGGTCCGACGCCGGAGGTGATCAGGATCCGGTAATTGCCCTTCTGAATGATGGTCGGGAGAACGTCATTGCCCCAGATCGCGGCCAGCGCCGCTGCGGCAACGCAAGCGACTGCGCCCAGGGGAACGAGCCACATGAGCCTGGCCGCGCTCCGGGGCGAAACGCTTCTCCCCGCATAACGCTCCGCCAGGACGTAGCCCAGCAGGAGGAGCGGAAAGCCCCCGTGCCAGAATACCCACAGCCAGACCGCCGACTGGCTTCCGGCTCCCAGCAGTCCGGTGTCGGAGAACACTCCGGGAAACGTCAGGATATGCGGAACCGTGATCAAAGCGGCGTACAGATAAGCTCCGGCCAGAATCACCTGCGGAAACCGCCGGCTGACCTGAAACTCGCTCAGCAGCAGGAAGACGGTGCACAGATCCAGGACCATGATTACGGCGATGAACATGGGCAGGAAGGCCGGGACCGTCGGCAGGAGATGCTTCCCGGCAGGGAGGGTCGCCGCTGCGGCAGCCAAGACGGCCGCCGCAATGCCCCACGCCGCCAGTCGCTCCCGCTTGGAAGGAGTTCGGTTATGGATATGGACCGGCATCCGCATCTCTTCTGCAGACGGAACGGTTATCTGTGGTGTCATAGGGTGGATTCTCCTTGGCGGTACCCGTCCTGCGGAAGGGAATTCCGGCATTATACCATCAAGGATAGCCGTTCTTAGCGGATCACGCAACGGGTATCCGCAGGTTCCTCCGTGAGCCAGCCGATCCGATCGTCCGCAGCAGAGACCAACGGGTCTCCGATGTCATCGGCGCGGCCCATCGCCGCATAAATGCCGCTGCCGGGGATGCCATAAGCCCGCACGCCGCCACTGCTCACCCGGCCCTCCATGCGGCCCCAGACGTCCTGCTCGGCCTCGTAGCGGTACAGCTCCCAACCCTCCGGTTCCCCGTCCGGACCTCCGAATTCTACGGTCAGCGCCTGGCCGTCCGACAGCCCGAGTGGGAAGGTCCTGCCGCAGACAATGGCTTCCATATCCACCCGTATGGCTTCCGACCCGAGGGTTACGCCTCCGCCCTGCCGGACGGCTGTCCAAGCCTCGACGGCAGGACCCCCCTCCGGCCTAGACACCGCCAGCCGGATCTCCGTATCCTCCGGCCATATGGCCGTCCCCTCCATTCCAATGGGATCCAGCACCAGCCGTATAGAACCTGCATCCAGCCTGAGCTTCACTCCGGCTCCCATCATCTGCCGCAGCGCCTGAACCGGGAACTGCAGCACCATTTCTTTCGCTTGCTTCATCACCTGAATCATCTCCCCATCTTGCATTCGTCATTTCCGGTTATGCCGAACCGTTCATATGATGGTCATTCTAGCTGATTATTTAGAATCATTTCAGTGTGGTGCACCACACTTTCAAGATTTTGCCAGACATGACCTGCCGGTATTCCCAGTCATATCCACATGACCAAATATGACTCGAATCATGACAGCCCGTCACTAGCCGACCCGGTTCACGGATCTTATCATGGGGGAAAGACGTCAAAATGGCGCCTTATCCCAATAGACCTGGACCAAAAGGAGAGATGAAACATGAGATCGTCATCCGTGCGCCCTTCCTTCCGTTCAACATGGGCTCTGTCCATGTCGTTCGTCCTGGCCGCCGGCCTCTGGGCCGTACCGCCTAAGGAAGCTTACGGGGAAACGGTGCAGCCGCTCGCAGTCTATGCGGACGGACTGTCACCCGAATTCGTCAACTACGGCTGGGCCGACATGGACCTGGCCCAGAGCGGGACGGTGCACAGCGGCACCTCCGCCGTCCGTCTGAATCCCGACGGAGACACCGCCTTGTACTTCTACAAGGACCGCATCATGAATGCCGACGACTATCAAAGCCTGGACTTCTGGGTGCACGGCGGTGCTTCCGGCGGACAGAAGCTGAAGCTGGTGTTCTCCCTGGGCGGCGAGCCTGTGGGAGAAACCATGATCGGCGCCGGCCCATCTGACCGGATCCTAGGAGGCTCCTGGTCCCACCGCTCGGTCCCGCTCCGCCAGCTGGGCGTGAACGGGATTATCGACGGCATCTGGATCTGGGGAGAAGGCGATCAGGCCGATGTCTACCTCGATGATATGGTGTTCGTCCCCGGATCCGGCGGTTCCCCTACCCCCACCCCTACACCTACGCAGTCGCCCACACCTACACCTACACCGACCTCCTCCCAGACGCCTTCACCCACCCCCACCTCCTCCCCGGGAGGCGGCACGCCTTCTCCCGGACAAAATCCGGTGACGGGGATCGCTTTTGCAGAGAGGAGCTTGGCTCTGAAGACCGGCACCAACAAAGGCGTGAGCCTGCACACCGTCACCTCCAACGGCACGAGCGCGCCGATACCGGCGGACCTGGCAGCCTGGAGCTCCGATGACGAGACGGTGGCCCGGGTACAGGGCGGGCTGGTGCAGGGCATGGCCGCAGGCAGCACCGTCATCCGCGCAGTCTACGGCGGCTTCAGCGCCTCCCTGCCGGTGACCGTCACGGCTCCGGCTCCGGGTCTGCCGATCGAGCCGGTGAACGGCTTCTACCTGTATGACGAGGCTCTGGGCTCCCATATCGCCGATTACAGCTGGGCGGACCACACCCTCTCCGAGGTCGGCACCGTCCATACGGGCGCAGCCTCCATCCGCCTGACCCCCGACGGGGATAAGGCGCTGTATCTGTACAGCGGGAGCCCGCTGACCGCGCGGGAGTACGAGAAGCTGCGCCTGTGGGTGAACGGCGGCGAAGCAGGCGGACAGCAGCTGAAGCTGGTCTTCACGGCCGGCGGACAGCCGGTGAAGACGCTGGATCTGGATGCTCTCGCAGCAGGCGGCGACGGCGGCCTGAAGGCCGGCGAGTGGAGCGCCGTGGAGCTGGCGCTGGCGGAGCTGGAGCTGCCGGGCGGCCTGTTCGACGGTTTGATGATCGCAGGAGCCGTCGACGGGATGCAGCCTCCGGTCTACCTCGACGACTTGGCCATGATCAAGAAATCGGTCGAGTCCGCACGCATTCTGGAGCTTCGCATGGATAAGCACGGGCTCCTTCTACTGCCGGGCGAAGCGCAGCAGCTGAAGGCCGAGGCATTCCTGAGCACCGGCGACACGGCGGACGTTTCCGGCAAGGCGGCATGGACCACGGACCGGCCGGATCTGATCAGGCTCTCCCCGGACGGCGGCCTGACGGCTTTGGCCGAAGGCATCGCCCGCATCGACGCCGGGTACAAGGGTCTGACGGCGACGGCTTTCGTACAGGTGGCCTCCGTTACGGCGGAGCCGGTCTACCGGGATGGGCTGGCCGGCGGCTTCCGGGATCTGAGCTGGCATGACAAGGATCTGGCCAACCGTGAGCAGGCCCATGAAGGAAGCCTCTCCATCAAGTTCGAGCCGGACGGCTGGGACGGCGTATGGCTGGATTCCGATACCGTCCGCAAGATCGAAGAGTATTACGGGCTGGAGTTCTGGATCCACGGCGGCTCCGCCGGCGCCCAGCAGCTGCTCGTCCATCTCTATGACGGCGACACGAATATCGGCAATGTGGATCTGCAGCGCTATCTGCCCGAGAGCGGGCTCCCCGCAGGGCAATGGACCCGCGTGCGGGTCAATATGGCCGACATGGAGCTGTCGGAGGGGGATTTTGACGGGATGATCTTCCAGGCCGGCACGGACCGAGACCAGGGAGCGGTGTACATCGACGAGATCTCGTTCCTCCGCAACAACAACCCGGGACAGCTGCCGGAGCCCGAGCTTCCGGGCGTGGAGGTGAACGTCGACACCGGCGCCAACCGCCGAGCCATCAATCCCGATATTTACGGCATCAATTTCGACGACAACCACCCGACCGAATCCACCCTGGAATTCCCGGTTCAGCGCTGGGGCGGCAACAACACCACCCGGTACAACTGGGAGCTGGACGTGGCCAACCGTGCCTCCGATTGGTACTTCATCAATTATCCTTATGACAACGAGCACCCGGAGCAGCTGCCGAACGGCTCCACCTCCGACCGTTTCATCGACGACACCATCGCCCGCAACGGCAAGGTGCTGCTGACCGTTCCCACCATCGGCTGGACGCCGAAGGACCGGACCCTCTCCTACGGCTTCTCCCGGGCCAAGTACGGAGCGCAGCAGGAATACGCCTATGAGCTTCCCGATGCCGGCAACGGCGTGCTGCCGAACGGCGAATGGATGACGGGCAATGATCCTAGGGATACCTCCAAGCCTATCGGCCCCGATTTCGTCACCCGGTGGATGGACCATATCGCCGGACGCACGGGCGACAAGGTGAACTATTACGCGCTGGACAATGAACCCGAGATCTGGCATGTGACCCACCGCGACGTCCATCCGCAGGCTCCGACCTACGACGAGATCTGGGGCTTTACCGAGAAGTACGGCTCCGCCATCAAGCAAAAGGATCCGGACGCCCAGATCTTCGGCCCCACCTCCTGGGGATGGTGCGCCTACTTCTATTCGTCCGCCGACAACTGCGCCGAAGGGCCGGACCGCTCCGCCCACGGCAACACCCCGTTCCTGCAGTGGTACCTGGAGCAGGTCAAGGCCCATCAGCAGGAGACCGGCGTCCGCCTGGTCGACTACCTGGACGTTCACTACTATTCCCAGGAGCAGTCCGTTCCGTCCTTCGAGGAAGGTCCGTACGCCGCCAAACGCCGGTTCCAGGCGCTGAAGGCGCTGTATGATCCGAACTTCGTGGATGACTCCTGGATCCAGGAGCCGATCCGTCTCATTCCCCGCATGAAGGAGATGATCGCGGACACCCTGCCCGACATGAAGCTGGCCATCTCCGAATACAACTTCGGCAACGGCGACGGCATCACCGCCGGCCTGGCCCAGGCGGAGGCGCTGGCCATCTTCGGCCGGGAGGGCGTGGACCTGGCCACCCGCTTCGGCACGCTGCCCGCCAATTCTCCACTGGAGGATGCCTTCAAGCTGTACTTGAACTATGACGGCCAAGGCTCCAAGATCGAGGGCACCAGCGTCAAAGCATCCACCTCCAACAGGGACGCGGTAGGCGCCTACGCCATCGACGGCACCGACGGCAAGCTCTACGTGCTGCTGTTCAATAAGGACACCGTGTCCCGCGAGGCTCATGTGGCCACGGGTGAGAACGGCTCTGAAGCCGCTCTCTACCGGTTTAATGCCAACTCCCGCCTGTCCGCAGCCGGCGCCGCTCGGAGCGATGCCAACGGACAGCTGAGCCTGAAGCTTCCCCCCCGCTCCGCCACGCTTGTGGTTCTCCCCTAAATCCTCTTGACGGGATCCCATTCCCGATGTATGATGAGTTCACGAACATATGATCGCAACGGGAAGCACCCGTAAGAAAGGCCTCACGGCCTTTTCTTACGGGTGCTTTTTTTCGTTCGCCGATCCACATTTACGTTAAGGGAGAGGATCCATATGATGAGCTTGATCTGGAACCGTTTGCCGAGCAAGGTGCTTGTATGCTGGATGGCCGCAGCCATCCTACTGCCCGTACTGATGCTTCCGGCTTCGGCGTGGGCCGCGTCCGCGGCGGAATTCAGCCCCGCTCTGCGGACGGCCTACGATAAGGCCGTAACCGGCGCTTCCGCCTCGGTGGCGGGAGAGCTTCGCGCTCAGGATGAGCGCCTGCAGAGCCTGCGGGAGCAGGACCGGCAGCTGGACGGTGACATTGCCGCCATTCATACCGCCAATGCGGAGCTTCTGCTCTCCATCCAAGAGAAGGGCAAGGTGATCCACGCCGCCAAGCTGGCCGGCCTTCAGAAGGAGGCGGAGGAGGTCGAAGCCCGCTACAAGCAGCTCTATAACCTGCAGGGCTCCTTGAGCAAGCAGGCGGCTGCCGCCAAGAAGCTGAAGAACAAGGAGCTGAACAGCGCCCTTTCGTTCCAGCTGGATACGGTCAAGGCCGCCGTTGTGATCGCCCGGCAGTCCCGGGACGGGAAGAAGGAGCAGCTCTCCGACGCCAAAGCGGACCGGACCAAGAAGAGCAAGGAGCTGCGCGCGAAGCTGGTGGAAGCGGACAAGCTCAAGGTCCGCATCCAGTCTGCCAAGAGCGCTTCGGTTCAGACCGGCAAGCAGATCACCTCCGGGCTCTCCGTCCTCTCGTCTGCCGCCAAGAAGGGCGACGCCGGCCGGACCCTCGCCGCTGCATCCTCCTTGGCCACCTATTCCGCCAAGCTGGTGGACCAGAAGACGGCCGTCTACGACCATGAGCAGAAGCTGCAAGCCATGCTGAAGCAGATCGAATCCTGGGTGACCGCCGACTAATTGCTTCCCGTTCTATGCCGCCGCTACACGCCTTCCGGGAACAGTGCATCCAGCGCGGGGCAGGGCAGCTTCTCCAGGAAATCCGCCAACGCAGCCGGCTTATGGGTATAGATGTCCTTCAAGGAGGTCCCTTGGTAGATGTTGCCGATGACCACCGGGTGGCACAGTTCACAGATCAGGATATCTCCGTTGCCGTGGAGGTGAAGCTGCTTCTTGCCGTCTACACAGTGGGAGAAGAAGACGCCGGGCAGCTCCGGCAGCCCCAGCTGCTCCGCAAAGCGGTCCATGCAGGTCAGGAACAGGGTCGTGTCCTCCCGCTTGGCGGCCAAGAGCTCAGTCATGGCCTTCTTCAGATCCTCCCGGGCGGAGATGGCGTTCCAGCCGGTGTGATCCATCACGATGCTGTTCTGTATCTCGTGTGTCCTCACGCCGAGGGCGTAGACGCTCTCGCTGATCTCCTTCATGCGGTACTGGGTCTCCCGGAAGAGCAGCGTCTCGAGGACCGTATCGATCCCGGCTTCCACGCACAGGCGGATATTCTCCAGAATGGTTCCGTAGAGAGCGGCAGGCAGACCGTAGTAGGCGGCGAACTCCTCCGCCTTGGTAAAGTTGTAGGAGATGTGGATGTTCGATACTCCGGCATCCCGCAGGTGGCGGATCCGGTCCGCATTCAGCAGGGTGGCGTTGGTATTCAGCTGGGTGGAGAGCCCGCGCTTCGAGCAGTAGTCCACCACCTGGAGGCAGTCCTCGAACTTCAGGGTCACCTCGCCGCCGGACAGCCGGACCCGCTTCAGCGAGGGCAGCTCCTCCAGCACCCGGATGATCTCCGCGCCGGACAGGGATTGCCCGTCGTTGCGCCGGTACGCGCAGCAGTATTCACACTTGAAATTGCAATTGGAGGTCACGCCGACCTCGAGCCCTTCCAGCTCGTAGATCTCCGGCTTGCTCCGCTCCAAAGCTTTGTAGGACATGGACAGGTTCCTCCCGAATTGACGTGATTGTACGAAGGTGCAAGACCCTGAGATTATACCGATTCCGCCCGTTCCGCGGTATGAGATTTGGCACAAGCAATCTTATTGTCGGCAGGAGAATCCCGAGCTGGGGGCGCACAAATAAAAAACCTTCGCCCGGCTCAGGGCCGGACCAAGGTTAGGATCGTAGTGGTTATGGAGCGGTAAGGAGTCTAATTTCCGGTGTCGGCTCTAGGATACTTCCCGGTATTGGGCCTTCATGGCGTTCACGATGTACAGGTCCAGCAGTTGGCTGCAAGCCACAACCTCCGGGTGAAGGAGGTTCATGAAGTGTTTCTCGGCCACCTGGATCAGCTGGCGCTTCAAGAATTCAATATTCTCATGATTCCGGTTCATGCGGATCCCCCCTCGCGACCTTATAGTCCTACTATATCCAAAACATGTTTGGGAAGTATTAGGAATTTGAAAGATTCCTATGAAGTTGCAGGAGATGGAGCCAATCCGCTCTGGTGACTTAAGAATACCGCCCCAATGACGAAGGTCACTACCAGGGTGACCCGCTGCTTTCGTAAGATAGAGACAAGAAAACGGACCATCCTTCAGGAGGAATGAAACGATGAACGGAAACTTGTACTCGATTGTGATTGCAGTGGCAGCCTTGGTGCTCCTTCGTTATGTTCGAACCACATACCGCCCGATCCGGGGCAGCGGCTTGCGGATCCTGCTGCCGATCATCTTTATGACGCCGGGCTTGATGCTGATCGGCAACCCCGAGGTCCATTCCCCGGCTTGGATGTGGACGGCGGCCCTGGCGCTCGGCGGCCTCCTCTCTCTGCCTCTGATCTTCACCACCGGCTACGAAATCCGCGCGAACGGCCACGTATACGCCAAGCCCAGCGTCTGGTTCCTGGTCGCCTTCGCCGCCGTGCTGGTTATCCGCTTTATCCTCCGCAGCGAGCTGGATGGATTGGACCCCCAGACGAAAGCCGCATTGTTCATGACCGTCGCCTTCGGCTACATCCTGCCCTGGCGGATTGCCTCCTACGTGAAATTCCGTAAAGTTGCAGCGGCCCGCGCGTAATGGGGCTTATAGAGCTTCACGGCAAGAAGCCGGACTCGGGGTTCCGTGTCCGGCTTCTTTTGTCTTGCGGTCCGAGATGGCAATCGATAAGAAACAGGGCCATTTGCCTCGTGTTAGGATAAGAGTGTGCATGTAATCCGAGGTCAAGGGAGAGATGTGAGATGCTAGATATCTTGCAGCAGCAATACGATTGGATCAGATCTGCAAGAAACAGCTTGTTTGCGTTTTTGGAGGAGATCCCCTCTCCCAAATTACATCAACCCGTCCCCCATTTTGGGAACGGAACCATCATCAGGACCCATATTCACGTTACCGATTCTTATCGGTTCTGGCTGGAATCTTTCGCCTTCCACACGGTAAACGAACATAGGGAACCTTCGATATACGAGGTGGAATGCGCAGATGTGAAGAATGTCCAAGACAGATTTAGGGAAGTCGACGAAATCGTGCAACGGTTCTTGAACCACTATTGTGATCGCTGGTTTGAACCGATCGAACAAGGTGAAGAATGGCAGGGCTACCCCAAAGCCCCTACTCCCTTGCTGCTCTTAACTCATGTTGAGACGCACGAATTTCACCACAAAGGTCAAATCGTATCCATGGCGAAACATCTGGGCTATCCGCCTCCTGCCGATGATCGTTTAGGCGGACTCTTCACCTGATACAGCATCCAGCAAGCAAGACGAGGCGAGGCATATGATCTGATCAACCGGACAGCAAAATGAGGCAGCACAGCCAGACCGGATGACTCCAACACCGCCTGGCACGGGTTGAAGGCTTCTGGTCTGGCTTGGAGTGGAAGTCGGGAGTTGGAGTTACGAATAGACTGCCGCATCCGGCAGTCTACCCGCAACATTACTTGGTAGTATGCTCCGCATCATATTCGTTGGAGAGTTCCTTCAACGACTTGATTTCACCATGGGGATGCTGTTCCTGTTTGCGTGACTTCCACGCAGCTTCTCTTCTGCGCTTCTGCTGGCTCATTCGGATGGACTCCTCTGGATTGCGTCATGGATACTACTCGCTTAGCTTGCTGATTATTCCATGGATTCATACACGGCAGGAGAAGGTTCCTGTCTCTTCCGAGACAGCCCGAACAATCCGGTTCCGGGCGATCACATCAGAGGCGGCTGCTGCTGCAATCTGCGCAGGAGGGCAATCTGTCCGGCATGGAACGCCTCATGATGAACCACCTGCTGGGCCATGGCGCCGAAGGTACCCCGGCCCTCCCCCCGGCTGGCCGACAACTGCTCCGGGGTCATGGCTGCAATGGCCGAAGCCAACGCTTGACGCGCCTCCTCGTAGCGGGTAATGGCGGCCTCCCAGTCCCCGGCTGTAAGCCCGGCCGGAGTCTGTACCCAACTGGCCGCCTCATTCCAGGCCGGCTGACCGCCGCGCAGTCGCGAGGCCACCTCCGTTGCGCTGTATGCCAGGTGGGCCAGCACCTCATAGATGGTGTGACCACCTTGGGCCGGCTTCCACGCCGCCTGCTCCTCGGTGACGCTCCTGAGAAGGTCCCGAAGGGAGGCATGCCAATCATTGCCCTCATAAATCATGCTCATCTGATCTGCTAACGGTGCTCCGCTCATTCGGAATCGGCCCCCTCTTGTTATAACCATCTTTGTGGTGTTATGATGGTTATAGATTAGCATACTAAGGAGCCTGCACGCAATGAGTCTGGACGCACTTCAGGATAAAATTTACATTCGGGTCGGCGGCGCTTTATGCCTAGACTTCTGCAATACGGTAGGCTGGCGTCTGCGGGACGTCACCTACGAGCTGATGGGCACCCCTGTCCGCCTTATCGGCTGGGCCTGGCAGACAGGGGTGTTAAGCGATGAAGAGGCGGAAGCCGCTCTGGCGGAAGCGGCGCAGCGATCGGAGGCGGCCGAGATGGCCTGCACAGAGGCTGCAGCGTTCCGCGAGACGCTGTTCCGCATCCTGCTGGCCCGCTCCGAGGGCCGGCCTGCGGCGCCCGCCGACACCGCGGCGTTGAATCGCCGGCTGGCCGAGGCCGCAGCCCTGCGGCGGCTGGTGCCGGCTTCGGCGGCGGCGGATGCTGACGCGACAGCCGGCCCCGCTTACCGCTGGGCGTGGGCGCCTCTGGCGGACGCTGCCGGCCAGGAGTCGCGCCGCCCAGGACCAGCGGGAGCAGCCGCTGCAGCCGGTCCGGCGTTGCGCCTCGCCGCTTGGGCGCAACGTATCCTGGCCGCCGTCGCTGTGTCCGCCGCTGAGCTCCTGACCGCCCCGGAGCCGCCGCCGGTCCGGATGTGCGGCGGTGAAGGCTGCGGCTGGCTCTTCCTCGACGAGACCCGCAACCGCAAGCGCCGCTGGTGCAGCATGTCTGACTGCGGCAACCGGGCCAAGCAGCGCCGTCACTATGCCAAGAAAGCCCATGAGGCAGGGGAATCCTCCTGAGTCGAAGGACTTGATGCAGAGTCTTCCCCGGGGACTCCATCCAGAGTCCCCTCTTCAGTCACTCCATCCGGAGCCCTTCCTCCAGGGGCTTGCTCCCGAGCCCTCCAATAGCCGCAGCTTCCGGAACCAGCATCCGCGACTTCGGGACCGGGTTGATCATACCGTCCAGCGCATGAATATTCCCCTTTTTCCAGAAGTTAGGTTGAGGGCTGTTCAATCTTGCACTTCTTTTACCTCCGGACATACTATGCCCTTCCTACTTATGATATGATGGGGGAACAATCTTAGGTTGGGAGGCCGCAGGTCCCATGGCAGTTCCCCGCGCCAGCATCTTGTCCCGTCTGAAGAGCAAGTTTCTGTTCAACGACCATCCCAAATTTGCTCTCTTCTGCTTCGCCATAGCCGCCGTGCCCGTCCTGATCCTGGGCAGCTTCTCGTACTTCAAGTCCTCCGGCATCGTGCTGGAGAGTGTCAGCCGGGAGAAGGTTTTGAACGTCAAGCAGCTTCAGTCCAGCATCGAGCAGCTGCTCGTGACCGTCGAACGCTCTTCGACCCACTTTCTCCGCTCCAATACCTTGAAGGCCGGGTACTACGAGCCGCTCTCCCCCTTCCAATTCGACCTCTATAACATGATGAAGGAAGAGCTGAACCACCTGCAGACCCTGGACAGCGGCATCACGGACATTACCCTGTTCAGCAAAGAGGGCAACTGGATCATCAATAACACCGGCATGAACCGGTTGAGCGATTGGGCCGGTGCCGCCCCCTTCATCCAACTGGCCGAGAACGCCCGGACCAGCGAGTGGAGAGTGGTCCCCGCCCCATCCGGCGGAACCGGGACCGGTGCCGCTTCCGGCTCCTCTACCGCCGTGAATCCGAACGGCTGTGAATCCACCGTCCACTATATCCGCAAGCTGCCGGTTTCCGCTTACGAGCAGACGGGCCTGTATGATGTCACCATACCGTCCTGCAACCTGGAGAAGCTGTTCGCCCTGGACCGTCAGTCGGAATTCGTGGCTGTTCTGGATGAGAAGCAGCAGATCATCGCCTCGGAGGGGAATCTGACCGCCGGGCAGATGAGCGGCATCCGGGAAGCGGTAACCCGTGAGATCGAGCGCTCTCCCTCCGGACAGCTGCAATGGTCGCTGGACCGGACCGACTACAGCATCACCTACAGCAGATCCGAGTATAACAACTGGGTCTACCTGTCGGTCGTCACCCTGGGCGAGCTGACCCGCCCCTCCAGGGAGATCGGCTGGTTCACGATCTATATCTGCCTGATTCTCCTGGCGCTGTTCCTCTTCATCTCCTGGAGCGGCTCCAAGCGCCTGTTCCTGCCCATCCTGAACCTGTACCAGCTGGTGGCCAAGGAAACCAACGACAAGCCCGGCCAGCAACGCGTCGGCGAGCTCCGGTACATCGGCGAGCAGCTGAGCCGCCTGATCTACACCAAGTCGGAGCTGGAGAGCAAACTTCACGGACATGTGGAGCAATCCCGCATCCTCTTCATGGTGCGCCTGTTCCAGGGGCATCTGAAGGAGGCCGAGATTCTGCGGCACCTGGAGGCCTTCGGGCTGCCGCAGCTGCCGGCAGGAGGACCTTTTGCCGTGCTGGCGCTGCAGATCAAGAGCCTCGACCATACCCGCTACGAGGAAAAAGACCGCGATCTCCTCATGTTCGCCGTCAATAATATCGTCGGGGAGCTGATCCCACCGCACAAACGGCTCTATCCGATCCTGATCGGACAAGCCCAGGTCACTCTGATCTTCGCGGACAGCGAAGAGACGGAGACCTTCACGAACGAGATGAACGGCATCGCCCGGCAGATCGTCGCAGCGGCCAACGATTACTTGAACCTGCCGGTCCGCATCGGCGTCAGCAACCCGTTCCGGGAGTGGAGTCTGGCCCCCCGCGCTTTTGAGGAAGGTATGGAGGCGCTCCACTACGGTATCCGCGACCAGGACGAGGAGGTCCATTACTTCAGCGATCTGGGCGAGGACCACGGCCTGCACGTGGCGTTCCCGCAAGAGCTGGAGACCCGGCTCTTCGAGGCCATCAAGCAGGGGGACCGCGAAACGGTGAGCCGGCAGTTGGACGCCATCGTAGGCAGTGCCTTCGACGGATGGAGCCAGGGGCACGGTCAGGCAGCTGGACAGAACCAGAACCAGGGCGCCGTTCAGCCCTTCGTGCTGATCCGTCTCCTGATCGACCTGCTGGGCCTGATGCAGAGCTTCGGCATCAAGTCGGAGCAGACCGGCGACCTGGAGCAGTCCTGGTTCGACCAGCTGTTCCGGCTGAAGTCCCCGGAGGAGGCCCGGTTCTGGTTCGATTCCACCATGGTGCAGCCCCTGGTCGCCCATATCCGGGACCGGACGGAATCCCGGCACCAGCAGCTGGCCCAGCATATGGTGCAGATGATCGAGGAGCAGTTCGAGACGGACCTGTCCATCGACTCCTGCGCCGAACAGCTCCATTACAATGCCAACTACCTGAACACGCTGTTCCGCAAGGAGATGAATATGCCCTTCGGGGCTTATCTCGCCCAATACCGGCATCAGATGGCCAAACACTGGCTGACGGAGACGGAGCTGTCGGTGAAGGAGATCTCCGAACGGCTGCGCTACAACAACTCGCAGAACTTCATCCGCTCCTTCCGCAAGACCGAGGGGATCACCCCGGGTGAATACAAGAAGCAGAACGGGAAGCCGACCCCCGATTGATCCTTCGGCCACATGCGTAAGGCCCCTATACGGAACGAACCCGCCCATCCGGAAGGAGAGGCGGGTTCGTTCGTTATCGGATATAGATCGGGTTGGTGACCGCAGCCAAAAGCTCCTCTTCCCCCATCCCTTCCCAGCGTCTCCACAGCTCCGCCCGGTAGAACAGGCGGGACTCCATAGGTATCGCGGCCCGGAATCCACCCGGACCGCCGTCCGCCTCCCACTCCGCCTCCGTCCCCCGGTCGCTCAGGAGCCGGATCCGGTCCCCCGGCTTCAGCCCCTTGTCCGCCTGGAGCATCAGGGTCAGACCGTCGGCTTGTTCGGCGGGAACCGTGTCCCCCAGGAGATACTCCCCGGCCGTAAGCTCCAGCCTAGGACCGTCCGGGGCATAGCTGACCGTGACATGCCCCCGGTTCACCGCCTCCAGAATCCCTGCGGCGGAGCGGCTCATGGCCCGCACCCAGCTGCAGGGCATGCCGTGCCGGATATGGGGATGCTCCCGGTGAAAGTCGCTGCCGCCCACAGCGGGGAGCTTGCGGCCTCCTGCCAGCTCCCGTTGCCACCACTCCAAGGTTCGCCTGTTATCCTCCCGCCATGGGCCGTTCCAGATCTCCACCCAGTCGTGGCTCACGCCAAAGCCCCAATGCCAGCCGCAGCTGCCGCAATGCGGATGGTTCAAGGATACGTAAGCCCCGCGCTCCTTGGCCGACCGGATCCGCTCTGCCAGCTGCTCCGGGGTAACGGCACGGAAATCATCAACCGGCTCCTCCACCCCGTAGAGGTTGCAGTGTCCCGCGTTCGTCGTCAGCTCCATGGCGGGGATCAGTACCAATCCGGCGTCCGAGCGGGGACGCGACAGATTTTGACTCACGGTATTGTGGTCGGTTAAGGCCAGGAAATCCAATCCCGCCGACTTCGCCAGCCGAATGGCCTCCTCCAGGCTGAAGGCCCCGTCGCTGTGGTCCGTATGGGCATGAAGCTCCCCGCAGAGCCACCGCGCTTCCTCCATCCGAAGCTCCACCGACAGCTGCACCCTGCAGCCTTCCACCCCGACCTTGTAGGCCCCCAGCAGAACCGCCCACTCTCCCGCCGGGATGAAACCGGCACGGTAGCCCGGCGTCGCCTGCTCCCGTCCCAGCTCGAAGCTCTTCCGAGCCCCTCCGCTCCAGCCCCGCACCTTGTCCATGTCCCGGATCCCCAGGTCCATGACGCTGTTCTCCCCCTCCACCTCGTAACGGACCGCGATGGACGCTACGCCCTCCGGCACCTGGAACGGAACCTCCAGATAGAAGCCTTGCTCATCGGGACGGATGTCCCGGGTCATCCTTAGCAGCACGATGTCTCCCTCCTACTCCTTGGTGGCTCCCACCATGATGCCCTGAACGAAAAAGCGCTGCATGAACGGATACACGGCCAGAAGCGGTAATAGCGCAAGGACAATGCCGGCCATCCGGACATTGTTCGTAATGAGATAGTTGCTGGAGGTGGAAGAGGTCTCGATGATCAGCGACTTCAACGCGATCTGCAGGGTGAATTTGGAGGAATCGCTCAAGAACAGCACGGCAGAGTTAAAGTGATTCCACTTGCCCACAAATTCGAACAGCGTCACCGTAGCAAGCCCCGCAGACGCCAAGGGCAGATAGAGGGTCAGGAAAATCCGAAGCTCTCCCGCTCCGTCCAGACGGGACGATTCGGCCATCTCTATCGGCACCGACAAGAAGTAGTTCCTCATCAGGAGCACGCTGAACCCCGATACCATCCCGTTGATGATAATGGCCCAGAGGCTGTTCAAGAGGCCCAGTTCCTTGTTCACCACATACACCGGGATCATGATGGTTTCGAAGGGTACCATCATGGTGACCAAGAGGAACGTTACCATGAAGCTCCGGCCCGGAAGCTCCTTTTGGATCAGGACGTAACCGGCCATGGCGCACAGGAGGACATGCCCCGCGGTCCCCGCTACCGTCACGATGGTATTGTTCCAGAACGGCTGCCACAGCTTGATCCGGTTCCACACCGTCACATATCCCTCCACGCTGAACTCCTTGGGCCATAGAATGATCCGGGGCTCCATCGAATCGAAGCTCGTGGAAAAGGACACCGCCACCGTATTCCATAACGGGATGACCATCGTCGATAAGAGCAGCAGCAGGAACAGCACATTGGCCATGTCGAACAGCATTCCGGGGACAGCGGGCTTGGCGGTCCGGAGGCTCTGTAGGAGAGACGATCTTGAATTCGGCATGGTCTCACCCCTCGTCGTAGCGGGTTGCCCGGCGGACAACCAGCGTCAGCATAAGTGTCAACATAATGACCAGGAAGCTGGCCGCATTGGCCACTCCCATGTCGAATTTGAGAATCCCCGATTCGTACGTGTAGATCATGATTACATCGACGGAACGTTCGATGGCGGGATTTTTCATCACCAGGATCTGATCGAAGATACGCAGGATGCCCATCGTATTCAGCATCATGACGATCTTCATGGTCGGCACCAGCTGGGGGAGGGTCAGGTAGCGGACCAGCTTCCAGCGGTTGGCTCCGTCGATCCGCGCCGCCTCGAAGAGCGACGGATTCAAGCTCACGATGGAGGCCAGATAGATGATGCAGACGTAGCCCGCATCCTTCCATACGGCGGACAGCACCATCATCCAACGACCGTAATCCTTCTCTGCGAGAAAGTGGATCGGCCTGCCGCCGAACCAGGCGCGGATCTCGTTCACCAGCCCGCCGTCCGGAGTCAGCATGAAGATCCACAGCCCGGCTACGACAACCCACGAGAACAGATGCGGGATGTAGAGCACCATCTGCGTCAGCTTCTTGAACCAGGTCCTCGAGATCTCGCTTAAGGACAAGGCCACGGCCAAGGGCGCCGCGAACCCCAGCAGCAGGATGCCCCCGCCGATGACGAAGGTATTCCCGAGCATTCTCCAGAAATTCGGGTCGTGCAGCACGTGCTCATAATTCGCCCATCCGACAAAAGGCCGGTCCCCGATGACGCGAAACTTCTGGAAGCTGATCAGAAGCCCCCGGGCCAGCGGATAGTAACAGAACGTCACAAAGTAGATGAAGACCGGAACCATCATCAGGTAAAATACGGCGTTGCGTCTTAGCGCTCTCATCGCTCTCCTCCACTTGCGGCCGTCCTAATCCTCCGCCGATGCACGCATCCGATCAATCGATCAGCTTGGCCGCTCTTAGCTCCTGATCCATCTTCTTCACAGCCTCGGCGGCAGGCAGCTTGCCCTGCATGGCCTGGAGGGCGTAATTGTTCAAGATCTTCTCCACTTCCTTCCAGCTGCTGCCCGTGGTCTCCAGCGTCCCATGCTTCAGTACGAGCTCTTGGGCTTCCTTCACCCCGGGCAGCAGGCCGAAGGGATTTTTCCACTTGGTGTTGTAGACGAACGGGGAGCCGTGGTCCATACTGTGTTCCTTGCCCGTCTGGGTCAGCTCCACTTTACCGTCCTTGACGGTGTAATCTTGGCCCTCGATTCCCAAGGTTCCCAGCACATTCCCCTTCTCCGTGCTCCAGAACTCGATGAATTCCATGGCGGTCTTCGGATCGGGAGCGTTCACCGGAATGACCCATACGTTGGGGTCCCCGCGGCGCATGATGATCTTCCCGTCCGGGCCCTCGGCAGGAGTCAGGCCCTTGGCCTTGAAGGTGGTCGCCGGATCCTTCTGCAGCCGGGTATTGTTGAACATTCCCACCCATGCGTCCCAGTAGGTAACCATTCCGACCCGGTCCGTCAGGAACAGGTCCCTCATCTTGCCGGAATCATTGGTGGCGAAGTTCGGATCCAGGATGCCTTCCTTGTACAGCTTGGCGAACCATTCAAATACCGGAACCGCCGCTTCCGTCGCGTAAGGAACAGTCCGTTTCCCCTCCTTCATGACATAGCCGGCCTTGACTCCTGCGCCACTCATGAAGCCCTGAATTTCGTACAGTCCCGCCGTGGTCAGACCATAGGTATCGTCCTTGCCGTTGCCGTCCGGATCCTTCTCCTTGAAGGCTTTCAGCACCTGATAGTAGTCATCCAGCGTCTTCGGCTCCTTCAGGCTGAGCTTCTCCATCCAGTCCTGGCGGACCGTCGGCATGGTTCCTCCCTGGAACTTGGTGAAGATGCCGTAGCGCTTCCCGTCCTTCAGCTTGACCTGCTTCCATTCGTTGGCCGGGAACACTGCGGGATCGGAGAGGACCGAGGACGCCCGGATCTTGTCATCCAGCGGCATCAGCACCCCTTGGTCGAACAGGATCTCCATCAGCGGCTTGTCCACCTGGATCAGGTCATACTTCTCACCGGATGAGATGGCAGGCAAAAGCTTGTCGTTCATGTTCCCGCCCGGCTTCTCCATCTTCACCTTAATGCCTGTCAGCCGTTCCACTTCCTTCTCGAACAGCGTATGCTCCTCCGGCGTCTTCCCGCCGATGACGCCCACCATCATGCGAAGCTCCTTCGGCTTCGCGGCCTTGGTCTCCGCCGTGGAACCGCCGGCGGTGGAGGGACTTCCGGAGGCGGGGGCGGAGCCCTCCGCCTTCTCTTCACTCGTGCTGCCGCAAGCGGCGGCCGTAAGCAGGAGGATGGAGGACAATGCAACGGCCAAACTGGACTTCAAGCCTTTTTTCAGCATGATTTCGCTCCTTTGATAGGGTTTCGTTAGGGTTCGAATGTTAGGTTATTTCGAGTCGGGAAGCGGAGTTCATGATGGGAACCAGGCCGGGGGGCGGGCTGCAGGACTCCCGAAGCAGAAGCTCCGATGGAATCGTCACCCGCTTGATGACGCGGGATGGTGCGGTGCAGCCGTCGATCAGGAGCTTGGCTGCTTCGCTGCCCAGGAGCTCGCCGTTCAAGCGAACGCAGCTGAGCGTCGGCGTGAATTCGGCTCCGTGATCGGGCTCCACGCTGAAGGAGAGCACGGACAGATCGCCGGGGATGCACAGCCGGAGCTCCGCTGCAGCCTGGTAGACGCCCAGCGCCACTTTGTCCGTATCCGTCAGGATGGCCGTGACCCGGGGCTGTGCCGTGAGATGCTGAAGCGCCATACGATAGCCGTACTCCACGGAGTTCCCCCGGCTCGGCTTATAGACCATCCGCCGCGGGTCCGTCTGGAGGCTCACGGCCTCCATCGCCATGCGGCACCCGGCCTCCCGGTCCTGGGAGACCGTCCGGTTCCTGGGCGCATTCAGGAACAGAATGTGCCGGTGTCCCAGCTGCAGCAGATACTCCGTTGCGCAGAAGCCGGCTCCTACGTTATCGTTATCCACGTAGGACACCTTGGCTTCATACTCTCCGGGCGGCCTTCCGACGACGACCACCGGAATGGGGCCTGCGAGCCTCTCCCGGAGCCGGGGATCCTTCACTACCGGGTCCAGCAGAATTTCTCCGTCGATGGGATCGGAGGACCAATTTTCGGGCTGGCTGGAGAAGTCCTTGGGCAGCGTATTTACCAGCAGGCGGTAACCCCGGCTGCAGCACTCCTTCAGGACTCCGTTCAACAGCGTCATGTGGAAGGCGCTGAACCGGACCCGTTCTCCCTCCATGCTGAGCCCCACGATGCGGGTTTCCTTGCTGGCCAGGGTACGCGCCCAGTAGTTGGGCTTGTAGTTCAGCTCCCTCGCCGCATCCAGCACGCGGTCGGCCACCTCCTTGCTGATCGGCCTTTTCTTCGAGAACACGTTGGATACGGTGCTCTTCGACACTCCTGCAGCCTTCGCGACATCCTGAATCGTTGCCAATGCGTCTCTGCCCCCTGCCGTGTATGCTACGTCCCTAATGGTAAACCGGTTTTATTATCCAAGCTTCAACTGGGGCTAAAGAAATTGTAAACCGCGGCCCATTTACACGTTCTTTAGAATCAAACCGGTTCGATGATATCAGGGTAGGGATGAAGGCTGCCCAACACGCGGGTCCTCGTGAATGAAGGCCGCTATGCCACAAAAAAAAGGGAGCCCACTCGCCGCGTGGCTCCCCGTTAATCCTCTATGCGATTGTCTCCTCAAGCTGCTCCCGCAGCCAGTCGAAGGAATGGCGTCCCGAGATCTCGTGCTTGCCCGGGAACAGGTCCGACTGCAACCGCTCCTCCGCGCCGAAGCTCCGGTATAGGGCCTGGAGCCGGCCGATGGCTTCCCGGGTGGACTCCACCGGGAATACCTTGTCGTCCAAGCCCGATTCGACGAACAGCGGACGGGGCGCCATCAGCCCCATCAGCTCCGGCTGCTCGGCCAGGTGCAGAATGCCGGGCACATAATTGTCGATGCAGTGGGGGCGGTCCAGAATGCTGCCCTCGAAGGTATTGGTGTAGCCGCAGATGATGGTCGCCCGGATCCTCGGGTCCAGCGCTGCCGCCATGGAGGCCACCAACCCGCCGCCGGAGAAGCCTAGCGCCCCGATCCGCTGCGGGTCCGCCTCCTGCCGGGAGGCCAAATAGTCCAAGGCGCGCCTGGCCTCATAGACCCGGAAGCCGGCGATGGTCATCCCGCACAGCATCAGCAGGTTGGAGATGGGCGCGCAGCTGGAGGTCTTGGCCTCCGGATCGGCTTCCACGGCCTCCCGCAGGCGCCGGTCTCCAAAGCCGAGGATCTCCGGCACGAGGACGAACATACCCCGCTGGGCCAGCTGCACGGCGAACCGGTTGTGGATGCCCGGATCCTGGGCGAAGGTGCCGTCCGGATTCATCCCGAGGGCGGCCCGCTGTCCGATACCGTGGCCATGGCAGGCCAATACAGCCGGGAGACGGCCGGATCGGACCTCCGGGTAGAGGGCATAGACCGGCACCCGAAGTCCCTCGAAGGTGGAGTAGGCCAGCTTCTCCACGATCAGCCCCTCATGCCGGAACGTCTCCAGCAGCTCCGGCTCCAACGGGGCCGGCTGCTCCGGGAACGTGCCCAGTGCGGCAGACAGCCTCCGGCGAAGCTCCTCCTGCTTGGCCACCAGGGCCGTGCCTCCGCCCGCCGTACGGTCATAGCTCTTCTCCACCGTATCACGGTACAGCTTGTTCATAAATACATCCGGGCTCCACATGCTCATCAGATTCGGCTCCTTCATTTCGTGTTATGTTGCTTTCCCGTACAGATGTTACGGCCTCCAGCCGTCCGTACCGCTTAGGATGCGCTCCACCGTCAGGCTCTGCGCCTCCTCCTCCGTCACGGAGACGGCCCAGCCGACGCGGTCCGCATGCTGCATGCCCGGGCCGTAGCTGCCGTATTCGCCGTAACGGGTCGTTTGTTCGGCGTCCTTCTTGCCCCAGTTGTCCCAGCCCTCGCGCTTGATATGGAGCCCCATCCAGCACCGGATGAACAAGGTGCGGGCGAAGGGTCGCCAAGGCCGGCCCAGATAGACGATCTCCTCGTCCTCCTTGGCCGTCAGGCGGCAATCCAGGAAGACGTATCCGTATTCCTGGCCCTCCGGGGTGGAGGCCGCCGTAATATAGCCGCCCCGCAGGGAGCATATCTCACATCGGTCGAACACACACGTCGCCGCTCCGAAGATGTAGTCCACGTGCCCTTCGATGTAGCACTCCTCGTACAGGTGTCGGCCGCTGCCGGTGTAGAGAGTGTCTTGGTTGGCCAACAGCCGGACGTGCCGGAACACCTGCCGGTCTCCCAGCACATACAGAGCCACCGCCTGCCCGACCGGCCGGCCATGACCTGCCGTATTCTCCACCGTCATATGCTCCATCGTGAAGTCATCGGACAAAATCTGTAACGTGGCCGTCCGGCCCGTTCCCAGCTCCCGACCGTCCGGCCCCGGCATCCGGGCATAGTCGCCCCAGGAGAGCACCGTCTCCTCTGCACCCTCGCCGATCATCCGGATCGGGGGCTTACCCTTCGGGATGATGATCTTCTCCCGATACACGCCCTTGCGCACTAGAAGCTCCACTCGCTCCGTCCGCCCCTCGGGCAGCGCATCTATAGCCGCTTGGACGGAACTATAATCCCCGCTGCCGTCCACGGCAATAATCCATTGTTTCATATTGAATGCTCCTCCTGCTCTCTTTTGTAACTCCAGCGGCATATTTGCCGCTCGTTTGCGCCTACGGCTGGGCGCCGGGACAGCCAGCGGCAATTCTGCCGCCGATTGCCCTCCTCGCGCCCGCCCACTCGGCCTCGCCGTCCACCAGCGGCATATTTGCCGCTCGTTCGCGCCTCCGGCCAAGCGCAAGGACAGCAAGCGGCAATTATGCAGCAGATTGCCCTACCAGCGGCCGACCACTCGGCCTCGCCGTCCCCCAGCGGCATCTTTGCCGCTCGTTCGCGCCCACGACTGGGCGCCGGAACAGCCAGCGGCAATTCTGCCGCCGATTGCCCCCACGCGCGCCCGCCCACTCGGCCTTCCCTCCACCAG